>CAYYYI010000144.1:4751-6290 GCA_964475735.1 uncultured Anaerolineaceae bacterium
CCGGATTCTACGGCATTGCGTCGCGACAGGAGATGACCGCACCCCTCGGCTACGCTGGAAGCAACTGATTCGTGGAGGTTCTCTGTGTTCGGATGGAAGCGTTTCTTTCGGAAGGGCCGCCGGGCGGTCCCGGTGGCGAGAGAGCCAAGACCGGGTCGGGAGTTGTTCCGCCACGCCGACGGCAAGCCGTGCCCGGCGTGCGGCTCACGGTGGACTGCGCCAGCCAGCTATGGCCTCCCCGGCACGGAAGCTCGGAAGGCAATGAGGCAGTTCCGGCTCATAAATGCAGGCTGTGAGCTCGGGTTCGAGGACGACCCCAACTGTGGCTGCTTCGAGTGCCGGCACCGTTGGTACTCGCCGGACGAGTGGTGGGATGGAGACGATCCCTCGTCCGAGCCCGAGACAGGACCGGTTCCGCATCGAAGCCAGCGCCGCGCCCGCGGGAAGGGGCCCAGGCGGCAGCAGCGCGCCGGGTCCTGAGTGTCGCAGACAGCCGAGGCCATTTCCCGCCGAAGGCGTCAGCCGAACTCGCGGCACAGGGCCCCGGATCGCTGACGAGAAGCCCGTACTCGAGCTAACGGGCTTCGGTCTCGGCGCGGGCGCGGCGCGTGCCGATGAGCCAGGAGCCAACGGCGGATGCGAGCGCCACGCCCGCCATCGCCAGCGATGTGGCGGCAATGAACCCGTCGCTCACGGCGCCCGCCGCGGCGAACGGGAGCAGGGCCGGGCCCGCCGACAGGATGGCGACCCCGGCGAAGAGCATCACCGGCCCGCCGTGCCGGTGCGTGGCGACCCAGTTCTCGTTGCTGCTCATGGTGAACGGCGTGCGAATCCCGGCGATGTGGTTCCGCGGCAACTTCCCCTGCAGGCCAAGCCAGCCGATTGTCACCAGGACAGCGCCCCCGAGGGTCATGAGGAGGAGCGCGATGATCAATCACTGCCCCCTTCGGCGGGAGCATTCAGGAGCCCCGGGACCAGGTCAGAAATGGCGCCACGCAGTTCGCGCAGATTGCGCACCTGGCCTTCTGTGACGGCCGCTTCTATTGCGGCGCGGACTTCGGAGGGAACTGCGGCAGGACGGTGGGCGAATGTGGCTACCTGCTTCGGAGCGGTGTTCACCCGAAACTCGAACACATCTGGACGAGTGTAGTGCCCGGCGTGGTCGGAGATCATCTTCAGAAAGGCGACGTGGCCGAGGTTGGCCGTCGCGGTGAGGATCCCCTCCTCGTTGAGCAGCGGCCCAGCTATTATGTCGCCCTGCGGGTTGATGATGGCCGAGTGGCCGTTCATGGGGCGGACTATTTCGCGCAGATCTCCTGGAATGTCCTGCTCGCGAAGGAGGCCGCCGGTCATGACAACGTAGGCGGCGGCCTGCATGGCGAAGGCGCGGGAGAGCACCTCCTGGCGGGTATCGGTCCAGCCGGGCCAGGCGCCAGCATGCACCTGCAGCCCCTGGGCGATGAGGGCGTAGCCGGGCAGGACCATCTGGTGCTCCCAGCAGTTCAGCCCGCCCAGGCGGCCGTAGGGGCGCTCGTAGAC
>CAYYYI010000145.1:0-2193 GCA_964475735.1 uncultured Anaerolineaceae bacterium
TCGCCGAGCCCGACGCCGGCTCCGACCCCGGCTCCATGACCACCCGCGCCGTGCGCGACGGTGACGACTACGTCATCGACGGCACGAAGATGTACATCACGAACGGCTCCATCGCCGACTTCGTGGTGCTCACCGCGATCACCGAACCGGCGCAGGGGATGAAGGGGTTGAGCCTCTTCATCGTCGACACGAAGACTCCCGGTTTCGCCGTGGCGCGCACGCTGCGCAAGCTCGGTGTGCGCGCCTCCGATACGGCCGAGCTTTCGTTCACCGGCTGCCGCGTCCCCCGCGACGCGGTTCTTGGGGCCGAGAACGTTGGCTTCATGAACGCGATGCGAGTGCTCACGGCGGGGCGCATCGTCTCTGCGGGATTCGCGCTCGGCACGGCCCGGGCGGCGTTCGATCAGTCGCTGCAGCACGTGAAGGGTCGCCGCGCCTTCGGGCAGGCCGTCGGCGACTTCCAGGGCATCCAGTGGCAGTTCGCCGACATGGCGCTGGAGCTCGAGTCCGCGAAGCTCCTCACCTGGCAGGCAGCCTGGCTCGCCGACCAGGGACTCCCGCACATCAAGGAAGCCTCCATGGCGAAGCTCTACGCTACCGAGATGTGCGCCCGCATCACCGGGCAGGCCGTGCTGCTGCACGGCGCCTCGGGCTACATGGCAGACTCCGACGTGCAGCGCTTCTACCGCGACGTGAAGGTCATGGAGATTGGCGAGGGCACATCCCACATCCAGAGAAACACCATCGCCCGCCAGATCGGGCTCTAGCTTCACAGCAGAAAGGAACGGGACTTGGCGTACGAACTTATCACCCTCGAGCGGGATGGCAACATCGCTGTCCTCACCCTCAACCGCCCCGACAAGCGGAACGCCCTCAACACCGCCCTCCGCGACGAAGTGCGCGCCGGCCTGGAGGAGCTCGAAGCCGATGACTCCGTGAGCGTAGCTATCATCACCGGCGCCGGGCCGGTCTTCTGCGCCGGATTCGATACGAGTGAATTCGCTACCATCTCGCCGGCCGAAGTGTTCTATGGCGAATCGGCGGCGCGCTATCACTACCGCCTGCAGCATTTCGCCAAGCCGCTGGTAGCGGCCGTCAACGGCTCCGCCATGGGCGGTGGGTTCGATATCGCCGTGCTCGCCGACGTGCGCATCTGCGTCGAGGGCGCTTCCTTCGGCCACCCGGAGATTAAGTTCGGCGCGTCCACCCTGTTCGGGCCGCTCGCCGCCGTCATCGGGGGCGGGCTCGCGCGCGACCTCTGTCTTTCGGGCCGCCGCATCGACGCCAACGAGGCGCAGCGCATCGGCCTCGTCAGCCAGGTCGTCGCCCAGGACCGGCTCATTGAGGAGGCGAAGGCTGCCGCCCGCATCATCGCCGAAGCTCCGTTGGCAACGCTGCAGGAAGTGAAGTCGCAGATCATCGCCGCCGCCCCCACGCACTTCCCCGGGCGATAGCTTCGATGCTGCCGCTCGAGGGCGTGCGCGTCTGTGATCTCACCATCGCCCAGTTTGGCGCGCACGCCACCATGATGCTTGCCGACATGGGCGCCGAGGTCATCAAGATTGAGTCCCCCCGTGGCGGCGATCCCGGGCGTGGCGTCGCCCTTCAGCCGAACGGCGTTTCGCCCTTCTTCCAGGCGCACAACCGGGGCAAGAAGAGCGTGACGGTCAACCTTCGCCGCCCCGAAGGGAAGGAGATCGTCCGCCGCCTGGCCGCCCGGTCGGAGATCTTCGTGCAAAGCTGGAAGCCGGGCGTTATCGAGCGCCTCGAACTCGGCTACGAGCAGATCCGGACGGCAAATCCTTCCATCGTCTATGCATCTGCCACCGGCTTCGGGCCGAAGGGGCCACGCGCCCACCTCCCCGCGATGGACATGGTTGCGCAGGCCGCCGGGGGCTTCGCCTGGGCCAACTCCCCGCCCGGTGCGGAAGAGCCGAACCCGGCGGGCCCCACAATCGCCGACCAGGCAGGGTCGCTCGTGTTGGCCTACGGCATCCTCGCGGCCTATGTGCACCGCCTGCGCACCGGCGAAGGGCAGCAGGTCGATGTCTCCCTGCTGGGCTCGCAGATGACCATGCAGGCCTGGAACATCGCCAGCTTCTTCCTCAGCGGCGATCAAGTTCGTGGTGGACGCGCGGGCGCCAACTCGCCCATCTTCACCCTCTACCGCGCCAGCGACGCCTGGTTCGGCAT
>CAYYYI010000145.1:2293-6282 GCA_964475735.1 uncultured Anaerolineaceae bacterium
GTGGAGATCCCCGGCGCCGGTAAGCTGGTTGAAGTCGGCCCCCCGGTGGCGCTGGGCGGCGCGCCACCCCCCATCCGTTCCGCGGCGCCCGAGCTCGGCCAGCACACCGAACAGGCGCTCGTGGACCTCGGCTACGGCTGGGACGAGATCTCCCGGCTGCGGGAAGCGCGCGTCATTCTCTGACGCGTTCGACCATGCTCGCCCACATTCGCCGCAGCGGTCGCGAAGTGGCAGAATCGCCGCGGATAAGGGAGGGATACGCCATGGAACGGCCCGTCAGCTACTTCTCCGAGGGGACCCGCATCAGTGCGACTCTCTACCTGCCGGACAACCTCAAGGCTGGCGAGCGCGTGCCCGGCGTGGTGCTCTGCCACGGATTCACGGCCATCAAGGAGCTGATACTCCCCGACTACGCCCGCCGGTTCGCGGACGCCGGCATCGCCGCACTGGCCTTCGACTACCGCGGCTTCGGCGAAAGCGAAGGAGTGCGCGGCCGGCTCATCTGGCGCGACCAGGTCCAGGACATCCGCAACAGCATCACCTTCATGGAAACGCTCCCGGAGGTCGACCCGGAGCGCATCGGGCTCTGGGGCACCAGCTACGGCGGCGCGAACGTCATCTACACTGCCGGGATCGAGCCGCGCGCGAAGTGCGTCGTCGCCCAGGTCGGCTTCGGCGACGGCGGACGCAGGACGCGCTCGGCTCCGCCGGAGCAGACCGCCCCCATGCGGGCGATCATCTCCGCCGAGCGCCAGAAGCGCGTGCTCACGGGCGAGAGCACGATGGTCGACCCGTTCACCATCCTCAGCGAACCGGACTCAGTGGCCTTCTTCAGCGAGGCCATGAAGGCCTACGCCCGCCTGAAGACGGAAATCCCCCTCGAATTCATCGAGGCGACACAGGAGTACTGCCCGGAAGAGATGGCGCCGCGCATCGCACCGCGTGCCCTGCTGCTGATCGCCGCAGAGAACGACGCCACCACACCGGCGGATGAGTACCGCTCCGTCTACGAGAAGGCGGGCGAACCGAAGAAACTCGTCATTCTCCCGGGGATTCGGCACTACGAGATCTATAGCGGAGAACCGCTGGAACGCTCCGCCCGCGAAGCGGTGGAGTGGTTCAAGCGCTACCTGTAGTCCCCGATCGGTCCTGGCTCAGGCCTGGAACCCCTCCATCGCCGTGAGGATGCGGAGCATGACTTCGTCCGCGCCGCCGCCGATGGAGGCAAGGCGGCTGTCGCGGAAGTAGCGGCTGGTCCACATGTCGTCCATGTAGCCCACGCCGCCGTGGAACTGGAGGCACTGGTCAGCCACACGCCGGCCGAGGCGACCCGCCTTGAGCTTCGCCATCGTCGCCAGCCTGGTCACGTCCTCGCCCCGGACAATCTGCTCGCAGCAGGCGTGGCCGAGGTAGCGGAGGGCCTCGATTTCGGAGACGAGTTCGGCGAGGGTGTACTGAATGTGCTGATTGTTGATGAGCGGCTGGCCGAACGCCTGCCGCTGCTTCAGATAGGCGACGGTCCGCTCGATGGCGCGCGTCATAGCCCCGACGGCCGTGTAGACCGCGATCATGCGTTCCTTCTGGAACTGTTGCATCTGTAGCTGGAAGCCGCGCCCCTCGGGGCCGATGCGGTTCGTCACGGGCACGCGCACGTCGTCGAAGGCCAGCTCGCCCGTGTCTGAGCAGTGGTTCCCCATTTTGTCCAGCTTGCGGATGACCTGGAAACCGGGGTGGTCCGTAGGCACCACGATGAGCGACATCCCCTTGTAGCCGCCCTCGTCTGAGGTCCGCGCCAGCACCACCAGGAAGTCCGCCTGGATGCTGTTCGTGATGAAGATCTTCCGGCCGTTGATGATGTAGTCATCTCCGTCCCGGCGGGCGGTGGTCTTGAGTCCGGCGACGTCCGAGCCCGCGTCCGGCTCCGTCACCGCGATGCCGCAGATCATCTCGCCGCGGCACGCGGGGGCGAGGAACTCGGTCTTCAGTTCGTGGCTGCCCCACTTCGCCAGTGCGGGAGTGGCCATGTCGGTCTGGACCGTGATGGCCATTGGCACACCGCCGCAGTCGGCTCGTCCGAGCTCCTCGGCGAAGATCAGAGTGTAGGAGTGGTCGACGCCGCCCCCGCCGTACTGGGGCTCGTACTCGAGGCCCAGCATCCCCAGGTCGCCAAGCTTCTTGAACAGCTCGTGGCCCGGGAAGATGGCCGCCTTCTCCCATTCATCGACGTGCGGGTTTATCTCCTTCTCGACGAAGTCCCGCACCGTCTTGCGGAACATGTGGTGCGCTTCAGTGAATTCCAAGGTCTCTCCTCCTCAGGAAATTGAACGGCCCGCGCTGTTTCAGGATCGGGCCGAAAGCAGTGATTCAGGGATGTCGGCCATCTTCGCCCGGACGTATTCGCCGAGACTCTTCGCCTGGGGGTCTGCCCGCGTGGACGATGCCACCCCTTCGCCAAGCAGGCCCACGACGACGAAGTTGACGGCGCGGAGGTGGGGCAGTTCGTAGCGGCGCACCTCAAGGTCTCGGGCCTCTGCGACTAGCTCCTTGAACCGGTCTGCTGTGAGGTACTCCCGCAGCCAGGCGTACGCCTCGTCCGTGCGCGCCCAGAGCCCCACGTTCGCGTTTCCGCCCTTGTCGCCGGAGCGCGCGCCTATGACCCTGCCCAGCGGCGCGCGGACCGTGGGCCCGGCGGGCGTCGGCGGCAGCGGTGGCTCCTCTACCGTGAGCGCCACCCCGCTGCGCCTGCGAGCGGGCGGCACGGGCGTTTGGCGGCCGTCGGCGGCCACCACCACCTCGTGGATCTCTTCCGCAGGGACAACGGCGGGCCAGTAGACCCCGTACGCATCTTCGGACCCCGGCGGCGAGGTCATGTAGAAGCCCGGGTAGATCCCGAGGCCAATCTCCACCGCCTTGCCCGAAAACGCCCGTCCAACTTTGCGGGGATCGCGGTCCTTCACCGTCACCCGGAGGAAGGCGGTGGCCTCCTCGTTCGAGCCGGGGTCCTCGCGGTCCGAGCGCGTGAGCGAGACCTTCACTTCGTCAAACTGGTCGCGTCCGCCCACCTCGTTGAAGAGCGAATCGAGCGTTAGTTCGGCCTTCTCCTCGATGTCGAGCCCCGTGAGAATGAAGGTCATCGAATTGCGGAAACCGCCCAGGTAGTTGATGCAGACCTTGGTCGTCTCGGGCGCGGGCTCGCCCCGGACGCCGCTCACGCTCACGCGGTCCGGCCCCTCCTGTTCGAGCCTGATGGTGTCGAAGCGCGCCACCACGTCGGGATTCAAGTACTGCGGGCTGCCGATCTCGTAGAGCAGCTGCTCGGTCACAGTGCCGATGGTCACGGCGCCGTTCGTACCCGGGTGCTTGGCGATGACCGAGCTGCCGTCCGCATTCACTTCCGCGATGGGGAAGCCCGGGTGACGCAAAGCCGGCACTTCCTTGAAGAACGAGTAGTTGCCACCCGTGGCCTGCGTTCCGCACTCGATGATGTGCCCTGCTACGACCGCCCCTGCGAGCTGGTCCCAGTCGTCGCGCTTCCAGCCGTGCCAGTAGGCGGCCGGTCCCACCACCAGCGAGGCGTCGGTCACCCGCGGGCAGATGACCACGTCCGCGCCGCCGTTCAAGGCTTCGACGA
The DNA here is from genome assembly GCA_964475735.1 of uncultured Anaerolineaceae bacterium. GTDB lineage: Bacteria > Chloroflexota > Dehalococcoidia > Tepidiformales > Tepidiformaceae > UCB2. The sequence goes on from CAYYYI010000145.1 coordinate 5,925, forward strand.
TGCCCCAGCCGCCGAGGTAGGCGTTCGCGGCGATAGGCTGCACCCCGGCCTCGGCCAGGGGCCGTCCGTTGTCGAGATGGGCCAGCGGGATGCCCTTCTCCCGCAACTCCGGGATGCGAGCGAGGATGTCATCCCCCTCAATGTGGGCGATGTTCGCCTGCAGCCCGAGCCGGTCGGCGATCTCGCGCATGCGAGCGGCGCACGCAGCCGGGTTGAGGCCTCCAGCGTTGGTGACCACCTTGATGCCCTTCTCCAGGCAGGTTCCCAGCACCTCCTCCATCTGGCGGAGGTAGGTCGTCGCGTAGCCGAGGTTCGCGTCCTTCTGCTGCGCCTTCCAGAGGATGAGCAGCGTCAGCTC
>CAYYYI010000146.1:0-6206 GCA_964475735.1 uncultured Anaerolineaceae bacterium
GCCAGGACCAGGATCTTGCGGTTCATCGCGTCAACTCCTCTGCGACATTGATCAGCTGGCTGAGCGGAAGGCCGCTTCCAATGAGCTCTGTCACTACCCATCCGTCCCGGTAGGGATCGGCGAAGATCACCCTCAGGTCGGAATTGGCGATCACCGGGTGCACGAAGACGGCCGGCTTTCCTTTCACCCGGCCCTCGGTGATTCGCTCGGCGGGCGCGGACGATGATGCCCACGGTTCCGGCCGGAGCGCTCTAATGATGTGAATCGTCGACCCCGCAAGGCTCACGAGCCGGTCTGAGCCCACGAGCTCGCCGTCACAGGCGTAGGCCTGCGGCTTGTCGATGTCCGAATTGTTGGACATGCCTTCAGGCAGGCCGCTGGTGAAGATGTCGAACGGAGTGCCGGCCGTCTTTGAGAAATCCGGACGGGGCAGGTCGAGGTTATGCGAACACTTGACCAGATCGCCCTGTTCGCTGGTCGCGGCCCCGGCGAGCCGGATGCCCGCCAGGGTCCCTGAGAAGAGGGGCTTCTGCCCGTCGGCGCACAGGATGGCCCCGGGACTGCCCGCTGGGTAGTCGCTCTCCACGCAGGGCCGCGCGGGTGGGGAGTTCGCGGGCTCAGGGGGCGTGGCGGGCGGTGTCAGGTTCGCTGGAACAAATGGTGTCGGTGGCGGAACGGCCTCCACCTGCCCCCGGCGGATCGGATCCGCGAGGCCGGAGAGTCCGTTGCCGTTGAGAGCGCGAACGGCGAAGAACGAGCCGGACGCGACCATCGCGACCGCGACCGCGGCTGCAAAGAAGAGGAGGGGCCTACGCTTTCCGGCCCCCCCGAATCGACGAGTTCTGGATTCCATTCAGGACTCCTTTCCCAGAATTGGCTGTCCCCGGCCGGAGAACGTGACCAGCCTGCCCGCACTGCCCTGGCGGCGTCCAGCGTAGAAATGTGCTATCGGCGCCGGGTTTATGCGGAATTTGCAATGCAGCACGGTTCATGCTTCACCGCCCACGCCGTGAGAGCCCTGCCGGCAAGCCCGGTGCGCTCGCGAAAGCGCCGGAGGGAGCTGCGCACCGCAACTTCCGTCAGCCCCAGTAGGACCTCGATTTCGGCGTTGCTCGAGCCGCGGGCAACCAGCTCCAGCACCGGGCGTTCGGATGGTGTGAGGTCGTAGTGTTGGTCGAGAGAATCTCCCATCACCGGCATGGCAACACCCCGCAACGTGTCAACAATTGAGACGATGCCCTGCCCGCGATTGTTCCCTCGTCCAGGGTTCGCTCAGTCCGTTCGGCCAGTCTGAAGACCGGGCGGCGTTTGCCATCCTCGCCCGCGGTCATGCTGCTTGGGCAAAGCCAGCCCGAGAGGGGTGGTGGGTGCGGGTATGGCTCCCCACTCGCTCGCTCTCGCGGCCCCGAGTCGCGGCCGGGCGCTCAGCTCCGGGCGCGGTAGACGGGGAGGGAGAGGAGCGGGGCGAAGATCTCGATGCTCAACTCTTCGAGTTCATTCGACCAGGCTTCCCACGTTCCGCGGGCGTAGGATGCCTCGGGGCTGGAGAGCGCGCCCTGGATGACGTCGGCGGCGGCAAAGGAGTAGAAGCCGAGCTTCGTGCCCGCGGCGGTGGTCCCGCTCTGGATGAGGGTGATGCCGGGGATGCGGCCCACGTCGCGCAGGTGGTCGTGGTGGAACCACTGTTCGAAGCGTGGGCGAGCCTCCGGGCGGACTCGGGCGCGAACGAGCAGGAAGGGGCCAGGCTCGGCGATCACTTCCAATACTGTTGCATGAGGGCGAGGATGAGCGCGACGGCCGCGTCGCTGCCAAAGCGGCTGTCAACGACCACCGCGGGCGTGGCGAAGGGCCGCGCGCGGCCGAGCATCCCTTCGTAGACGGCGACGGTTGCCTGCGAGTGGCCGTCACGGGGAACGGCCAGGCGGCGGCGGATCTCCTCATCGGGGGCGGTGACGCGAACGCCGATGAAAGGGACGTCGCAGGCGGCGGCGAGGCGCTCGAAACGGCGGCGGTCGCCGCGGGCCAGGTTGGTCGCGTCGATGAGAGCGATTCGGCCGGCGCGAAGGCTCACTTCGGCCCGCTTCTCGATGGCGGCGAAGACGCGGGCGCTTTCGGCGGCGGTGTAGGCGGGGTTGGCGAAAAGGGCGAGGCGGACGGCGTCGCTTTCGTGATGGTCGAGCGCGATGGCAGCGGCGAGGGCGCGCGCGAAGGTGGTCTTGCCGCTCCCCGGGTAGCCGGAGAGGAGGACGAGGGCGGGGCGCGAAGGGCGAGAATTGCCGCTGAACATGAGCTATGCTAGTCTCAGTTAGTTCACACGACGGGCAAAGGAAGAAGCAAGAGCAAGGTTGCTAACGAAAGAGCGCAAAGACGGCCTGGTTCGGGAGTATGCAGTCCACCCTGGCGACACGGGTTCGCCGGAAGTGCAGGTGGCCGTACTGACCGAACGCATCAAGTACCTGACGACGCATCTGAAGGCGAATAAGCACGACTACCACACGCGCCGTGGCCTGTTGATGCTTGTCGGCCAGCGGCGCAGGCAACTCCGCTACCTCAATCGCCGCGACGTCAACCGCTACCGCGAGTTGATCGCGCGCCTGGGCCTCCGCAAATAGCGGGGGCCTTTGTTCTTTCGCCACCAGTAGCGCTCAACCACGCAAACCTGCCCCTCCCTTGCCGTCGTCCCCCAGTCAGCGGGACGTGAACTGGCCGCACGCGTCGAGAAGGACGCGCGGCGCTCTGAACCAGAGCAGGAAGCAAGAAAAAGAGTAAGGAATGAATACCTACGAAATCGAGATAGGGGGCAAGCCCCTCACAATCCAGCACGGCATCCTCGCCGAGCAGGCAAACGGCGCAGTGACAGTGCGCCAGGGCGACACGGTGGTGCTGGTAACGGCCTGCATGGCCGACGCACGGGAAGGGATTGACTTCTTCCCTCTGACGGTGGACTACGAGGAGCGCCTCTACGCCGTCGGCAAGATTCCCGGTGGGTTCCCGCGGCGCGAAGGGCGGGCAAGCACCGATGGCATCCTCGCGATGCGCCTCACCGACCGGCCCCTGCGGCCCCTCTTCCCGAAGGGGTTCCGCAACGAAATCCAGATCATCGCCACTACGCTTTCGGCGGACCGCCAGCACCAGCCCGACACGCTTATCACGGTAGGCGCGAGCACGGCGCTGATGATCAGCGACATCCCCTTCAACGGGCCGGTGAGCTCCGTCCGCGTGGCGCGCGTGGACGGCGAGTTCATCGTGAACCCGACCTTCGAGCAGGCTGAGGCGGGCGACCTCGACATCATCGTCGCGGGCACGGACGAGGCTGTGGTGATGGTTGAAGCCGGGGCCAAGGAAGCCCCCGAGGAGGCCGTCCTGGAGGCGATCGAGGTCGCCATGGAGGCGAACCGCGCGATCAACGCCCTGCAGGCGCAGATAGCGAAGGAGATCGGCCGCGAGAAGAAGCCCTACACCCCCGCTTCGGAGAACGCCGAGGCCACAGCGGCCGTGCAGGAGTACCTGAAGGACCGCATCGACGAGCTGGTGGCCACGGCCGCGAGCGAGCGCAGCGATGCCAACAAGGCCATCCGCCAGGAGCTGGTGGCGCAACTCGGCGAGCAGTTCACCCCGGGCCAGCTGGCCGATGCGCTCTACAACGTCATCAAGAAGGCGATGCGGGGCCGTATCCTGAGTGAAGGCCGCCGCGCTGACGGGCGTTCGACGACGCAGATCCGCGACCTCGACATTCACGTTGGGGTGCTGCCGCGCACCCACGGCACGGGCCTCTTCAAGCGCGGCCAGACGCAGGTGCTCACCATCGCCACGCTCGCGGGGCTGAGCATGGCCCAGAAGCTGGACACGCTTTCGCCCGACGAGTCGAAGCGGTACATGCACCACTACAACTTCCCTCCCTATTCGGTGGGCGAAGTGCGGCCGTTGCGCGGCGCCGGGCGTCGCGAGATTGGCCACGGCGCGCTGGCCGAGCGGGCGCTCGAACCGGTCGTGCCGGACAAGGAAGCCTTCCCTTATTCGCTGCGCGTGGTCTCGGAGGTCATGTCCTCGAACGGGTCGACTTCGATGGCGAGCGTTTGCGGCAGCACGCTGGCCCTGATGGACGCGGGGGTGCCCATTTCGGCGCCGGTCGCCGGCATCGCGATGGGCCTGATCATGGGCGAAGACGGCCAGTACCAGGTGCTCACGGATATCGCCGGCCAGGAAGACTTCATGGGCGACATGGACTTCAAGGTGGCCGGGACGCGCGCGGGCATCACGGCGCTGCAGATGGACATCAAGATCGGCGGCGTTTCGCGCGAACTGCTCACGCAGGCGCTCAAGCAGGCGAAGGACGCCCGCGAATACCTGCTCGAACAGATGCAGGAAATCATCGCTGAGCCGCGCGAAGAGGTTTCGCCCTACGCGCCGAAGATGTATCGCATCCAGATCAACCCCGACCAGATCGGCCTGCTCATTGGCCCCGGCGGCAAGACGGTGCGGAAGATCCAGGAAGAGGCCGGCGGCGCCACCATCGACATCGAAGAGGACGGCATGGTCTTCGTGGGCGGCATCAACGAAGAAGTGGCGCGCAAGGCCATCCAGATGATCGAAGGCCTCACCAAGGAGGTGAGGGTCGGCGAGACGTACACCGGCAAGGTGACGCGTCTCCTGAACTTCGGCGCCTTCGTCGAAATCCTTCCCGGCAAGGAAGGCCTGGTTCACATCTCGCAGCTGGGCGAAGACCACGTCGAGCGCGTGGAGGACGAGGTCAACGTTGGCGACGAGGTGACCGTGATGGTCACCGAGATCGACAACCTCGGCCGCATCAACCTTTCCCGCCGCGCCGTGCTGCTGGGCGAAGAGCCCCCGCCTCCTTCCGAGGGCGGAAGCCGCGGCGGCGGCGACCGTGGCCCGCGCGGCGGCGGCCGCGGCGGTGTGCGGCGCCCACGCGGCGGCGGCGACCCTGGTGGCGACCGGGGGGGGCGGCCATCCCAGCCACGCGGCGAAGGCGGGGGGGGCGATGGCGGCCGCGGCGGTGGTGGTGGTGGCGGCGGCTTCGGTGGCCGCGACCGCGGCGGCGACCGTGGCGGCTTCGGCGGCCGCAGCGGCGGTGGTGGTGGCGGCCGTCGCGAAGGCGGCGGCTATCAGCGCACCGGCGGCGGCGGTGGCGGCGGCCAGGCGCCCCTTGGCGGCGTGAGCCGCGGTTGGACCCGCCGCACGGAGAATGTTCCCGAGGGTGGCCCTCCCCCGCCCCCGCCCCCGCCAAGGCGCGGCCTCGGCGGCGTGGGGGAGTACGACGACGAATAAGGCCCCGCCCCCCGCAACCCCGCGAGGGGCGAGGACTGAGGACTGAGGACTGAGAGGGGGGCCGCCCGGCCCCCCTCTTCCGCGCCCCGGGGCGATAGGCGATAGACGATAGACGGTAGGCGATGGGCTCCTCCCTCCTCCCTCCTCCCTCCTCCCCCCTCCCTCCTCCCTCAGTCCTCAGTCCTCAGTCCTCGTCCCTCCCTAAATCCCCGCCCTCCGCGCATCCTCCAGGAACCGCGCGATGCCCGCGTCCGTCAGCGGGTGCCGCAGCATCTGCTCCAGCACCGCCGGCGGCACCGTGCCGATGTGCGACCCCGCCAGCGCCGCCTCGGTCACGTGCAGGGGGTGGCGCAGGCTCGCCGCGATCACCTGCGACCCCAGCCCGTGCTGCTCGATGATTGCCACCGACTGGCGCACCACCTCCATGCCTTCGCCCCCGGCGTCGTCGATGCGCCCCACGAAGGGGCTGATGAAGGCCGCCCCCGCGAGCGCCGCCAGGAGCGCCTGGTTGGCCGAGAACACCAGCGTCACGTTGACCCGGATCCCCTCTTCGCTGCAGCGATGGACGGCCTTGAGCCCTTCATTATCTATAGGGATCTTCACGACGACGTTCGGGTGCCACGAAGCGAGCGTCCGCGCCTCGGCCACCAGCTCATCGGCGGTGCGGGTGATGCACTCGGCCGAGATGGGCCCGTCGATGACGGCCGCGATCTCCTCGATGCGCTGGCGATAGGGCACCCCGCCCTCCTTCGCGAGCAGCGAAGGGTTCGTTGTCACCCCGGAGATGACCCCCCACGGGGCCAGCCGGCGAACGTCGTCGATAGAGGCGGTGTCGAGGAAGAGCTTCATGCGGGCATTGTAAGGGAGGAGGGAGGAGGGAGCCCCGCCCGGCCCCTGCCGCCCCGCCGAGGGAGGAG
>CAYYYI010000147.1:0-6025 GCA_964475735.1 uncultured Anaerolineaceae bacterium
ATGGTGGCTCACTTCCGCCGTCTGCAGACCGGTCAGGGCCAGTTCGCCGACGTTTCCGTGCAGGCCTGCGTCTTTTGGACGCTGCTCAACGCGAGTATCGCCCACTGGGTGCAGGGCCGCGACATCGAGCGCAACGGCTCGCTACTGCAGCTTGGCACCGTAACCCTGCCCGTGGTCTACCCGTGCATCGATGGCGGCGTGGTCGTCATCGCGAACGGGGCCTCGATGCCCACGCTCACGCAGTGGATGGTCGACGCGGGAATCGTGGGTGCGAACTGGCTCACCGATGAAGAGTGGAAGACCTACGACTTCCGCTGGATAGCCGGCGAGCCGCTCAAGATCCCTTTCGATGAGGTCCACGCCGCCATCTGCGCATTCACCGCTCGCTACCGGATGAATGACCTGCTCGAGCGGGCGCTCGGAGCCGGCATTACCCTTGCCCCGGTGAACTCCATCGCCGAGGTGGCGAACTTCCGCCACCTTGAGGCGCGCGGCTACTGGGAACCGCTCGAAACCTCACCCGGGCGCGCGCTCAAGGCGCCCGGCCCATCCGTGCGGCTTTCCGAGACTCCGCTGCAGGTCTCGCGCGTGGCCCCAAAGCCCGGTGAGAACACTTCCAGCGTCCTCAATGCCCTGCCCGGCCCGGTGACGGCCACCCCCGCGGCCGCTCCCGGCGCCCTCCCCTTTGCGGGACTGAGGGTGGCCGACTTCTCCTGGATCGGCGTTGGCCCAATCACAGCGAAATACCTGGGCGACCACGGCGCAACCGTCGTTCGCGTCGAAACTGCCCAGCCGCCGGACCGGCTCCGCGTCGGCGGTCCGTTCAAGGACGGCGTCTATGGCACGAACCGGTCGCAGTTCTTCGGGCAGTACAACACGTCGAAGCTCTCGCTTGCCCTTGCCCTTCGCAACCCGGAAGCGCTGGCGATCGCGAAGCGGCTGATCAACTGGGCCGATGTCGTCCTGGAGTCCTTCACCCCGGGCGCCATCGCCGCCCTCGGCCTCGGCTGGGATGTTGTCCGCCAGCTCAACCCGCGGGCGATCATGGTCAGCAGCTGCCTCATGGGCCAGACAGGACCGGCCGCTCCGATGGCGGGGTACGGCAACCACGCGGCGGCCATTTCCGGTTTCTACGAAGTCACAGGCTGGCCCGACCGCGACCCCGGCGGCCCTTTCGCCGCCTACACCGACACCATCGCCCCGCACTTCCTGGCCAGCACGCTGATGGCAGCACTCGACCATCGCCGTCGCACCGGGCAGGGGCAGTACATCGAACAGGCGCAGATGGAGTCGGCCGTCTACTTTCTGGGGACCGAGATCCTCGACTACCAGCTCAGCGGGCGGGTTCCGCGGCGGGCGGGCAACGACGAGCCCGGCTGCGCTCCCCACGACGCCTTCCCCTGCGCCGGCAGCGACGAGTGGTGCGCCATCGCCGTCGAAACGAACGACCAGTGGCAGGCTCTCCGGAGAGCCATGGGCGACCCCGCCTGGGCGCGCGACCCGGCATTCGACCGCGCCGAGGGGCGCTTCGCAGCGCGCACCACAATCGGCGAGCGGCTGGCCGAATGGACGCGCAATTTCGAGCCCCACGACCTGATGACCAGGCTGCAGGCGGCAGGCGTGCCTGCGGGCGCCGTGCAGCGGTCCAGCGACCTGCTTCAGGACCCGCAGCTTGCCCACCGCCGCTTCTTCAGGCCGCTCCCGCACTGCGAAATGGGCGACGTGCCCTACGAAGGGCACATGTTCCGCATCCGCGGCTATGACAACGGCCCTCGATTCGCGGCGCCCGGCCTTGGCGAGCATTCGGTGCAGGTGCTCCAGGAGATCCTGGGCATGTCCGAGGAGGAGATAGGCGAAGTCCTCGCGAGCGGCGCCATCGCCTGACAGCACGCCCGGCGTCTTCTTCGCGCATCTACTTCCGCTTGAGGCGGACCCGTGGGATATTAGCGCCGACCTTTTAGGGGAGGGTTTACACATGCGTAAGCACGCCTGGTTGGCGGCCCTGGGGGCCGCTGCCGTCTTGTTCGCCCTGGCCGCCGTGGCCTGCGGCGACGATGACGACGACGATGACAGCGGCGACGGTGGAGGGGACCTCGTCTCCGCCAACGTCGACTGCAAGGACCTGGGGCTCACGGCCCCCAAGCGCATCAAGGACGCCGGCAAGCTCGTCGTGGGCTCGGACCTGAGCTATGCGCCCATCGACTTCACGAAGGAAGGCACCAACACGCCCATCGGTCTCGACGCCGACCTCGCCAACTGCATCGCGCAGGCCTGGGGCGTGAAGGCCGACATCCAGAACACCTCGTTCGACGCGATCATCCCGAGCCTTACCGCCAAGAAGATCGACGTCATCATGTCGGCCATGAGCGACACCGAGGAGCGCCGCAAGGAGATCGACTTCGTCGACTACTTCACCGCCGGTTCGGGCATCCTCGTGAAGAAGGACAACCCGGACAAGATCAAGACCATCGCCGACCTCTGCGGCAAGACCGTCGCCATCCAGGTGGGCACCGTTCAGATCGACGAGGCCGAAGAGCAGAACGCCAAGTGCAAGGACAAGATCAAGGTCTCGAAGTTCGAGCAGAACACCGACGCCATCCAGGAAGTCGCCTCCGGTCGCGCCGCTGCCGCGCTGATGGACTTCCCGGTCGCCGCCTATAACGCCAAGAAGGTGAAGGACACCGAAGTTGTTGGTGAGCAGTACAACACCGGTCCTTACGGCATCGGTGTGCGCAAGGACGACAAGGAAGTGAAAGAGGGGCTGGAGGCGGCCATCAAGGCCATGAAGGACAAAGGCCAGTACGCCGCCATCCTCAAGTACTGGGACCTCGAAGCGGGAGCGCTGAAGTAGCCGCAAAGGGGGCGGAGCCGCTGCTGCCCCGCCCCCTCTGGCTCCCGCCCAATGGCCCGGGCCATCTTTCTTACGGTCATCGATTGGGGGGTTGTCGGGGACAACCTCTTTTCCAGTCTCGTCCTCCAGGGCGTCTGGATGACGATCCGGCTCTCCGTGCTTGCGATGCTCGCCGGCATCGTGCTGGGGACGATTTTCGCGCTCATGCGGCTTTCGAAGCTGGCGCCCGTGCGATGGGCTTCTCTGCTCTACATCTGGTTCTTCCGGGGAACGCCGCTGCTGGTGCAGATCGTGTTCTGGTACTTCGCGCTGCCGCAGCTCTGGCCCTCGTGGGCGCCCTGGGATGGCCAGTTCGGGCGGCTGGAGGCCGCCATCTTCGCCCTCGCCATCAACGAAGGCGCCTACATGACCGAAATCATGCGGGCCGGCATCCAGAGTGTGGACCCCGGGCAGATGGAGGCCGCCAAGAGCCTCGGCATGACCTACCCGCTCTCCATGCGCCGCATCATCCTGCCCCAGGCCATGCGCGTGGTCATCCCGCCCACCGGCAACGAATTCATCGCGATGTTGAAGAACTCATCGCTCGTAAACTTCATCAGCGTGAGCGAACTCTTCCTGACGGCGAAGCTTCAGTACTCGTCCAGCCTCAAGTACCTCGAGTGGCTGGTGATCATCTCGGTCTGGTACCTGGTGCTGACCACGGTCGCCAGCCTGGGACAGGCATGGCTCGAAGCCCGCTACAGCACCGGCGGCTTCGGCCCGACGGAGTCCGTGTTCAGCCGCGTCCGCCGCGGCGTTGGCCTGGGGGGCGCGCGCAACCTGGCGCACTGAGGAGCGCGGAAGTTCTCGTCAGCCGCCAGCCGAAGCATGCCGCTCTGGCTTCAGGCCCTTCAGCTTTGTGACGAGCTCGCCCGGAGGGCATGGCGCCTCGGCGCGAACGCGCGCCCGATCCGCCTCCGCCCGGCGGTTGGCAAGGTAGGCGTCAACCTCCGCCCGGTGCCCAACGTAGTAGCCGCATGCTCCGAAGACCTCGGCGAGGGACAGCACCGGGAACGTCTGCACGATCTCCCCGGGACTGGCGCCCTCGTTGAAACGCGCCACTACGAGGTCGAACAGCACCCGGCTCGCGCCAACGCGTACGGCCCCCGCCTCATCGACGCGAAGCGGCACGGGATCGTCGGCAATCACGAACGGTTGTGGCTCGCTCACCCCGCCAGTTTACCACCCGCGCGTGGCCAGCAACTCCTTCTCTGGCAGCGAGGCGACGTGGATGCCCGGCATCGCCTTGCCAAGGCCGGTGCTTACGCGGGCGATGATCTCCGGGTCCTGGTAATGAGTTGTGGCCTCGACGATCGCCTTCGCCACCAGCGGCGGGTTCTCGGACTTGAAGATGCCCGAGCCCACGAAAACGCCGTCCGCGCCAAGGCGCATCATCAACGCAGCGTCGGCGGGGGTCGCCACGCCGCCTGCAGCGAAGTTGACCACGGGCAGGCGGCCCTCGGCCTTCACCTGCTTCACCAGCGCCAGCGGCGCCTGGATCTCCTTCGCGAAGGCGTAAAGCTCGTCGTCCGACATGCTCTGCAGGCGGCGGATGTCGCCCGTCACGCTGCGCATGTGGCGGACAGCCTCGACGATGTCGCCGGTGCCGGCCTCGCCCTTGGTGCGGATCATGGCCGCGCCCTCGCCGATGCGGCGAAGCGCCTCGCCCAGGTTCCGGCAGCCGCAGACGAAGGGAACCTTGAACTGATGCTTGTCGATGTGGTGCGCCTCGTCCGCCGGGGTGAGCACCTCTGACTCGTCGATGTAGTCGACTCCGATGGCCTGGAGTACGTCCGCCTCGACGAAGTGCCCGATGCGGGCCTTGGCCATCACGGGGATGGTGACGGCGTCGATGATCTCGAGGATCATCTGCGGATCGCTCATGCGCGCCACGCCGCCGTCGCGGCGAATGTCCGAAGGCACGCGTTCGAGTGCCATGACGGCGCACGCGCCTGCCTCTTCGGCGATTTTCGCGTGTTCGGGGGTGACGACGTCCATAATGACGCCGCCCTTCAGCATCTGTGCCAGGCCAACCTTGACGGCCCAGGTTCCGGTTTCAGCCACGGTTTCGCTCCGGGAATATCAGTCTTTGGTTTCCATTCTATGGCCGGATAGCCTCTTGGCATAGGGCCACTTTCGCGCGTCGAACGGCCCTGCGAACGGTGCCAGATGGCGGTCCCCGCCCCTACCCGTGCCCCAGGTAGCCCAGCTTCACGGCCTCCTCTTCAAGCGTCGCGCGAAAGGCCGGGTGCGCGATCTCGATGAGCATCGTCGCGCGCTCGCGGATTGTGCGGCCGTGCAGGTTCCGCGCGCCGAACTCCGTGACCACCCAGTGCACGTCGCCGCGGGTGGTCACCACGCCCGAGCCGGGCGCCAGTTCCGGGCAGATCCGGCTGATCGTCCCATCGCGCGCGGTAGAGGGCAGAGCGATGATCGGCACGCCCCCCTTCGAGCGCGCTGCCCCACGGATGAAGTCGACCTGCCCACCGATGCCGCTGTAGAACCGCGGACCGATAGAGTCGGCCACCACCTGCCCGGTCAGATCGACGCTGAGCGCCGAATTTATGGCCACCATGCGCGTGTTCGCGGCGATGACGTCGACGTTGTTGGTGTAGTCAACCGGCCGGAACTCGATGCCCGGATTCCGGTCGATGAAGTCGTACAGGCGCCCTGACCCGGTAGCAAAGGCGGTGACAACCACCCCCGGGTGGATGCTCTTGCGCGCGCCGTTCACCACCCCCGATTCGATGAGGGGCAACAGCCCTTCGTTGAACATCTCTGTGTGCACGCCCAGGTCGCGGTGGCCGCCGAGCGAAGCAAGAACCCCGGCGGGTATCGCGCCTATCCCCATCTGCAGAGTAGCGCCGTCGTCGATCAGTTCGGCCACGTGGCCACCGATGGCCATGCCCTCGGGCGTCTGTTCGAGTGGCCTCCCGTGCGGCAGGGGAGCGTCGACCGCCACGGCGAGGTCGATCACCGAGGAGGGCAGCACGTGCCCGTAGGTTCGCGGCATGCGCGGGTTCACCTGCGCGATGACCAGCTTCGCGTGATAGGCCGCCGCCAGCGCGCAATCGACCGAAACGCCGAGCGAACAGTTGCCATCATCATCGGGCGGCGTGACGTGGAGGAAGGCCA
>CAYYYI010000148.1:0-5987 GCA_964475735.1 uncultured Anaerolineaceae bacterium
GGCCCCGGGTACACCTTCAGGTGCTTTGCCATCTGCTTGCCCAGCGGGCCGCCGGGCAACATTCCCTTCACCGCGTCCTCGATGATCCGGTCCGGGTGCAGGCGCATCTGGTCGGTATAGGAGCGGCGGCGCAGTCCACCCGGGTAGCCGGAGTGCGTGTAGTACGCCATCTGCTCGGCCTTGCGGCCGGTGACCTTCACCTGCGCGGCGTTGACAACGATGACGAAGTCGCCGCAGTCCATGTGCCGCTCGAAGGTGGGCTTGTGCTTGCCGCGCAGGAGCACGGCCGCCTCGGAGGCGACGCGCCCCAGCGGGCGGCCGGCCGCGTCGATGACGTGCCAGTCCTTGTAGATTTGCGACGCTTTCAGGCGCACTGTCGTGGTCATTCTATGTATCCCTCGTCGTACCACACGCGCTGGAGGCAGAGTCCGTGGGCGGGGGCCGCCGGGCCGAGCGTTCCGGGCTCTGCCTGCCGGAGCAGGCGGACGAATTCCTCCACTGCCAGCGTACCGCGCCCCACCCGCATCATGGCGCCGGTCAACCGGCGAACCATTTGCGGAAGGAACGCATCCGCTTCGATATCAAACAGGAGTGCCCCGCTTTCGCAGCGCCATCCTGCGGTGAAGATGGTCCGCACCGAAGTGCGCCCTTCTTCGAGCCGGCCGGAGCAGGCCATGAAGTCCTGCCGGCCTTGAAGCGCGTCTGCTGCCTGCTGCATCGCCTCGCGGTCCAGGTGACCCCGGACGTGCCAGGCGGTGCGGCGCTTGAGCGGCGCGCGCGCTTCGTGATTCCAGACCGTGTAGCGGTACCATCGCCGCCGGGCCCAGCGCCTGGGGTCGAACCCGGGCGGCGCCTCCCGCACGTTGCGGACTGCCACATCTTCCGGCAGGTGGGCGTTGAGCGCCCTTCCCACCGTAGCCGCGTCGAGCGCCGTTGGAGCGCTGAACGCCGCTACCTGGCCAATGGCATGGACGCCGGAATCGGTGCGTCCCGCCAGTTCCACGCGGACCGGCGCTCCGAAGAGCGCCCGGGCTGCGGTTTCCAGTTCTTCCTGGACGGTGCGATCGTCTGCCTGGCGTTGCGAGCCGGCAAACCCCGCGCCGTCGTAGCTGACGGTGGCCGCGAAGCGCTTCGCGGTCACCGGCTATTCCTGTTCCTTGCCTTCACCCTCCGCTTCGCTGGTGGCGTCCGCTTCGGCAGGAGCTTCGCCTTCGGGCCCGGGCGGGGCTTCCGCCTCGGGGGCGCTCTCTTCGACGGCTTGCGCGGATTCGGCCGCCGCGTCCTCCTCGGCCGCCGCCGCGGGAGCGGGCGCCGGCGCAACCGGGGCCGGAGCGGCCGTTGCCTTCGGCGCCGCCGTCACCCTCTGCGGGCGCGGGGTGGGCGGCGCGTCGACGAAGTCGACGAGTTCGATTGCGGCCATGCGGGCGCCGTCGCCCTTGCGCGGTTCGAGGCCGGTGATGCGCAGGTAGCCGCCGGGGCGGTCCTTCATGCGCGGCCCAATGTCGTCGAAGACTTTCTTCACCACGTGGGAGTCGAAGATGAAGCGCATGGCCATGCGCCGGGCATGGAGATCGCCGCGGCGGCCGAGGGTGATGAGCTTCTCGGCCATTGGCCGGATCTCCTTCGCCTTCGCTTCGGTGGTGGTGATTCGTTCGTAGCGGAGCAGGTCGGTGACCAGGTTCCGGTAGAGCGAGGTGCGGTGGGCGGTGTCGCGGCCGAGGTGGCGGCCGGCCAGGCGGTGTCGCATCGCTTATTCCTCATCGTCGGCGCCGATGAGGTCTTCGACGCCCTGTTCTCGGAGTGCTTCTTTGAGCGCCTTGCCAAGGGCGCCCAGGCTCTGTTCTTCGTCTTCCTCATCGAGGATGACCTGGCTGGTGCGGATGGTGTGCGGCCGCCGCGACTGGGGCCTCCCGGCCGCCTGGGGCGCTGCCCGGCCGCCATCGAGGATCGGCTGCAGGCCTTCGGCGGCGCCGTCGATGTAGCCCAGCTCGACCAGCTTGTCGCGGAGCTCGTCGTACGACTTCCGGCCAAAGTTACGCAGCCCAAGCAGCTCTTCTTCGCTCTTTTCGAGCACCTGGCCGACGGTCATGAGGCCGCTCCGCTTGAGGCAGTTGTAGGCTCGCACGGAGAGCGACAGGTCTTCGATCGGTGTGTTGTACTTGTCGGGGGGAAGGGCGAGACCGGTACCCAGGCCGCGTTCGACCACCGGAATTTCCGGCCGTCCCATGGCACTGAAGAGCGAGAACTGGTCGATGAGGATGTCGGCGCTGCGGCTCACGGCCTCCGAAGGGCCGATGGTGCCGTCGGTCCACACGTCGAGGACGAGGCGGTCGAAGTCGGTCGACTGGCCAACGCGGGTCTTCTCGACCCGGTAATTGACCTTGCGGACGGGTGTGAAGATGGCATCGACAGGGATGACGCCGATGGGCAGACCTTCGATTGAACCGGCGGGCTGGTAGCCCTTGCCGGGCTCGGCCGTCATCTCGACGGTGAGCCGGCCCTTCTTGCTGTCGAGCGTGGCCAGGTGCAGATCAGGGTTGACGATCTCGAAGTCAGCCGGCACCTGGATGTCGCGAGCGCAGACTTCGCCGGGGCCCTCGGCTTCGAGGGTGAGCGTGCCGCCGCGGTCGCTGAAGGCCCGAAGGCGGACCTCCTTCAAGTTGAGGAGGAACTCGGTTGTGTCCTCCTGCATGCCCTCGATGGTCGAGAACTCGTGCTGCACCTGGTCGACTCGCACGCGCGTAATGGCGGCGCCTTCGAGCGAACTCAGGAGCACGCGGCGCAAGGCGTTGCCGAGCGTGATCCCGTAACCGGGATCGAGCGGTTCGGCCACCAGGCGGGCGTAGGAATCGGTTTCCTCTTCGACTTTGAGCTGGGCTTCAACCTCTTCAAGGGTGTAGCCGATCAACTCCATGGATTCCATCATTGCGGTCAGAGCCTCTATCCCGGGTATGAACCCTGCTTAGCGCGAGTAGTACTCGATGATGACGTTTTCGTTGAACACGTGGGTTTCGCCCTGGGCGATGGTGGGCATGCCGGTCACCCGGCCGCTGAGCCCGGCCATATCGAGCGAAAGCCACGAGGGTGGATTCTTCGACTTGATGTTGGCCTGCACCAGCTTCACGTATTCGCTGCGGAGGCCGCGCGGCGTGAAGCCGACGATATCGCCTTCCTTGAGGTGGGCCGAAGGGATGTCGAGCTTGCGGCCGTTCACAGCAACGATGCCATGGCGGACGATTTGCCGGGCCTGGGCGCGCGAATCGGCCAGCCCAAGCCGGTAGACGATGTTGTCGAGCCGCGTTTCGAGCAGGCGCACGAGGTTTTCGCCCGAGACGCCGGGGCGGCTGATGGCCTGCTTGTAGTAGCGCACGAACTGCTTTTCGAGCACGCCGTAGGCGACGCGGGCGCGCTGCTTTTCGCGCAACTGCAGGCCGCGGTCGCTGATCTTGCGGCGGCGGGCCGGGCGGGGGCCGGGAGGGTTGGGGCGCCGGTCAAAGCTGCAGTGCGGCGTGAAGCAGCGGTCTCCCTTAAGGAAGAGCTTTTCGCCGTGACGGCGGCAGAGACGGCAAACCGGACCAGTGTAACGTGCCATAGGTGAGCCTCCGCTCTAGACGCGCCGCCGCTTGGGCGCGCGGCAGCCGTTGTGTGGGATGGGTGTGACATCGCGGATGGCGGTGACGGTGAGGCCCGCCCCCTGGAGGGAGCGGATGGCCGCCTCGCGCCCGGCGCCAGCGCCGCGAACATATACCTCTACGGTCTGCATGCCGTGGTCCATGGCCGCGCGAGCAGCCTTCTCGCCGGCCATCTGGGCGGCGAAGGGCGTGCTCTTGCGCGAGCCTTTGAACCCCGAGCCGCCCGCGCTCGCGAACGAGACGACGTTCCCGTTCGGGTCGGTGAGCGTGACCAGGGTGTTGTTGAAGGTGCTCTTGATGAACGCCTTCCCGCGAGGGATGGACTTCCGTTCGCGTCGCCGGGATCGCCGCTTTGCTTCGGCTGCTTTTCGTGTATCGGCCATTGTTGGTCTGTCCTCTTACTTCTTGCCTGCGCGGCGCTTGCCGGCGACGGTCTTGCGGGCGCCCCGCCGCTGGCGGGCATTGGTCCGGGTGCGCTGGCCGCGGGTGGGGAGGTTGCGTCGGTGGCGCTGCCCCCGGTAGCAGTTGATCTCGATGAGGCGAGCGATGTTCTGGCGCACCTCGCGGCGAAGGTCGCCTTCGACCATGTAGTTCTTGTCGATGTATTCGCGGATCTTGAGGACTGCGTCATCCGTCAGGTCGCGCGCGCGAGTTTCGGAACTGACCCCGGTGGCGGCAAGGATCTCCTTGGAACGGGTGAGCCCGATGCCATAGATGTAGGTAAGCGCGATCTCGATGCGCTTTTCGTTCGGAATGTCGACGCCGGAAATACGTGCCATCGCCTACCCCTGCCGCTGCTTGTGTTTTGGATTTTCGCAAATCACCATGACGCGGCCGTGCCGGCGGATGACCTTGCACTTGTCGCAACGTGGCTTGACCGATGCTCTGACCTTCATGACTCTCCTGGGGCGGATGCCGCCACCCGCCGTTCGTTAAAGCGATAGGTTATGCGCCCGCGGCTGAGGTCGTAGGGCGAAAGCTCAACAAGGACGCGATCCCCGGGAAGGATCTTGATGAAGTGCATGCGCAACTTGCCGCTCACGTGCGCGAGCACGCGATGCCCGTTCGCCAGCTCGACCTTGAACATGGCATTTGGCAAAGGCTCAGTCACCACCCCTTCAACTTCGATCGCGTCCTTCTTGGCCATACACCCTCTAGGCGCAGATGTTCACGGGAGCGTCAGCACCTCAGGCTCACGCCCTTCGCGAATGGCGATGGTATGCTCGAAATGACAGCATAAGCTACCGTCTTTCGTCTTTACAGTCCAGCCGTCGGCCGCTTCGTAGGTCTCGGGGCCTCCGACTATTACCATGGGCTCAAGGGCCAGGACAAGGCCCGTGCGAAGGGGCGTGCCCCTGAATCGCATCCTGTAGTTGGGAACCTGCGGCTCCTCGTGCATGTCGCGCCCTACGCCGTGGCCAACGTATTGGCGGACGATGGAGAATCCGCTCGGGGTGATGGCATCCTCAATGGCGCCGCAGATGTCGTTGAGGTGCTTCCCCGTGCCCGCGGCCTGGATGCCCGCGCGCAGTGCGCCCTCGGTGACATCCATGAGCTTCTGCGCTGTGGAGCCGGCCTCGCCGACAGCGACCGTGATGGCGGCGTCGCCTACGTACCCCTTGAAGGTGGCGCCCAGGTCGAAGCTCACTATGTCGCCCTCGGCGAGCTCGCGATCACCGGGGATGCCGTGCACCAGTTCGTCGTTTACGCTGATGCAGATGTTCGAAGGGTAGGGCGGGTACTTGGGCGAAGGCTGGTAGTTGAGAAACGTCTCGCTGGCGCCACGGCGGCGGAATTCGTCGCGCACGAACCGTTCGATTTCGAGCAGGTTCAGCCCGGGACGCACCATCTCGCGGATACGCGCGAGCGTCTGCCCAACAATCTGGCCCGCCTCGCGCATCACACGCAGTTCATCCTCCGACTTCAGCTTGACCGCCACTTACTTCAGCGCCTCCAGGAGGGCTGAAGTCACATCATCGAGCGACCGTTGCCCGTCGATCTCGCGCAGGACACCGGCCTTGCGGTAGTGCTCGATCAGGTCCACGGGGGGCTTCTGCTTCTCGAGGCGGGCCTGCACGACCTCCGCGCGGTCATCTTCGCGCTGGTAGAGCTCGCCGCCGCAGGCGTCGCAGACGCCGGGCTTCTTCGGCGGGTCATTGCGCTCGTGGTAGAGCCGGCCGCATCCGCGGCAGATCCAGCGGCCGCCGAGGCGGGCGACCAGCTCGTCATCGGCGACCGAGATGAGGAGCGCCCGGCCGATCTTGGCGCCGCGAGCGGCAAGGGCCTCGTCGAGCGCGACCGCCTGGACGACGTTGCGGGGGAAGCCATCGAACATGGCGCCCTCGGCCGCGCCGG
>CAYYYI010000149.1:0-3504 GCA_964475735.1 uncultured Anaerolineaceae bacterium
ACGCTTCCCAACGCGGAGGCGACCGGCCTCACGTTGCCTGCGCCCCGGCAAACACAAGGGTTTTCCCCCCACGCGGTCGCGGCCAATGCCCGGCGCGCAACGGGGCAGAGCACTCCTGTTGGCAGATGCAGCGGGGGCGCATCATCGCAGTATCCCTGAGAGGCAAGAAAGACCGGGGGAGAAGGAAGAAGGAGCACGGCCATGATGACGAAGTGCCAGCGTTGCGGAGGCCCCTACATGCATTCGAAGAGCACGTCTGCGCTCGTGCTCACCTACTGCGGTGTCCTGTGCGAGACCGCGGACCTCGGGTTCTCGCTCGCCGCGTTCGAGAAGATGGAAGTGCCGGCGTGGCGCCCCGCCCTCGTGGCGGTGGCTGCCCGCACGGCATTCGCGGAGGCGTTGCCCCTGGCAGCGTGAATCAAGCAGCGGGCAGCGTTCGGGGGTGGTCATCCCCGGTGACGGCCCCGGGTGGCGGTGTGGTGGATGTGAGGGCCGCGCCTTCGGTCGCGGCGGAAGGCGGAATGGTGGATGTGGACGTGGTCGTGGGGCATGTGAGGCGGGTTGGGATGTGGTATCCGTTCTCCGCCGCGACCTAAAGCGCGGCCCTTTCTTTCTCCCGGCCGCGCCCGGGCAGCCCCGCGAAACCTCGGCCGGAAACCTTAGCCCGTTCCCTCCACAACAACGAGCATCTGGCCCGCATCGACCTGTTCACCCTTAGCCACGCGCACCTCGGTCACGCGCGCCTGGTCTTCGACACACGTGATGCGGTGCTCCATCTTCATTGCCTCCATCACCAGCAGCAGTTGCCCACGGCTGACCGTATCGCCTGGCTCCACGTGGATAGAAACCACCTTGCCCGGCATCGGCGCCGCGTATCCGCCCGCGACCTCCTCCTGCTCTGTATCCGGGAAGCGCGGCAGCTCCGTGAGCTGCACCTCGCCCGACGCTCCCTGGACCCAGAACTGGCTGCCGCGCCCGGTGACTGCCACCACGCGCCGCGAGCCATCGACCTCGATGTCCACCGTGTCGCCGTCCACCCGGTGCAGCCGCGCCACCCCGCGCGTCCCCGCAACCTCGTACGCGAAACTGCCGTCTCGCTGCGCCTGGTAGCCCGCCTGCACTTCCTCTCCCTGGTGCGTGAAGGCAGCCTGCTGCATCTGGCTCGGGTTGTTTCGCCAGCCCGAGGGCAACGTGCGCAGGAGCGTGGCGCTCCGCCGCCGCTCGTCTTGCCCCTTGAGGGCCACGGCAAGCGCGGCCATCCGCACCTCGCTCTCCGAAGGGGTCCGGGTGCGCGCCGGGTCGTGCTTCTCGATGAAGGCCGTGGTCGTGTCGCCGGCCAGGAAGGCGGGGTGGCGTAGAGTCGCCACCAGGAAGTCGCGGTTGGTGGTGACCCCATGAACACGTGTCTTCTCCAGCACGCGCGCCAGGCGCAGGGCCGCCTCGGTGCGCGACGGTGCGTGCACAATGACCTTTGCCAGCATCGGGTCGAAGTGCACCGAGACATCGGAGCCCGTTTCGATGCCGGAATCGAAGCGCGCCGGCAGGTCCGCCGGGGGCTCCCAGGCGAGGATCGTTCCGGTCGCCGGGAGGAACCCGTTCGCCGGGTCCTCCGCGTAGAGCCGCGCCTCAATCGCATGCCCCTCGATCGCCAGTTCGGACTGGTGCACGTCCAACCGCTCGCCCTGCGCGACGCGAATCTGCTCGCGCACAAGGTCCAGCCCGGTAATCGCCTCCGTCACCGGATGCTCAACCTGCAAGCGGGTGTTCACTTCAAGGAAGTAGAAATGCGCATTGGCGTCGAGGAGGAACTCAATGGTCCCTGCCGACGTGTACCCGATGGCCTGTGCCGCCGTCACCGCTGCAAGGCCCATCTGCTCGCGTAGTTCCGGCGTCATGGCCGGGGAGGGCGCTTCCTCGATTATCTTCTGGTGCCGCCTCTGGATGGAGCACTCGCGCTCGAAGCAGTGGATGAGGTTGCCATGGGTGTCGCCCAGCACCTGGATCTCCACGTGTCGCGGAGCTTCCAGGTACTTCTCCAGGAAGACCGTACCGTTCCCGAACGCCCCAAGGGCCTCCCGCTGGGCGCCCGCCACTGCATCTGCAAGCTCCGATGCGTTCGAAACGATGCGCATGCCCTTGCCGCCACCGCCCGCGGCCGCTTTCACCAGCACCGGCAACCCGACTGCCGCGGCGATGCCCTGGAGGTCGGCGGCGCCATCCGGCGGCACTTCGGCGCTGGGAAGCGTTGGCACGCCCGCAGCCGTCATCAGCCGCTTTGCTGCCAGCTTGTCGCCCATCGCCGCGATGGCGTCGGGCGAAGGTCCGACCCAGGTCATGCCCGCGTCGATCACAGCTCGCGCGAACGCTGCGTTCTCCGAAAGGAAACCGTAGCCGGGGTGGATCGCGTCGGCGCCGGCTCGCCGGGCAGCGTCCAGCACCTTCCCGATGTCGAGGTACGTTTCCGTCGCCGTGGAGCCCCCGAGCGCGATCGCCTCGTCCGCCTCGTGAACGAACGGGCTGTGGGAATCTGGATCCGCGTAGATGGCCACCGTCTCGATTCCCATCTCGCGGGCGGTGCGCATGATGCGCCTGGTTATCTCGCCGCGGTTGGCGACGAGCAGCCTGCTTATTCGCTTCATTGGGTCACATCCGGTAGACGCCGTACCTGGTGGTACCGCGTACTTCGTTGTTGTGGGTGGCGGATAGGGTTAGGCCCAGGACCGTGCGCGTGTCGCGCGGGTCGATGATGCCGTCGTCGGCGACTCGCCCGGTGGCGAAGAGCGCGAGCGATTCCTTTTCGCTGCGGTCCTCCACGGCGGCGCGAACCTTCGCGTCCTCCTCCTCGTCGAACGGCACGCCCGCTCCTGCGGCCTGGCCCCGGCGCACGATCGACATAACGCCAGCCAGCTGTTGCGGGCCCATGACGGCGATCTTCGCGATCGGCCAGCAGAACACGAAGCGCGTGTCGTAGGCGCGGCCGCTCATGCCGTAGTTCCCGGCGCCGTAGCTGGCCCCGAGGATGATGGTGATGTGCGGCACGTTCGAGTTCGAGACGGCGTTGAGCATCTTCGAACCATTCTTGACAATGCCGCCCTCTTCGTAGATGCGCCCCACCATGTAGCCCGTGATGTTCTGCAGGAAGATGATTGGCACGTCGACCTGGTTGCACAGCTGGATAAACTGCGTGGCCTTCTCCGAAGAGTCCGAGAAGAGCACTCCGTTGTTCCCGATGATTCCCACCGGGAACCCGTGGATCGATGCCCACCCCGTTACGACCGTCGTGCCGTAGAGCGGCTTGAACTCCTCGAACCGCGAGCCGTCGACAATCCGCGCGATCACCTCGCGCACGTCGAACGGGACGCGCAGGTCGGGCGAGGCCACGCCCAGCAGTTCCTCAGGGTCGTACAGCGGTGCGTCGGGCGGCATCGAAGGCCCCGGCCCCAGCTTGCGCCAGTTGTAATGCGCGATCACCTGCCGCGCCTTCCTGACGGCCGCCATCTCGTC
>CAYYYI010000149.1:3604-5964 GCA_964475735.1 uncultured Anaerolineaceae bacterium
TCGGCCTCGGCCGAGTCCGTAGATCGCCGCAGGTCCGCGCCCGCCGACTCCACCATCTGGACGTAGGGGAGCCGGTTCTGGCGGGCAACTTCCAGCGCTCGCATGATCTTCTTGGCGGCATAGGTGGTCATCGCGCCGCCAGCCACGGTGGGGTCGTTCCCCTGGATCATGCACTCGACGCCCGAGATGGAGCCGATTCCCATCGTCAGCCCGCCGCCCACGGGGAACTCAGAACCCCACCCTGCCAGCGGACTCATCTCCAGGAATGGCGCATCGCGGTCGATTAGCATCTCGATCCGCTCGCGTATCAGCATCTTGCCGCGCGAGCGGTGCCGGGCAATGGACCGCTCGCCGCCACCCGCTCGCGCCAGCTGGAGCTGCGTTTCGATGTAGGCGAGCTTTTCCAGCATCGCCGACCGGTTAGATTGATACCCTTCCGACCTCGTGTCGAGGCGTGACCGCAGGACTTCCATTCCCACCCCCTCTGCGTGGCCAATTCATACCGTGTTTCGCCTTTGCGTTCCACCGGCGTACGGGGCCATCGGCGCCCGCGAATGCCACGCGCTCCAGGCGATGCTAACCTGTGCCCGCCCAGGAGGCTCCCGGCATGACACGCTTCGAACCGCCCCATGTTTCCCGGCCCGGATCCGGCCCCGGCTACCGCGAGCGCTGGCAGTGGGACTCCTTCGCCTGGGGCACCCACTGCGTCGACTGCTACCCCGGCAACTGCCTCTACCGCGTTTACGTGCGCGATGGCCAGGTCGTGCGCGAGGAGCCGTCGGGGACCCTGCCCGTCATCGTCCCCGGCGTCCCCGACCGCAACCCCATGGGCTGCCAGAAGGGCGCCGGCTGGAGCGCGACCCTCACCGGCGAGGAGCGCGTCCTCTACCCGCTCAAGCGCGCGGGTGATCGTGGCGAGGGCCGTTGGCAGCGTATCTCCTGGGGCCAGGCCCTCGGCGAGGTCGCTGATTCCATGCTCGACACCATCGAGACCGATGGCCCCGAGTCGATCCTTCGCATCACATCGCCGATGGAAGGGGGCATTACCGCCGGGTGGTCGGCCACAAGGCTCTTCGGCGAGCTCCTTGGACTGAACTCCACCGACGTCAACGGCGACATCAACGACTTCTCCCACGGCCAGTTCATCACCTGGGGCAAGTTCCACAACGCCGTCAGCCCCGAATCGAAGTTCCAGGCGGAGCTCATCCTCATCTGGTACGCCAACCCCGTCTACACCGGCATACCCCTCTACCACTTCATCTCGGAAGCGCGCTACCGCGGCGCCGAGGTAGTCCTCATCGCCCCCGATTGCAGCCCTTCGCACACCCACGCCGATTACTTCGTGCCCGTTCGCATTGGCTCCGACGCCGCCCTGGTCCTCGCGATGTGCCGCGTCATCATTGACGAAGGGCTGTTCGACCCCCTCTTCGTCCGCGAGCAGACCGACCTGCCGCTCCTTGTAAGGCGCGACACGGGCCGCTTCCTGCGCGAGAGTGACCTGCGCGAAGGCGGGCGCGAAAACCAGTTCTACTGGTCCGGTTCGGACGGCGAGGCCGTGCCCGCGCCGCGCGCAAGCCTGGCCTCAAATGGGGGCGAGCCCCTCCTTTCCGGCTCCGCGACGGTCACTACAAAGGACGGCGCCCGGGTCGAGACGGCAACCGTTTTCGATCTCCTCCGCGAGCGCCTCGCCGATTACGCGCCGGAGGCAGCCACGGCCGTCTGCGGCGTCCACCCGGATGTCATCCGCATGCTCGCGCGCAAGGTCGCCTTTCGCCGCACGTACGTCGAGCGCGGCATGAGCCTCGTGAAGCACTACCACGGCGACCTGATGGAGCGCTCCATGCTGCTGCTCCTCGCGCTCACCGGGAACTGGGGGCGCACCGGGGCCGGCATGTGGAGCTGGTCGACCGCCAACTTTGAGGGGCCGAACATAATGAGCGCGAAGCGGGAGCGGGGAATCGAAGCCGCGGAGCGCGCCCTGGCCGGTCGCGAGCAAACGATCGCCGGGGTTCGGGCCATGCTCCGCGCCGAGGACCCGGCCCTGAGCGACGAGGCGGCCGCCATCGAGATGGTTGCCCGCCTGGCCAGCGCCGGGGCCATGCGCATGGTTCCCCCGGCCTTCTTCTGGTACTACCACTGCGGTTACCGCGAGAACTGGAACAACCCCGCATGGAACGACCCCAACATGGAGCGCAGCTTCTCCGAGTACGTGGACGAGGCTATCGACCGGGGGTGGTGGCAGGGCGTTGCCCGGCCGGGCCCGGAAGCCACCCCGCGCTTTTTGATTGAAGCAGGGGGCAACCTTCTTCGCCGCCAGCGCGGCGGCCAGAACCAGCTCCTCAAGCACCTCTGGCCGAAGC
>CAYYYI010000150.1:0-5919 GCA_964475735.1 uncultured Anaerolineaceae bacterium
CCGAAGCGAGGTCGAGCACCTGGTGCTTCGATTCGTTCCGTAGCTGGCCCAGCGTTCCCAGCAGGTGCATCCCCGTGAGCGCGATCCGCTGGCTCATCTCGCTCCCGAAGAGCTTGCTCGCGCTCGCCTCGTGGTTCGGCACCATCCCCCGCGCCTGCATGGTCGCCACGCGATAGGCGAGGAACGTGCCCACGTTCACTTCGATCACCCGGTCGGCCAACTCCTGGCAGATGCCCGGCCGCGTTGCCACGAGCCCCGGATTAGCCTTCGCCGTGCGAACCAGCCGCTCCACCGACCTTCGCCCGCCCGCGTACGCCTGGATGCCGCTCCGTTCAAAGTCGAGCGCCACCGCCATGTGATACCAGCCGCGGTTCACTTCGCCCGCCACCTGCGTGGCCGGGACGCGCACGTCTTCGAAGAACACCTCGTTGAAGCCGTGGTGCCCGGCGATGTTGATGAGCGGCCTCACCGTCACCCCCGGCGACTTCATGTTCACCATGAACATGGTGATGCCCTTGTGCTTCGGCGCGTCCGGGTCCGTGCGCGCGGCCAGCCAGCCCCAGTCTGCCAGGTGCCCGCCGCTCGTCCAGATCTTCTGGCCGTTGAGGACGTAGTCGTCGCCGTCCTTTTCGGCGCGCGTCTGCAGGGCGGCGAGGTCGCTCCCGGCGCCCGGTTCGCTGTAGAGCGTGCACCACCAGTCGTCCGCCCCGGTGATGCGGGGGATGAACTGCTTCTTCTGCTCCTCGGTTCCGTAGAGCATGAGGCTCGGCCCCACCCAGGCGATGCCCATGTTCCCCACCGGCGCGGCCGCGTAGGCCATCTCTTCGTTGTAGACGAGTTGCCGCATGTGGCTCGCGCCGCCCCCGCCGTACTCCTTGGGCCAGGCCATCGCCAGCCAATCGCGCGCGGCGAGCTTCTTCTGGAATCCCATGGTGTAGCCGTATTCGTCCTTCAGCGAAGGGAAGTCGCGTGGCCGCTCCTCGATGGGCGGCAGATCCGCCTCAATGAAGGCGCGCACCTCGCGCCGGAACTCCTCGACCTCCGGGTCGTATCGAAACTGCATGGCGATCCTCCGGTGGCAACGTTGCTTTGTGTGCCACGAAGTATACCGGGCGCAGGGCCGCGCGGCGGGCCGGGGCCCGGGGTCTAACAGCAGGGGCCGGCTGTCCGCGGAACTGCCCGAAACCCTAGATCTGGCTGTACCCCGAGCCCTTGCGCTCCACGCCCGTGCCCTTGCCGTTGGTGATCCAGCCGAACTCCTGCAGGATCTCCTGGCTGTAGGTCACGCGCCCGGCCACCTTCTCCTTCGGCTCCGTGGCCAGCAGGAGAGCGGCCTTCGCCATCAGCTCGGGGGGCTCGCCGCGCGGGTCGTCCATGCCCGTCACCAGGTGATGGAACACCGTCCCCGGCGTGGGCACCACCTGCGACGGCGAAACGCAGGTCACGCTGATGCCATCGGAATAGACCTCGGAGGCGAGCCCCTGCGTGAAGCGTTCGAGCGCCGCCTTCTCCGCGCCATAGAGCGTGCCGCCGCGCATCACCGGCCCCGAGTAGGGACCGCGGCCCGGGCCGATCGCCGCGCCACTGGAGATGTTCACGATCGAGCCCGCCCCCTTCGCGATCATGTCCGGCAGCACCATCTGGCTCAGGTAGAACGGGGCGTGGAAGTTCACGCCAATCGACCGGTGCCACTTGTTCACCGGGAAGTCCTTGATCGGGATGAAGTATGTGAGCGCCGCGTTGTTCACGAGCACGTCCACCGGCCCGTACTTGTTGTGCGTCTCCTCAAGGAGATGCACGCACTGGTCGTAGTCGGAGATGTCGACCGCGACGGCGTGCGCCTCGCTGCCCTGCTCCTTGATGCCGTTGACGGTGTGCTCAAGCGAGCCTTCGAGCGGGTGGTCGCCTTCGCGCAGCGTGCGGGCGGCGCAGACTACCTTGCCCCCTTCGGCCGCGAACACCTCGGCGATCGTCTTGCCGATGCCGCGGCTCGCGCCCGTGATGATGCAGACTTTTCCATCGAGCTTGCCCATGAAGATCCCCTTAACGTGAAGGTGAGAGTGGCGCGATTCTACACCAAAGGGGCCCGGGCGAAACGCTATGGTCCTTCGAGGGCCTGCAGCGCCGGCTCCACCACCGCTTTGTAGCAACCGGGGCAGATGCTGTGGCTCAACCGCACGGCATCAGTTCCGCCCTGCTGGTAATACTTCTCCGGCGGGGCCCAACGCTCCGAGCCTGGCAGGCGCACATCCTTGCAGTAGCTGCAGACGGCCACGATCGGCCAGTCATCGCGGTCGTGAGCGTGGAGTGCGCGGTCCAGCAGCTTGATCGCGGGCCGCATGGTCTCGCGCAGGACGGTCGAGTGGTAGAGCACGCCTGTTGGGGCGCAAGGCTCTCCCACGGCGGCGATCACCATGCGCATGTCGCGGGCTACCTCCGGCGCATCGCAGCGATAGAAGAACGCGATCCGCTCCCGCTTCCCCGCGAGTATCGCCTCCTGGTAGCAGCGATAGGAGTATCGAGTCTCCTCGCCAGTGACGAAGTCGAGCAGCGGCCGCCCGACGACGCCGGCGCGGTCCGTCAGATTCAGGCCGTCGTTTGCCGCGGCGAAGCGGTCCCAGGCGCCCGCATTGTAGTCGGCGATGCGGCCATCGCGGCTCACCAGGTAGGCGATGTCGCCGATGCTCTCGAACGCCGAGGCGGCATCTAAGGCGGAGAGGGAGTTGCTCATGCCCTCATCTTAGCAGCCGAAAGGTGAGGCCCGAACCGTGCACAGCACCGATCCCGGTTCAGCAGCGCCAGCGCCCAATCCGCTATCATTCCCGTCATGCCCACCGATCGCGCCGTCGCAAAGCCCGCCGGGCGCCCCCGCCTGCGCATCACCACGCAGTCCGGCAAGATCCGCCTCTTCGCCGAAGAGCGCGAAGACTTCCTCTTCGAATCCAGCAAGCCCTGCATTATCGCCGTCCACGTCGATGATGGCGGCGTGGTTTCGCCTGAGTTGGACAAGGCCTCCCGCGACATCGATGTCTACTGCCCGCGGGGCACAGGCGTGGTCGCTGGCTCGGGGTCCGGCAGCGTTGACCTCGAAGGGGAGTTCGGCCACGTCAGCGTCTCGACTGAGAGCGGCAGCATCAGCCTGGACCGCGCCGAAAGCGCCGACCTGCGCAGCCGCTCGGGGAGCATCCGCGTCGAAGGCTGCGGCGATCGTTGCCGTGTCAGCACCCAAAGCGGCAAGGCCGTCATCGGCGCCGCTGGCGCCACCGAAGTCGACACCCAGTCGGGCTCCATCGTCCTCGAAGGCGCCACCGGCGCTGTCCGCGCCCGCTCCGCCTCGGGCAGCGTCGATGTTCGCACCACCGGCAAGCACGACGTCGCTGTCGAAACGCTCTCCGGCAAGGTGCGCGTGCTTGTCCCCTGCGAAATCAAGCCCGCCGTCGCGCTCAAGAGCCTCTCCGGCAAGCGCACATTCGATTGCGAAGAAGGCTCCGATTGCTGCGTCGCGGTGCGCACCATGAGCGGGTCCATCGAAGTGGCCCCCGGCTGATGTCTGCGATGGCGCCCGCGGTCGAGACGGTCACCGGCGCCACGGTATTCACCGACATCGTCGGCTTCACCGAATACACGGCCCTGCGCGGCGACGAAGAGGCCCTGCGCCTCCTCGCCCTCCAGGAGGAGATCGTGCGCCCCGAGCTTCCGCCGGGCGCGCGCATTGTGAAGGAACTGGGGGATGGCCTTCTCCTCTGGTTCCCCGGCGCCTGCGAGGCCGTCGCCACCGCGCTCCGCCTGCAGCAGCGCTTCGAAGAGGTCTCCGCCGAACTCGACGCCCCGCTCTGGGTGCGAATGGGCGTCCACTACGGCCGGCAGATCATCCGCCGCGGAGACATCGTCGGTCACGACGTGAACCTCGCCTCGCGCGTCGCTGGCGTCGCCGGTCCCGGCGAGGTAGTGGCCTCGGAGGCGACCGTGACCCAGATCGCGCTGGACCTCCCCGGTGTCACCTTCGAGGAGATCGGCCCTGTCTTCATGAAGGGCATTCCCGGGGCCGTGCGCCTGTTCCGCGTCTCGAACTAGGCGGCCCCGATTGGCCCTACCCGTGCCACACCGTGTTGTAGCACGCCACCCGGTGCGAAGAATCCCCGGCCGCGGGCTCAAGCGGCGGGGGCGGCTCCGTCCGGCAGAGGTTCACCACCTTCGTGCAGCGCGGCGCGAAGGGACAATGTTCCGCCGGTTCGCTCATGGTGGGCGACTGACCAGGAATCGCGCGCAACGGGCCCCGGTCACCGTCCAGCCGCGGCGTGGCCGCCAGCAAGGCCGCGCTGTATGGATGCAGCGGCCGCCCCATCACTGCCTCCGCTGGCCCCTCCTCAACGAGGAGCCCCGCGTAGATGACCGCCACCTCGTCGGCCATGTGCGCAACCACGCCGAAGTCGTGCGTGATGAGGAGGATGGCAGTTCCGCGCTCCCGCCGCGTTTCGTCAAGCTGGTGCAGGATCTGCGCCTGCACCGTCACGTCGAGCGAGCTCGTCGGTTCGTCCGCGATGAGGATGTCCGGGTTAAGGGCAGTGGCGATGGCGATCATCACCCGCTGGCACATTCCGCCCGAAAGCTGGAAAGGGTACGCCCGCGCCACGCGCTCCGGTTCGGCCAGTCCCACGCCGCGGAGAAGGCCGAGCGCCGCCGCCCGCGATTCCTTCTTGCCCATGCGGACGTGGCTGCGCAGCGTCTCGGCGACCTGTTCCCCGACCGTGAGGACGGGGTTCAGCCCCGCCACCGGGTCCTGGAAGATCATGGCCGCCCGGCGCCCCCGGTACTCCCGCAGGTCGCCGTCCTTCGCCGCCAGGAGATTGCGCCCTTCGAACAGGATTTCGCCTGACAGCACCTCTGCCTGGATGGGGAGCAAGCGCAAGAGGGCCAACCCCGTGGTGGTCTTGCCCGACCCCGACTCACCCGCAAGCGCGAGCACCCGCCCCGGAAGGAGGTCGAACGAGACCCCCTGCAGCGCGTAGACAGTCTCGTCCTTGCCCCGGTAGCGGACGCTGAGGTCCCGGACGGTGAGCACCGGCGCCGTCATGACACAACGATAACGGGCTGCGAAGCCCCGCGGGCCTGCGTTCCCGCCGCCCGGCTAGTCGCTGGGGCGGATCGACGTGATGAACTTGCCCTGGATTTCCACGTTGTCGGGTGTCGTGTAGATCGGTTGCATGGTGCTGTTCGCAGGCTGGAGCCGCACGCGTTCGCCCTCGTGGTAGAAGCGCTTCAGGGTCACTTCGCCCCGATCCTTCAGCCAGACCGCGACCTTTTCGCCGTCGTGGGCCGTCTGCGCCGGTTCGAGGAAGACGATATCCCCGTCGTCGATCAGGTCGTCGATCATCGACTTCCCCTTCACGCGCAGGGCGAAGACGTTGCGCCGTCCGCGCACCATGTCTTCGGTGACTGTCACCGTATCGCTCACGTCGGCCGCCCAGCGGTCGCTCGTGGGCACGGGGATGGGCTGGCCGGCCGCGATCGCGCCCAGCACGGGCACGTCGATCACCCGGGGCCGCCGCCCGCGCGGGCCAAGGATCTCAATCCCGCGCGATACCTCGCGGTCGCGCCGGATGGCGCCCTTCTCTTCGAGCTTCCGCAGGTTGTAGTCCACCACCGACGTGCTGCTGATGGCGCAGCCCTCCTGGATGTCGCGGATGCTCGGCGGATAGTCCTTCTCCTCGACGAAATCCTGCAGGAACTGCAGGATCTGAGACTGCTTGTCGGAAAGTTCCTTCATGTGGACGGCCCCTGCGAACGGATGTTCGCCGTCACTTTACTCATCCGCATTCCTTATCGTCAAGGCTGTTCGGAACAAACATTCCGCGCATGCGTTCGCATCGCCCGGTTGCCTTGCGCCGCATCGCCCCTGCACGATAGATCTCACCCTCC
>CAYYYI010000151.1:0-5102 GCA_964475735.1 uncultured Anaerolineaceae bacterium
AGCCGGATAGCAGGCCGAGGTTGGCTGTCACCCTCGTAAATCAGGCGGCCGAAAACAACTGGCAATCGCCAACTCGCTCTCGCCGCCTAAATAACGGCGACGTTCCCGGCGACCCTCGTCCTGGTGGGGTTACCGGGAACGACGCAATGCCAGGATGCCGCGGTTCGACGCCGATAACGGCCGCGAAAGACTCATCGGCTGGCCGGGTCGCATGGGGACCACCACTGACGCCCCCGGCGAGACCCTAATCGGTGGGAAAGCCTGTAGGACAATTCGGAGCTGAACTTCGCTGGACCGGGGGTTCAACTCCCCCGCGTCTCCACCACCTTCTGAATCTGGGTAGGGCTGCCGGAAGGGTGTTTGACCCCTCATTTGACCCCTTAGTCCGGGGAGCCCTACCCGTGAAGGATGCGGTCCATGGCGCTGACTGCCTGAGCCTGCGCGCCTTCGAGAACGTGCGCGTAGATGCGAAGCGTCGTGGAAACGTCTGCGTGGCCGAGAAGCTCGGCGACCACCTTGACTGGCACCCCTTCGGTCAGGAGCAGCGTGGCGGCGGTGTGCCGCAAGTCATGGATGCGGAAGCGAGGCAGACCGGCCTTGTCAAGGAGGACTGGAAACGACCGGCGGCGTAGGTTCCGGCCGTCGAGCGGCCCGCCTACCGCGTTCGTGAACACGAGATTGTGCTCAGTCCAGGCGGTACCGGCGGCCTGGCGCTCCGCCTCCTGTGTCGCCCTGTGCCGCTCCAGGCCCTGAATGACGACTTCTGACAGCCACACCTGGCGAAGGTGGTTCTTCCGGGATGACGTCGGCGAGAACACGGCGCGGCCGTCCTGCGCGAGGGTCCGCCGTACCGTCAGGCGTTGCCGATCAAAGTCGATGTCGGTCCACGCGAGAGCCTGAAGCTCGCCGAGTCGAAGGCCCGTGGTGATGGCCATCGTGAAGAATGCTTCGAGTCGCCCTCCTTTGGCCGCGTCAAGCAATTGCCTAACCTCATCGGGCCTGAGGGCGCGCATCTCCGGGGTGTCCCGCTTCGGCGCTTTCACGAGCGCGGCGACATTGCGGGCGACAAGGTCCTCGCTCAAGGCATCCTGAAGCGCGAGGCGAAGCAGGCCGTGAATGTGTTGAACCGTGGTCGCTGAAACGACGGTGAGGAGCTCGGCATAGAGGCCGCGAAGGTGGCCTGGCTCTAGCTTCACAAGGCGGATGGCGCCAATTCGCGGCTCGATGTGCAGCCTAATCCGCGCGTCGTACCGGCGCCAGCTCTCAGGCCGTAGACTGATCTTCTTCCCTTCGACCCATGACGTCAGGTATTCGGCGACTGTGAGCTTTGCCGGGATGGTCGGCAGGTGTTGGTCTTGGCGGCTCTGCCCCTGTCGAAGCTTCTGCAGCGCCTCGCGCTGGGTCTTGGCGAAAAACGAGAGGCGTCGGCCGTCCACAGTAAGGCGTGCTTCATAGCGTCCGTCTGGGCGCTTGCGAATCGTACCCTCGCCCTTGGCTCTCACCGCGCCTGCTCCTCTGCGCCGAACTGAATCTCTAGCAGGATTTCGAGCGCCGTCCCCGTGTCACCCTTCGGCAACAGGACGCCGAGGTCGTTGAAATCGCGTTGCCCGCCGAGAAGCAGGCGTTCGAGGCGGCGGCGATCCAAAGCCCCGTGGGTAGGCTCGAAGACCTCCCACGTGGCCAGCCACTGCGCCGCGTAATACCGGTTCTCCGTGACAAGGCCGGGGCGTGCCATCGTGACACGCCAGAACCACTTGGCGAGCCGTACCGTTGGCCGCCGGCCGTACTGCTTTGCCAGGTGATCCGAGAGATCGAGGCAGGCCGCGGCCGACTCCCACGGCAAATCGTGGCCCGCGCGTTCGTGCGTCTCGGGGAAGAAGTACAGCCTGTACTCCTCCTGCTCTTCGGTCGTGAGGCTACGAAACTCGGCCTGACGCCGGGCGACGGTGCGCGCTGAAGGGAAGTCGTCGCGCCCTTCGTCTCTCGCCTGGGCCGCGAGCAAGTCTGCGAGCGTGTCCGCGGGCATCTTCGGGTATTGTGACGTGGCCGCGTAGATTCGCGCTATCCAGTCGTGACTGATTCTCGGACGTGACATCAACCCCTCCTGATTTGGCGAATTGCCGATCTTTTGTGGCCGCCCGCCATTGCCTACGATAGCGGCTGATGGGTTGCGAAGCAATGGGCAACCGCTAGGAGGTTTGGGAGATGGCAATTTCGACGGAGGAGCGCGGGGCTTTCCGGCCCGCCGAAGCCGCGCGATGGCTCGGGGTAAGCCGAGACACGGTGGATCGCCTTTGGCAAACCGGCCGGCTGCGGTCATTCAAGATAGGCGCTGCCCGCTTCATCTCGCGGGAAGCGCTTGAAAAGTTCGTTGCCGAGCTTGAGGCCGAGGCATGACCGCCCAAGCGAAACGCCGCCCCGGGCAAGGGCGGCGTCCAGTGAAGGTTGCTGGCGGGCAGACTCTTCCCGCTGATCGTACCACGGCGTGCGCGACTTGTGGCCGCACGCTCGCCCTGCGCGACCGCCTCGCCCGGCGGTGCCCGGGCTGCCAGGTGATGCGGCCATGATCGCGCCCGCCGTGGTTGACCGGGACCACGAGGCGCTGCTCGAAGATATCGCCCTCGTCGCGTGGCTTCGCGGTGAACCCTACTACCGCTCGGCACTCTTGGCTTTGGTGAACGCCGAACGGCCGCGGCGGGGCGTCGTCTACGCCGGGATCGAGGGCGTGGACGAAGAGGCGCTCGAAGAGGAGCGCGCCTACGTCCGCCACTACTTGGCCGCGAGCTTCTGGGGGCCGTGCGCCAACTGCCTCGGCGGGCCGGTAGTCCAGTTCGTTGACGGGCGCTCGCTTTGGTGGCCATCCCTCCAACCCCATTCGTGCAGCTGCCCAGCTGCACCAGCGGCTCGGCCCGCATCGGCGACGGGGCGCCAGCCGCAAACCCGCGGCGGCCGCGAGGCGTGGGTGCGCCGGGGAGCGGCGCCATGACCAGCTACCCTGACGAGCTCCTAGACGAGGTGGAGGCTTTCCTCGCGCGCTTCGTCGCCCATCCCAGCGAGGCGGCCCGGGTGGCGCATGTCCTGTGGGCTGCGCACGCGCACATGATGAACGCCTTCGAGGCGACGCCCAGGCTGGCGTTCTTGTCGCCCGAACCGGCCAGCGGCAAGACGAGGGCAATGGAGATAACCGAGCTGCTCGTTCCCCGCCCGGTGGCAGCGGTGAACGTCACGAGCGCATACCTATTTCGCAAGGTGGCCGACCCGGACGGGGCGCCGACGATCCTGTTCGACGAAATCGATACCGTCTTTGGGCCGCGCGCGAAGGAGAACGAGGAACTGCGCGGGTTGCTGAACGCAGGCCATCGGCGCGGCGCCGTTGCCGGCCGGTGTGTCGTCAAGGGGAAGGCGATCGAGACCGAAGAGATCCCCGCCTATTGCGCGGTGGCAATGGCCGGGCTCGGCGGCCTGCCCGACACGCTCCTCTCCCGGAGCGTCGTTGTGCGCATGAAGCGACGGGCTCCCGACGAAATGATTGAACCCTTCCGGTGCCGGGAGCATGAGCCCATCGGCCATCGCCTCCGGGATCGGCTGGCCGATTGGGCGGCGGCGGCTTGGCATGAGGTCCTCGACATGCGGCCGGCCATGCCAGAGGGCGTCGATGATCGCGACGCCGATGTCTGGGAGCCGCTCTTGGCCGTCGCCGACGCGGCCGGGGGCACGTGGCCGGAACGGGCGCGCGTTTCGGCTGTTTCCCTTGTTTCGGATTCTAAGGGGAACAGAGAGAGTCTCGGTGTTCGGCTCCTTGCCGACGTCCGGGAGGTGTTCCCGAGCGGGGCGGAGACAATCGCATCGGTCGAGCTCCTCTCGCTCCTGCATGAAATTGACGACGCACCCTGGGCGGACCTTCGAGGAAAGCCCCTGGACTCGCGCGGCCTATCCCGCCGCCTAGGTGACTTCGGCGTGTCGCCGCGCCAGGTGCGCGTCGGCTCCCGAACCATGAAGGGGTACCGCAGAGAGGACTTTCATGACGCCTGGGCGCGGTATCTCCCGCGGCCCAATGTTTCGGATAGCGACGCTAACCCCCTAACGTATCCTAAGTCTAAGTTATGTAAAGACAGTGAGAACTGGAGCCTTCCGGGCACGTTCTCGCTGTTCCCCCATGCATCCGAAACAAGGGAAACAGAGGCTACAGACGGCACGGCCGGGCTCCCATGCTCGCGATGCGGCACGACGGCGCCGCCCGAACGGTACGACCTGGACGGGTGCGCCATCTGCGCCCGCTGCGCCTCACCGCCCGCAACCGAAGGCCGGTGCGCTGACTGCGGCGGGGTCATCTACGGCACGGCCGCTCGCTGCGCCGAATGTGCCGGGGCCGCCGTTACGGCATGGAAGGAGACACGCCCATGACAAGCCTCCTGGACTGGATTCTCGCCAACTTCGCGCTGCGCCACGCTCCCGGCTGCACGGTCCCGAAGCGGTGCTCGTGCGGCCTGGCTTCGGCATGGGAGCGGTACCTGGCCGGTAGGGCACGTGGTCATGACTGACTGCTACCGCTGTGGCGGGCGGCTGCTACGCGATTGGCTCGGCGAGCATTGGTGCGTCTGTTGCGGGACCGTCGCCGAGCGGCTGCCGTCCGCCCGCGATGTCGAGCTGCGCGCCGGAAGGGCCGCCCACGAGCGCGCCGAAGCGTCGATAGCGTTGGTGGGACGCCGACGAAAGAGAACCAGTGAAGGAGAGAAGACACATGTCGCCGAAGCTTGAAACCGTCCTGGAGGTTGCTGGCATCGCCACCTGCATCATCGGGTTGGCGCTCATCGCTGTTCCCGTCGCGCTTATCGTTGCGGGCGCCCTCGTGGCTCTCCTGGCTGCTGGCATGACGAGCGGGCGCGGTGGCCGCCGTGGTTGACTACGGCGCCACCCTCGACGACGTCCGCGCCCTCGTGGCCCGGGCTGAGCGGCTGCTAAGCTTCGGGGTCGCTGTCGCCGCCTCGTGCGCGTGGGTGTTCACTCAGGCGCACGACCAGGCCGACGCCCTCGCCTCGGACCCCGGTCTCCCGGTGGAGCTCAGGGCGGCGGCAATCGGCCTGGAGCGCCGCGCGGCCTGC
>CAYYYI010000151.1:5112-5907 GCA_964475735.1 uncultured Anaerolineaceae bacterium
CGATGCGCTCGGTGATGCTAGCTCGCACCGGTGACTACGCTGGCGCGTTGGAAGCGCTGAACCGGGCCGACTACTGGCTCAGTGTGCAGACGTGAGGTACCCGGGGGGTGTCGCAATCTCTACAGGGGTGCCCTCCCGAGAGCGCGCCCAAACCCGATCTCGCGCACGTACACGATGAAGTGCTCCAACGCCGAAAAACCAACCGCCTGCCGCGAATGCGGCGCGGCAATTGCCCAGCGGCCCGGCCGGGGGCGCCCGAGGCTCTACTGCGGACCGGCCTGCACGGACCGCGCACGCTCGCGGCGGCGGGCGCTCCGGGTTGCCATCGCGAACCGGGACTTTCGCCGCCGACTCCTGGCCGCCGGGATCACCGATCCGTGGGGCGACCTGGACCCGTTCGACTGAACAGACATTGACAGGGGAGCGTAGAGTGTATCCGAAGGCGGGACCGCCCCGGAGTTAGCGCTCCGAGACGGCCCCTAAGCCCGAAGCCGATGTCGCGGCGACGGACCTGGCCGGGATTGTACAAGGGACATCCTTCATAGGCCGCCCGCCGCGCCACAGTGCGTAGGGCGGCCTATCTATTTGCCCCAAGCGGGCATGGAGGAAGTACCTTGTCAACATCGACCGTAGCCGATCACGATGGAGGCCAACCCGTGGCCATGAAGAGCGAAGGGCGCGGAGTGCCCCTCCCGCGCCGTCTGTTGCTCGCCATCGACGTACCGCCTGAGAACGTGGAGATCGTGTCGCGGATGCTGGCGACCGTGCGCAGCGGGCTTGTCAGCCCGCACATGA
>CAYYYI010000152.1:0-2985 GCA_964475735.1 uncultured Anaerolineaceae bacterium
ACGGCATCGCCCTGCACCTGCGCCTGGACCTTCTTGTACTTCTGGTCCTTGATGAACTTGACGATCTTCCGGGCGATCTCGCTTTCGATGCCCTGCGTGAGCGTGATCTCCTGGCGAACGGTGCTGCCGCCCGCAGGTTGAGCCTTCGCCCGCACCAGGTTCTTCAGCGGCACGTTCCGAGCGATGAACCGGCCCGTGAGCACCTGCCAGATGGACTCCAGCTTGTATTCGTCGGTGGTGTGGATGCTGAGCTTCGCGGCCTGGCGGTCGTATTCGATCTCGGCCAGCACATTCTTGAAGTCGAACCGGGTCCCGATCTCCTTGCGCGCCTGGTTGACCGCGTTGTCGACCTCCTGCAGGTCGACCCCGGTGGTGATGTCAAACGATTCTTCTTTCGCCATGACTGTAGCCTACAGCGGGCCCGGCCCACGGCGGAACCGGGGGGGCGGCGGTGCCGCCCCCCCGGCCCGTGATCAGCTACCGATCTCGCCGGGCGAAACCGCGCCGCAGCCATGACCGCGCCATGCGCGACCCGCCGGCGCCTGTATCGCCCCGTGCCCCGGTACGGAACGCGCAGAGGTGGACCACCTTGCCATCAACCGCCAGGCCGGCGCCCGCGACAGCCTCGCCGGTGAGGCGCAGGTCCTCACCCAGGCCGACGGCAGCGAAGGACTCGACGGGTGCGGTGGCGACGTCACCCAGGAAGGCAGCCACGGCCTCCTTTGCGGGCGACTTGACCTCCGAGTCCTTGCCGCGCGCCAGTTCGATGGCGTCGAGGGCGTAGCTGCGCACCAGCTTCGGCAGCAGCGCCCGCAACGGCGCTGCTGCATCGAAGAGGTCCATGCCCACGACGTCTGAATTGATGGCGAAGATCGCGCCCTTCTGCCCCTCAACCGCACCAAGCGCTGCCACGAACTGGTTCACGCCGGAGGAGTAGCGCTCATAAATGTCCGCCATGGCGCTCGTGGGCGAGTCCACGTCCATGCTTCGCCCCTTGCGTGCGATTTCTGCCCAAACCTCCGACTGGTCCGAGTGGCGAGTCTGGCGAGCAAGAATCGAGCCGCTGACCTGCTCGACCCGCTGCGCCCGGCCCGCAGCGTGCTGCGTTCGCGGCGACGAGGCGAACTGGGG
Organism: uncultured Anaerolineaceae bacterium; assembly: GCA_964475735.1. Taxonomy (GTDB): domain Bacteria; phylum Chloroflexota; class Dehalococcoidia; order Tepidiformales; family Tepidiformaceae; genus UCB2. The sequence goes on from CAYYYI010000152.1 coordinate 1,132, forward strand.
CGACACATGCGACCAGCGTCCCGCTTCGACGCACGACACCGGCACGACCGTCTTCGCCTTCGCCGCCACCAGGATGGTGAGATTGAAGACCCTGTTCTGCTTGGCGCCGACCACCTCTTCGCCATCGAGCAGCAGCACAGGGCGGTCGAGGGTGTTGGTCACGAGCAGGTCGGGCACGCTGCCGCCCTGCGACACCTCGGTGATGGACAGCCCCCGCGCCGCGAGGGCGGCATCGAGGGTCAGGTACGGTGTCTCGCTGCCGTTTGCGCCCAGCAGCGGGAACATCGCCAGGTTCTCGAACACAACCGGCTCACCCACGGGAGCGGATTCGAGCGCCTCCGAAATGACTGTCACAGACCCCTGCCTTTCTGCACGGGCACTACGCCCGGTGATACGTCACATCCTGCCACACAGGCGCGACAGCTCCTGTCGTATTTGCGGCGCAGGGCGAAAAGTTGGCCCGGGCGCGGGCCCCGTCGCCAGCCGCTAAACTGGTATGCACACCGTTGGAAGGGGCGCGAGCATGGGAAATCGCATGGACCGGGCGCGCGAATTGCGCCAGGAGTACGACGAGACCGTTGTCCGGGAGGGCACGGAGCTTGCTGGCCCATTCATGACGGTATCCGGGCGGCCCATCGAGCGCCTCTACGACCCAACCGACATCGCCGGCCTCGACTACGAGCGGGACATCAACCTTCCCGGGGCATACCCGTTCACCCGCGGCATTCATCGCACGGGCTACCGTGGGAAGCCGTGGACCATCCGCATGTTCAGCGGCTTCGGGTCGGTGGAGGAGACGAACCAGCGGTACAAGGACCTGCTTGCCGCCGGGAACAACGGCCTCTCCATCGCCTTCGACATGCCCACTCTGATGGGGTACGACCACGACGAGCCGTGGGCGGTGGGGGAATTCGGCGCCTGCGGCGTGGCGGTCGACTCCATCGCCGACATGGAGCTCCTGCTCGACGGACTGCCGCTCGACCGCATCTCGACATCGATGACCATCAACAGCCCGGCCCCGGTCATCTGGGCGCTCTTCATCGCCGCAGCCGAACGCCGGGGCATCCCCCGGGCGAAGCTGGCCGGGACGCTCCAGAACGACATTCTGAAGGAGTACATCGCTCAGAACGAGTTTATCTACCCGCCCGCCCAGTCGATGCGTCTGGTCACCGACACAATTGAGTTTGCGGCGAACGAAATGCCGCTCTGGAACTCGGTGAGCGTGAGCGGCTATCACATCCGCGAGGCCGGGGCGACCGCCGCCCAGGAACTGGCCTTCACCCTCGCCGACGGCGTCGAGTACGTGAAGTGGGCGCTCGCACGAGGGCTGGACATTGACTCCTTCGCGCCCCGCATCAGCTTCTTTTTCAACAGCCATAACGACTTCTTCGAAGAAGTGGCCAAGTTCCGCGCGGCCCGCCGCATCTGGGCGCGGCTCATGCGCGAGAAGTTCGGGGCGAAGAGCGAGCGCTCGTGGTTCATGCGCTTTCACACCCAGACGGCGGGCGTCTCCCTCACCGAGCCGCAGCCGGAGGTGAACCTGGTCCGGGTCGCCATCCAGGCGCTGGCCGCCGTCATGGGCGGCACGCAGTCGCTCCACACCGACGCCATGGACGAGGCGATCGCGCTCCCGAGCGACAAGGCGGCACGCCTGGCCGTGCGAACGCAGCAGGTCATCCTCCACGAGAGCGGCGTGGTCAATACCATCGACCCGCTTGGCGGCAGCTACTTCGTCGAGCGGCTCACGGCGGACATGGAAGCGGACGTGAACCGCTACTTCGAACAGATCGAGGCGCTGGGCGGAGTGATCCCGGCTATCGAGACCGGGTTCTTCCAGAAGGAGATTGCCGACGC
>CAYYYI010000152.1:3085-5879 GCA_964475735.1 uncultured Anaerolineaceae bacterium
GGCGCCACAGCGGGCGAGGTGTGCAACCTCTGGCGGCGCGTCTTCGGGGAGTATCGCGAGCAGGTCGTTGTCTGACGGGGCGCCGTCTGCGCCTGGTGTAAACTGGAGCCATGAGCGCGCCAGTTGATATCGGAACTCTGATCGTCACCACGCCCGGCTACGTCGGCGGCCGTCCGCGCATGGCGGGGACGAGTATCGCCGTGGCCACGATCGCCAACTACTGGCGCCAGGGCTACTCTGCCGAAGACATCGTGAACCGCGTCTTTCCCCACGTGAAGCTCGCCCTGATACATGCCGCGCTGGCCTACTACTTCGCGAATCAGGAGGCCATCGATCGGCGGTCTGACGAGGACGCCGCGTTCTACGACGAGTCGGCAGCCGCGAGCCTTCGTGAGGGCGGTGGCCCTTCCTGGCTGACCCCCGAGGAACGAGAGGAGCAGGCGGCTCGCCTCGATGAATCAGCGCGTCTACTTCGATCACGACTCCGCTGACAGCGAGCTGGTACGTGGCCTGCGGCGGCGCGGTCATGACTGCCTGACTTCCGCCGAGGCCGGCATGGAGCAGGCCACTGACCTTGCCCAACTTGAGTTCGCCAGGTCTGAGATGCGGGTCTTCCTCACTGCGAACCAGGCCGACTTCGCGCAGCTTCATGCCGAGTGGCTCCGAAACGGACAGCAGCACTCGGGCATTATTATCGCGTCGCAGCGTCTGTCCGTTGGCTTGAAGCTTCGCCGGCTGACGATGTTGTTCAACGATCTTGACCACCGGCAACTGGCAAACCGGATCGAGTACCTCACCAACTGGCCCGAGGAGTAAGCCCGGAACCTACCGTCCCCCGAACGCCTCAAACGTCAGAATCGTGAACGTCTCGCGGACGTGGGGAATGGAGTGGATGTCGCGCTCGATGAGGCGGCCGATACCGTCGATGTCGTCGACGTAGAGCTTCACCAGCAGGTCGTACTGGCCGGTGATGCTGAAAGCTTCGGAGAAGCTTTCGACCTCGGCGATGCGGTTCGCAACCTCGGTCCCGTGGGCGGGGGCGGTCTTGACCATCACGAAAACGGCGCGCACGGCGGTAGTCTAAGCCACGCCGGGGCGAATGGCAGTCCCCGGAAGCGCCGTTCGCGCTACGATGGGCGTGCGCCCCGCGCTCAGACCCGGAAGGAGGCACTCCCCGATGCGCCAGATCCCGGCCCGGATCGCGTAAGTCACCAGCATGGCGGCTGAAGCCCGCCTTTCCCAAGGAGTGTCCAATGGCAAAGCAACCGAAACCAAAGCCCGGCAAGGGCCCGCAGGGCGCCCCGCTGCCGCCCACCAGGTCCGGCAAGGGCGCAGGCGCCAGTGGCGCCAAGCCTGTGCGCATGCCGGTCAAAAAGTAGAGAACGCGCAATGGGCGCGCGAGCGGCGCGCCCCCCTTCGTCAGATCAGTAGTCGTCCGGGTCCGAGCTTCCGCCGAAGGCGCCTCGTTGGGCCGCGATGCGGCTCCGCTCCGCCAGCAGCTCGAGGATGCGCATGGCCTCCGAGGGCGTGAGTTCCTCTCCCGCCTCGGCCAGGATGCCTTCAACCTCCCGGTCTATCTCCCCAATTGCCCGCGTTATGGCGGCCGGGTCGGCCCCCGGCTGTGGACTGCCGCCGCCACCACCTGGCTGCCCCTGGCCCGGGTCGCCGCCTTCGCCCGGATCGCCCTCGCCCGGCTTGGGATCCTGCGCGCTACCGTCCTGGGGCTCCTCAACCGGGCTGCCGGGCTGGCCTTCCCCGTTCAGCCTCGCCTTTGGACCCATGATCCGCAGCACGACTTCGTAGTCGTGGCGCGCGTTGGCGTCTTCTGGGTCAATCAGCAGCGCCTGTTTGAAGGCTTCCAGGGCGGCATCAAGATTGCGTGCGCTGAATTCGTGGTGGCCGATGCTGGCGTAGGCGCGCGCCCTGTCCCCGTCGTCCGGGGAGAGCAGCGCCCGCCGTGCCGCCTGCGCCGCCTCCTCGAAGCGGCCGTCGCGGTCGAGCGCGGCAGCCAGGTTCAGCGCGATGCCGGGGTCGGTAGGACGCTCTGAAAGCGCGTCGTAGAAGAGGCTGATGGCGCGGCTGTAGTCGCCCTGTTCATACGCCGTCTTCCCTTCGCCGTTGAGTTCGTGCGCACGAGTGGCGCAGGCCGGCAGGAGGACCAGTCCCAGGAGCGCCACGGCCGGGACCACGGCCCGCCGCCTGGTCCGGGCCAGCGAAGGCAGCCTCTCGGCCAGCGATGCCAGCAGAACCAGCGCAACAGCGGCCCCCGCGAACCACTGGTATCGCTCGATGGGGATGGCGCCAGTTTTCTCGTCGAGGCGGGCGCGTTCGAGCGCCCCAACCCGCCCGGCGACAACACCGGGCACGACGCGCAGGTCCGGCCCCAGGTAACGCCCCCCGGAGGCGGTTGCGAGCGCCAGTAAGAAGGGTTCGTTCAACCGCGACACGAGCGGCTCACCGTCCACGCCGAGCTTGTCGGTGAAGACTCGTTCGGTCGTGTCAAACACCGGGACGCGCGCCCCGGCGGTGGTTCCCGCGCCGGCTACCAGCAATTCGACCCCGGCCCCGCGCAACCGGGCTGCCGCTCCCGCGGGGTCAGTGCCAAGGTTCTCGCCGTCGGTGATGAGGAGCACGATGCGCCCGGCGCCCTGCCTGTCGCCGAACGCCTCAAGCGCCACGTCCAGTCCCGAGGCCGCGTCTGTCCCGCCAGAGACGAAGACCGGCCCGGCCTCAAGCGACTCGACCACGCGTGCCGCCGCGTCCAGGTCCGTTGTCAGGGGGAAGCGAAGCCGCG
>CAYYYI010000153.1:0-2432 GCA_964475735.1 uncultured Anaerolineaceae bacterium
GTGAAGGTCGCGGCTGAGAAGATCGGGCGCGGCTCGGAGAAGTTCGCCATGCACATCGGCGGGCAGGAAATCCCCATGCACGACCCCAAGCTGCAGCCGGAGTACCACAACACCTACAAGCTCGATCCGACGCCCGCCCGCCACACGCTCTACGAGGCGAACAAGCGCTTCGGCAAGATACCGCCCGCGCCGGCGAACAACCGGGACTATGCCAACCGCGGCGAGCACCACAAGGGCGCGCTCGAATACATGCACATGGTGAACGCCGGCGGCATGTGCGAGTTCGTGATGATGGCGGCCAACACGGCCAACATCCCCACCTGGTTCAACGCCGTCACCGGCTGGGACACCGACGCCGACGAAGTCATGACCATCGGCGAACGCATTGCGAACCTGCGGCTCGCCTATGAGATCCGCGAGGGCGGCAACCCCCGCACGCGCCACGTCCCGCCGCGCGTCACCGGCCAGTCGAACGAAGGGACGCGCGCCGGCCCGCTCGAAGGGGTCAAGCTCGACACGGAGCTCCTGGAGACGGACTTCCTCAAGGCATGCGATTGGGACGTCGACACCTGCAAGCCCTCCCGCGCGAAGCTGGAATCCCTCGGCCTGGCCGACGTGGCGGCCGCTCTGCACGGGTAGCCGCAAGCGGTCCTGCACTGATTCCGAGGGCCCGGCGGCACGCACATGTCCGCCGGGCCCTCGCTCCTACGGATCGATCCGGAAGACCGGGCTCCGTGGCGCCACGCGGGCGATCTCTTCGGCCGTGGGGTGCTTGCTTACGCCGAAGTGGCTTGCCGTCACGTTCCCCCAGCGGTCAAGGTAGGCGCGCAGAATGGGCGGCTTCTCTTCGTCGCCCACCTCCACCACGCGGACGGTCTCGCGCTTGCGCCCCAGGCGCAGTTCGCATTCGCCTGCGGCGCGCAGGTTGCGCACCCAGTGCGTGTCGCCCCGCGGCGCCACCAGGTAGCGCCTGCCTTCGAAAGTGAGCGGGTTCACTGGCATCGTCCTCTGCTTGCCGGACTTCCTCCCGCGCACTTTGAGCACCTGCGCGCCTTGCACGCTGATTCCCAGCCTTGCCGCCAGCGCAATCGGCACGTTCCCTATGTGGCTCATAAACCACCCTGGACGCCTGTACTCCGCCATCTGTCCCGCCTCTGACGTGTGTTGCGCCAACCTTAGGTGTATCGCCGGCCGGCCGCCAGCGCGCCAACCGCCGTGCCGCGCGATACTTGCGCCGTGGAACTCCGTGTTCGCGACGCCAACCCCGCCGATGCCGCCGCCCTCGCGCACCTGCGCTACGAGTTCCGTGTCGCCCTCGGCGATCCCTCGGAGCCCGAGGATAGGTTCCTTGCCCGCTGCCGGGCGTGGATGTTGCCCCGGCTCGCTCCCGGATCGCCATGGCGCTGCTGGGTCCTCGAAAGCGGCGGCCAGCTCGCAGGCAACCTCTGGCTCCAGCTCATCGAGAAGATCCCCAACCCCGTCCAAGAACTCGAAGCCCACGCCTACATTACGAACGTCTACGTGCGACCCGCTGTCCGCGGTGCGGGCGGGGGCGAGCTGCTGCTGGCGTCGGCGATGGAATGGTGCCGCACCAACGGCATCGACTCTGCCATCCTCTGGCCGACCGCGCGCAGCCGTTCGCTCTACGCTCGCGCGGGCTTTTCTGTCACGGACTCCATCATGGAGGCGGTGTTGCACCCGGGCCGCGCTCTCGATCACCCCTGAGGCCGCTTTGTCGCTGTCCGCCGTATAGTTGCCTTCGAATCAACCCGAAAGGTGCACCACATGGTCGACGTCCGCGAACTGGCCGAACAGCTCTGGAATGGCATTGCCGATACGGCTCAGAACCACCCATTGATGGTTCGCATCGCCGATGGGCAGGAGATTGCCCCCGGCGTGCTGTTCTACAAGGGCCTTGCCAGCGCCAACACCATCGACACCGGCGATGGCCTCGTGATGCTCGACACCGGGGCGGTGATCGACACCGTTCTGCTGCACGAGGCCGTCCGCCGCTGGCGGCCCGATACGCGGCTCGCGGCCGCTGTGTTTTCGCACCATCACGTTGACCACGTTTTCGGCGTGGGTCCTTTCGAGCGCGACGCTGAGGAGAATCGCTGGCCCCGCCCGCTTGTCTACGCGCATGCCAACGTCGCCTCCGCATTCGACCGCTACAAGAAGACCATCGGTTGGAACACCGCCATCAACGTTCGCCAGTTCGCCCTGCCGCTCGACCGTTTCCGCTGGCCCGAGAACTACCGCTACCCCGACGTCCACTACCACGACCGCATGGCCGTCCGTGCCGGGGACATAACGCTGGAGTTGAACCACGGCCTTGGCGAGACCGACGACGCGACCTGGACCTGGATTCCCGAGCGGAAGATCCTCGCCCCGGGCGACCTCTTTATCTGGGCCACGCCCAACGCGGGCAATCC
>CAYYYI010000153.1:2532-5822 GCA_964475735.1 uncultured Anaerolineaceae bacterium
TGGCGGCTCTACGGCGGCTGGTGGGACGGTGAGTTCGACACCATGCTCCCGGCGCCCCGGGCCGAGCAGGCGCGCGAGTGGGTCTCTCTCGCCGGTGGGCTCGATGCCGTCCTCGCGCGGGCGGCTGCGCTCAAGTCGGAGGGCAATCTTCGGCTCGCCTGCCACCTCGTGGAGTTCGCCGTGCTCGCCGAGCCGGGGTCGAAGGAGGCGCACGCCCTTCGAAGCGACGTCTACGATGCCCGCGCGAAGCTGGAATCGTCGTCAATCGCGCGCAACATCCTGAACCACGCCGCGCTCGCAAGCGCCCGGGGGAAGCGGGACCTGGCGGGCTCGTAGCGGCCGCTTCGTGACTCATTTCACGCACTTTTCATGGACGCTCCGCAGGGGCGCCGGGTTGTGGGTCTATACTTAGGCAAGGAACTTGAGGGGGTCCCGGCCGCTTGCGCACGGTCTGCCTGGTCACCCGTCACCCGGATACCGCCCGGATTGCTGAGCCGCTTGAGCACGCAGGCTTCGCTGTGTCGCTCGCGATACCCGAAGACGTGGCCGGCGATGGGGGAGCATCACCGGCGAACGTCATCCTGCTCGACTTCCGCGACGTGCCCCTTGCCGCCGTGGCCGCCATCGCGCGCGCCCATGGCGAGGCGGCGGTCATTTTTGCCCTCGTTTCCGATGACCAGGTCGAGCGGATCGCCGCCGATACCCCCGTTGACGACTTCGCCCTCCTCTCGGCCCAGCCCGTGGAACTCACGCGGCGCGTGGAGAGGGCCTTCTGGCGCCGCCACGGCATCGACAGCGAGAACTTCGTGCGCTGCGGCGCGCTCAGCATCGACCTCTCCAACTACCGCGTGACCGTGGACGGCGTGCCGCTTGTCCTCACGTTCAAGGAGTACGAGCTGCTCCGCTTCCTGTCCATGAACGCGGGCCGCGTCTTCACGCGCGAGCAGCTCCTGAACCGCGTCTGGGGGTACGACTACTTCGGCGGCGCGCGCACCGTCGACGTGCACATCCGCCGCATCCGGGCCAAGGTGGAAATCCACGGGCACGCCTTCATCGAGACCGTGCGGAACGTCGGCTATCGGCTTACCCCCGATGCCCGGCCCGAAACTGCCGAATAGAGCGCACCCGGAAGGTCCCTGGACAATGACGAAAGAGCCCGGCCAGCCGGCCGGGCTCTTTATCGGTCACCTTGCGGCGGCAGCTACTCGATCTCGACTGTGGCGCCGGCCTCGGCGAGCTTCGCCTTGATCGACTCCGCCTCGTCCTTGGTCACACCCTCCTTGACCTTGGTGGGAGCGGCCTCAACCAGGTCCTTTGCTTCCTTCAGGCCAAGGCCGCTGACAACTTCGCGGATGGCCTTGATCACGTTGATCTTGTTGTCGCCGAAGCCCTTGAGGACGACGTTGAACTCCGTCTTTTCCTCCTCGGGCTCGGCTGCTGCGGCGGCGCCGCCGGCTGCAGGCCCGGCGGCCATCATCATCGGCGCGGCGGCCGTGATGCCGAATTCCTCTTCGATCGCCTTGTTCAGGTCGCGAAGTTCGAGGAGGGTCATCCCCTTGATAAGTTCCAGCGCGTCTTCGATCTTGGTTGCCATTTCTGTTCTCCGTGTTTCGATTCGTAGTCTGAGTATGGCGGCCGTCCCGCTTCGGGCCGGGCCTATGCTTCCAGCTGGTTCGCGCGCGCCTCGATGAGCCCGGCGAAGTTGCGCATGCTGGCCTGCAGCAGGCCGGCGAGGTTGTACAGCGGGCTCTGGAGCTTGCCCACCACGTCGGCGATGAGTTGCTCGCGCGACGGCAGGGTGGCGAGGCTCTCGACCCCGGCACGGTTGAGCACCTGACCTTCGAGCCAGCCGCCGTGGATGTTCACAGTGAGGCGCTTCGCTCGCAGGTGTTCGGTCAGCAGCTTCACCGGCGCGATCGGGTCGCCAAACCCGAAAGCAAGGGCGGTTGGCCCTTCGAGCAGCTTACTCATCTCCGGCCGGCCTGCCTGCTCGGCCGCCATCGCGGCGAGCGTGTTCTTCACAACCTTCACTTCGACGTTCGCCGGGCGCAGGGCGCGGCGAAGCTCCGTGAGCTGTGCGACCGTCAGACCACGGTAGTCGGCGCTGATGGCGATCGAGGCCCGCTCCATGCGGTCCTTGACCTCCGCCAGCATCGCCGCCTTCCTTGGGGTCGGCATAGGCGTCTCCCTTTCGATACCTGGTGGGGCATGTGGTGGCTCAGTGAGCGCCCGTCCCCGGGGCGGGCCGGAAAACGAAAATCCCTGCCTCCGGGGCAGGGACACAAAGGGCGCCACGCAGGTACGTGGGCTCGTGTACTGCCTCGGCAGGCGCCTCTCGGCTTATCCCTTCCGCCCGGGGGCGGATCGCACTGGGACCTGCGGTCTCCGGCTGTTCAGTTGTCGATGAACAACGTACGACAGCCCGCCATTCCCGGCAAACGAGGCCGCGCCACTAGAACGCCAGCTCCAGGCAGTGCGCCCATGCTGGCTCGACGGGCGGGAACTCCACCACCAGGTCTGGCCCCTCCTCGGCACAAACCGCACCGTGCCCGCCAAGCAGCCGTGCGCGCGCCGGCAGCCCGGTCTCAGCGGCTCGGATGCGCAGCGGCCCCGGCGCGGGCGTGTCGAACACCGTGGCGAACAGGAGGCTGCCCTTTTGCGTGAACCGCACCTGGTGGACTTGCCCGGACGCGTCGACAGCCTCGGAGGCGGCGCGGTTCCACGGCCGTGTTCCGAAGATCGCCTCGCCGTTCACTCCTCAACCAGTCTCCGATCGCCCGGAGCGGCGTCTCGTGGAGCGGGTCCACGCTCCCGTCGCCCTTGGGACCGATGTTGAGCAGGAGGTTGCCGTTCTTCGAGACCGCGTCAACGAAGGAGTGGATCAATTCCCGCGGCGTGATGATGTTCGCGGGATCCTCGTTCGCGACGTAGCCGAAGGAATGTCCTATTCCGCGCGTGGCTTCCCACTTCCTGGGGCGAATCTCGCCGTACTGCGCGTACTCCGGAGTCCTGAAGTCGTGATGTAGCGCGAATGGGAAACCCTCGGAACCAGGCTGCGCCCAGCGGTCGTTGACCACGCCGTCTGGATTCGAGTTGTAGAAATCCGCGAACAGTCCAGGCAACCCCGGGCCCGCCGGATAGGCGATGTCGTTCCAGAGCACGTCAGGCTGGTAGCGCGCCATCAGCTCCCGGTAGTGCCGGTCAACGTAGAGGCGATACTCCTCCGTCGCGGGAACGCTCGCAAACAGGTCGGCGAACCCAAGGATCGGCCGCGGTTCGAAGGTCCAGTC
>CAYYYI010000154.1:0-2587 GCA_964475735.1 uncultured Anaerolineaceae bacterium
CTGACGCCGGGGAGCGAGTACACGAACCGCCTGAAGGCGCGGGAAGAGTTCCGGCCGTAGCCCGCGAAGGGCGGGAATTCTGTCGCTGCCAAGCCCTACTTGCCAAATCCCCGCGCCGGGCGGACAATTCTGGATAGTGGATAGCGGAGTGTCGCTATCGGCGCCCCTCCCCTTGGGCTGGGGCGCTTTTAGTTTGGGCCCCCGCAGCGCAGCCGGTGAGCCTCGATTCGCTCGCGAATGTCAGAGTCTGGGAAGACCTTGACCCCGAACTTCCCCATTGCCATGTCACCCCGCCGGTAGATCTTCGAGTCGAATCGCTCCCACCGCCGGGGATCGTCAGCGCAATGCCCGCGAGCCCACTCAAAGAGATCGCGAGAGAGCATGTCAGCGAGTTCCATCGGATCGGTTCCCTGCTTGCGAGTGAACTGTACCCCGGCTTCAAGCCAATGCCGGAACGCCGCATCCGGGACCCATTGGGTACCGCCCAGTAAGAGCTCAACGAAGTCGCGCTGATGCTCGGCGTTCTCTCTGGAGCCCTGGCTCTCGAACGTGACACGCCCGACGGCTCGAGACGGCGTGGGGGTCTGGAGGTAGTCCACATACCGCTCCATCAAGAGGTGGATGGCGACTGAGTAGAGGTCGAAGGGAAGATAGGGATCTGTCCCGCTCCTCATGAAGTCGGCGAACTCAACCTTCCGGATTGCCACCCCGAACGCCCGAAAACCAAGCTCAGATACGGCTTCATCGAGCGCCCCGCAGAATTCGGCCCTGCGCTTGGAGTCCCCGCCAAACGAGTAGTTCTCTTCGTGCCGCCGGATGTTCGGTTCATGCAGGGTGAAATCGCATCGACCGAAGAACTCTTGTTTGAGCGCGTCGATACGCGTCATGTAAGCTCTCACGTCTTCCTCAGACATCGAAATCCCCGCCAGTGCGAACACGGGATCAGGAGAACTGAAGTTCGGCTTTCCCGACTCATCGAGGAACAGGAAGTCCACAACACGGTCATCGTGGGCCGGTGGTGGCGACGTGATCTTGAAACGTTTGCGCGACTCGACACGTCCATGGGCCTTGAGCAAAGCGGATTGTTCCTCACGCGTGATCTGCGCGCTCAAGTCGCTAATAGGCGCGGGGTCAATTCCCGCCCTCTGTGCCCAGACGACCAGGACATTGGCGAGCCGGCCGGCCTCTGCGAGCCTGATTGCTCGTTCACGTGCCAGCCGCCGCCCTTCAGGATCACCCGCCGACGTGGCCATGCTTCGCTGATTCTACAGGAGCCAGCGATCGATGGGGACGGTGCAGCCGACATCCGTGGGGTCTCACGGAGCTTTCCCGCTTGCCATCCATCAAGGCTGGGCCGCCTGGTTGCCCTGGAGCATGACATTCCGCGTGTACATCAGCCTTCCTTGGCCGGTAGGGGGGCTCTGGTATCATTGCGCCTTCGCAGGTTCCAGGGCCCTCCACCATGAATCCGATTGCCGTAACCGTCCGCGTCCCCGCGACCAGCGCCAACCTCGGCGCGGGCTTCGATTGCCTCGGGCTGGCGCTCGACATCTTCGCCTCCATTCGCGTGACATTCAGCGACGCCGAACAACCGCCCACCGAGGACGTTGGCGAGAAGATGGTGCTGACGGCCATCCGCCAGACGTACGCGCGGCTGAGCAAGACACCCCCGGCGGGAATCGCGGCGAAGTACCTGGTGGCCATCCCCCTGGGGCGAGGAATGGGCGCGAGCGCGGTGGCGCGCGTTGCCGGGGTGCTGGCGGCGAACGAAGTTGAAGGCCATCCGCTGGACGCCGAGGGCTGCCTCGCCATCGCCAGCGATCTTGAGGGCCACGGCGACAACGCCTGCCCGGCGATGTTCGGGGGAATGCAGGTCTGCGTCGGGGGCGAAGGGCGCTACCTGCACGTCGCCTGCCGCTACCCGCAGGAAGCGCAGATGGCCATCCTCGTGCCCGACCACTCGATGGCGACCAAGGACGCTCGCAAGGTGCTGCCCGAGAACTACAGCAAGGCCGACACGGTGCACAACATCGGCCGGGCGGCGCTTTTCGTGGCTGCAATGACCGCGGGCCGGGTGGATCTGCTGGACGAGGCGACGCAGGACCGGGTGCACCAGCCCCAGCGGGCAGCGCTCTTCCCGCCGCTGTTCGACATCTTTGCGGCGGCGAAGGGGGCGGGGGCGCACGCGGCCTGGCTGAGCGGCGCTGGCAGTTCGGTGGCGGCGATCTGCACGGCCGAAGGCGTGCGCGACGTGGCGGCGGCCATGCAAAGCGCGCTCGAAGCGGCGGGGATGACCGGGCGAACGCTCGTCACGCGCATCGCGGCGAAGGGGGCGGAAGTGGCCACCGTGGAGCTGCTGGAGGCCTGAGATGCCCCTGCGTCGCGCCCGCGAGACCGACCTCGACACGATCATCGCCCTGATTCACGGGCTGGCGGAGTACGAGCGCGAACCGGACGCGGTCCAGCTCGACCGCGAGGAGCTGCGGCGCCACCTGTTCGGTCCCACGCCCGCGGCTGAGGTGATCCTGGCCAAGACGGACGAGGGCGAAGTGGCGGGGTTCGCGCTCTTCTTCCAGAACTTCAGCAC
>CAYYYI010000154.1:2687-5801 GCA_964475735.1 uncultured Anaerolineaceae bacterium
CGTATGACTTCGCCGCAGGCGCGGACGAGAGCCCGGTGATCGACATCGGGCTGTTCGACACGCGGGGGACGGCGCCGCTCACGGGGGGATTTCGCGGCTGGAGCGGGTCGGCGCGACGGCAGTTCTTCCTTGCGCGAGAGCGGGCGACGCCGGGCTACCTGGCCGGGCCGTTGCCCGCCGGGACGTGGAGCGTGGTGCTCGGGCTCTACACCATCCCCGAGCCGGGGGTGCGCTGGTCGCTCACCATCGCCACGGAATCGGGCGAGCAAGAGGAAGACGATCCCCCGGCAGGAGACCCGCCCGCGCGCCGCTTCGCGAACGAGCGCGTGCCGGGGCGAAGGTGGGTAGCGGGCGACCTGCACAGCCACTCCGAGCACTCCGACGGCGCGAACCCGATCGGGGAGATCGCGAGCTTCGCCCTCGAGCGGGGTCTGCGCTTCCTTGCCATCACCGACCACAACACCGTTTCGCACCACACCGAGGTGGACGCCTTTGACCATCCCCGGCTGCTGCTCATCCCGGGGGAAGAGGTGACCACCTACAGCGGCCACGCCAACACGTGGGGTCTGCGCGAGTGGATCGACTTCCGCGTGACCACGGACGAAGAGATGCACCGGCTCTTTCGCTGGGTGGATGCGCGCGGGGCGCCGTTCTCGATGAATCACCCGAAGTCCGTGGGGCCGCCGTGGCTGCTTTGCGACCCCGGGTTCGCCATCCGCGAGGTGTGGCAGGCGCCCTGGCGCTGGTACAACTGGGAATCGGTGCGCGACTGGGAGGCGGAGCTCGTCGCAGGCCGGCGGGTGATCCCGGTGGGCGGGAGCGACGCGCACAGCGTGCCCCCGGCGCAGGCGATGCACCCGCACCACGTCGGCGACCCGACGACATGGGTGCAGGTCGAGGGCGAGGTTTCGGAGGCGGCCATCCTGGCGGCGATTACGGCGGGGCGAACGACGATCTCGGAGTCGCCCACCGGGCCGTTCCTTGCGCTTGCCGGGGGAGCCGAGGGCGACCCGGTGACGGCGGAGTGGGAGCGCGCCGGGGGCTGCGCGCTCGTCGTGGTCGCGGACGGTGAGGAGCGCCATCGCGTGGAGGAGTTGCCCGCTCGCGGCGGCCTGGCCCTCCCGGCGAACCTGCGCTTCGACCGCTACCTGCGGGCCGAGTTGCGCACCCACGGGCCGCTGCCGGGCGACCACGAGCTGACGCGGGCGCTGGCGGCGCCGGTGTGGGCGGGGAAGCAGGGGGAGCCTCGAACGCGGTGATGGTGCGAACGGGCGGTGACTAGACGCCGGCCTCCGGGCCAGCGACGACGCCGTGGCGCACGGCCCAGCGGTAGAGATCGAAGCGGTTGTGCACGCCGGCCTTCCGCATGATGCGCTCGCGGTGGCCGTCGACGGTGCGGATGCTGATGCCGAGGCGCTCGGCGACTTCGCGGGCGGTCTTGCCATCAGCCAGGAGCTGCATGACTTCGCGTTCGCGCTCGGAAAGCGGGCCACCGCCGTTCTCGGCCCCGGGCTTGCGGGCCTCCCAGATGAGGTCCGCCACGTCGAAGGTGTTGGCGATCTCGCCCGCCACAAAGGTGTTGCCCCGGAAGACGATGTTGGCCGCGAGAATGAGCTCTTCGATGTCGCTGTTACGGAGAATGTAGCCGCTCGCCCCCGCGCGGAAGGCTTCGACCACGGCGTGCCGCGAGAGCGTCTTCCCGACAACGATCACGCGCGTCCGGGGTTCGCGGCGCGTTATCTGGCGGGTCGCGTCGAAACCGTTCAATTCGGGCAGAATGGCGGCCATCAGAATTATGTCAGGCGCCAGGGTCTCAGCCAGGGAGACTGCGTCATGGCCGTTGCCGGCCTGCCCAACCACATTGAAACCTGCGCGGGCCACCAGGACCTCCGTCAGAGCCTGGCGCAGCAGGACGTCATCATCAGCGATCAGGATGCGAATTCCGCGACCTCCTCCCCCGGTCCCGGCCAACCTGGACCATCAACCGCAGGAACCCTCCGCCCGTTGCCGGTTAGTTACGGCTTCGTAGCCGCTGCGGCTTAGCGTCCACTTTGTCGCATAGGAGCGACAATAGGGGAAAACCCTCAGGTGAACATGCGGGAATTACCCCATTTTCAGGCCGAAAAGACTCGAATTCGTTGTCACTAATAGTGACACCACAATTAACTAGTGACGGGCGTTCAGGGGGCCGTTTCGGCGGCGGTAGGGTAGTAGGCCGGCTCCGAGGCGACCTCCGGGTCGCGTGCCGCAATCTCAGTGGCGACGAGGCTGTAGGCCTCGCCAAGAGCGGCAAAGGTGGCGGCTGGATCGCCGGCGAGGTAGGAGGTGTCGAGGGCTTTGGCGCACACCTGCGCGTAGACCGAATCGGCGCCGCCTTCGCGGGAGATCACATCGACCGCGCACATCAACCGGATCTCGCCCTGGCGGCCGGAAACGCCCCCCTGGCTGTGTCCCGGGACGCCCCGGATCCAGAGTGCAACTTCAGCGCGGGCGCCAAGTATCTGCACGGCGAAGCGCTGAACGAGAGTGACGGCGGGGTCAGCGCTGCAGGCCAGCGCGCCGATCTCCGGTTTCGCGGCCCGGCCGGCCCCGGCGGCCTCGGCGGCTTTCTTGCAGGCTTCCGTCCACCCGGCCTGGGTGCGCGATGCGGCGAAGAAGGCGTCGACTTGCGACCAGGTGGTTGAGTTGTAGGGGTCGGCTGGAACGCCCTCGGCGCCTTCGGCGGAGAACCACTTCGAGAAATCGATCTCGGGCAGCGTGACGGCGGCGGGCGTGCCGATGGAGGCGACGTACGCGGGCGCAACAGCGGCGGGCGAACCGCCCCCAAGGGGCAGGCCAGAAACGTCGAGGTTCGCGCTGTAGCAGCGCGCTGCGCCCAGCAACATCAAGGCGACGAGGACGATACCGATCTTGCCCACATCGCGATCATCGGCACAGGAGCCACGCGGCGTATCGGGAAGGAGCGCCCGCCTGCGCGGTCGCCGGCAGAGCTAAGGTGACGGGCTACTCGAGCTCTTCGTCGAGGAACTCGTCCTCATCCTTGCTGCGGCGCCAGAACATCAGGGCAGCGACGGCAGCGCCAACCAGGGCGAGCAGGCCCAGGAACTTCTTCAT
>CAYYYI010000155.1:0-5750 GCA_964475735.1 uncultured Anaerolineaceae bacterium
GAGGCCTTCATGAAGCGGAGGAGCATGCGCATCTCGGCAATGCGCTTGCCCGAGGCGTCGTCCATCTCCGTCTCGAACCAGAAGTACTCCGTCTTCGGGCTCTGGCCCACCGCAATGACGTGGCCGCGAGTGAGATAGGGCACGTCGACAAGCGCCGGGCCGTTGATGTTTCGAATCTCGATGGCGCCGAAGAGACCAACGGCGCCCGAAATCTGCTTCCTGAGAGTCGCGACCGGGGCCGCGTAAAGGAGGTTGACCATCCCGGCGGGCGAGACCACGGGGCCGCCCCAGGGCGAGCTCCCCTCGTACCAATCGATCTTCTCGGTGATGACCTCCATCCGGCCCGAGTGCTGAGCGGCGGTGAACATGACCTCCGTCTCGGCGATGGGGTCGCCCACGGCGATGCCCTTGAGGATGCGAAGCTCGCCCGAATCGAAGCGATCGAGCGGGCGGCGCAGGAGAGCGGTCGGCTCGGCGGGGTCTCCCACGGAGGCCGTGCCTTCGCCCACGCGCATGCCGTCTTCACGCTCGATCCAAACGTCAACCTGCGCATCGGTGGCGCCCGCCGGGGGCTCCATCACGAAAGCGCGGACGGATTCGCGGTCGGTCGTGGCGTTGAGGAAGTAGAGCGAGAGCGTGCCGCGCTCGAACCAGCGCGAGCCGAACGCCTTCAACAGAAGCGGCGGGAAGAGGTCCATGTGGATAGAGCCGGCGACGGTGCCGCCGCGGAAGCCGAGCTTCGTGGCGGTGGCGTCGTCGTGGATGCTGCCCCTGGCCTCGCGGGCGTTGTTGACGGACTGGCGCAGCGGCCCCACGAGGATGCCATCGCGGGAGGTGATTCCGGTCTCAGCGGTCTGTGTCATGGCTGTCTCCTGAAAATGCTGTGCGCGCAGTCTATTCTGTCGCGACGGGGATTGCACGACGCGGAGCGTGGATTCAGCGAAGGGCCAGGGTAATTGCGAGGGCGCGGTCAATATGAGCGATCTCCGAGGGGTTGAGCGACCCCCACTGGCGGCCCAGCCGGGCCTTTGATAGCACCCTGACCTGCTCGGCCAACGCAACCGAGTCCACCGTGAGACCACCGGCGCCGGCGGGCAACCGCACATGGCTGGGAGCAAGGGCCTTGCCTCTGAACGTGGTGACTGGAACCGCGATGACGCATGTGGAGCGCTCGTTGATGATGTTCCGGGACACAATGATCACCGGGCGGGCGCCAGCCTCTTCGGAGCCCTCGACCGGGTCAAGCCGCCCGGTGAAGATGTCGCCCCGCCTCGGCCAGCTCATTCCTCGATCATCGCCCATGTTTCGCGGTCGGCGCTGTCGAACTCCTTCATGATCTTTTCGACCTCGTTGCGATAGTCCTCATCGTCGAGGACCAGCCGGAACGCTGCATCGATCGCCTCTTCCTCCCGGCGCCGGAGTTCGGCTTCGAGCGCATCGGCGAGCAGCCCGCTCCGGCTCGCCGCCCGGCCCTTTGCCACCTCGAGGTCGGCCGCTTCCAGGAGTTCGGCAGGGAGCGCGACCGTGGTGCGCTTGAGGATGGGGCCTCCTGTTCGTCGCGGGGCGGGTCTTATGGCCATGTGATGCCTCCATGCGCATCATACCACGCATCGGATCAGATGTGCCCCGTTATCCCTTCGCGCGAAAGCCCCTGTACGGCCCGTCGCGCCATTCGAGCGCGCCCTTCAAACCCACGCCGCTTTCCATCGATTCCCGCATCTTGTCCTGCCAGCCGTAGGAGAACGTGGTGAACTGGGCGGCTGCGTCCATGTCGGTCGAAGCCCGCACCGAAGAGTAGATGCCCATGTTCTCGTAAAAGCGGTTCATGTTGAGTTTGAGGATGGCCAGGTGGTCGGCGGGCATGTTGGCGATGTGGTCGGCAAGAGCGACGGTGCGCTCTTCGAGCTCGTCCTTCGGGAAGGCGTAGTTGACCATGCCGATGCGTTCGGCCTCGGCGCCGCTGATGCTGTCGCCCGTGTAGTACAGCTCTTTCGCCTTGCGCATGCCGATGACAAGCGGCCAGATGACGCCCGTGCGGCTGGTGCCCAGGGCTCGCACGCCGGGGTGACCAAGCTGGGCGTCGTCGGCGGCGGTGACGAGGTCGGCCATCATGGCCAATTCGCAGCCGCCGGCGAGGGCATAGCCGTGGACCTGGGCGATGGTCACCTTGGCCATGTTCCAGAAGTACATGTGGATGTCGCTGATCTGCTGCATGCCCGTGCGGATGCCCATGACCAGCCGGCGCCGGTTCTCATCGAACTGCTGGTAGCGTCGCACGATTGCGTCGGCGCCGCCGCGGGCAGGGGTCAGGTCGTACCCGGCGCTGAACGTGCGGCCGGCGCCGCGCACGATGATGACGCGGGCCGAGGGGTCGGCTTCGAGGTCGTGGAGGCACTCCCACAGCTCGAACAGGAGCTCCTGGGAGAGCGAGTTCATCTTCTCAGGCCGATTGAGGGTGAGGCGGGCGACGCGGCCGTCCGTCCCCACGCGGTCGACGAGCAGGTTTTCGAAGGTGCGGTCCAAAGGGGCTCTCCAGTGCGTGTTGTGGGGCGATTATAGGCGCGGGCTTCGCTCCCTGGCGGGTGCTCCGCTTGGACCCCGCGCCCGGGCGGCCCTACGATTCTTGGACCATGTCCACTTTCCGCATTCTCCTCACCCCCGGCGATGGCATCGGCCCCGAAGTGATTGAAGAGGCCGTGAAGGTACTTGGCGCTATCGAAAAGCGCTTCCGCCACGAGTTCCACTACGAAGAAGAGACCATCGGCGGAGCGGCCATCGACAGGTACGGCATCGCCCTCCGGCCCGAGACGGTGGCGGCCGCCCGCCAGTCGCAGGCCGTGCTCTTTGGCGCCGTTGGCGGGCCGAAGTGGGACGACCCCCGCGCCGCCGTCCGGCCCGAGGATGCCATCCTCGGCCTTCGCAAGCAGCTTGGTCTCTTCGCCAACCTGCGCCCGGTGCGGGTCCACCCGGCGATGATCGAGCAGAGCACCGTAAAGCGGGAGACGCTCGAAGGCACCGACATGGTCGTCATCCGCGAGCTCACGGGGGGGCTCTACTTCGGCAAGCCGAAGAAGCGCTGGGAAAGCGCCACCGGCAGGCAGGCCGTGGACACCCTTCGCTACAGCGAAAAGGAAGTGGAGCGCGTGATGCACGTCGCCTTCCGGCTCGCGCGCGGCCGCCGCAAGAAGGTGACCAGCGTCGACAAGGCAAACGTCCTGCGTACCGGCCAGATGTGGCGCGAAATCGCCACCGAGGTCGGGAAGCAGTACCCGGACGTCCAGCTCGATCACATCCTCGTCGATGCCTGCGCGATGTATCTCATCCGCCAGCCGGCGAGCTTCGACGTCATCGTCACGGAGAACATGTTCGGCGACATCCTCACCGATGAGGCGGCGATGCTGGCCGGCTCGATGGGGATGATGCCCTCCGCGAGCCTGGGCCGCCGCCGCAAGGACGGCACCGGCATCGGCCTCTACGAACCGATCCACGGCAGCGCGCCCGACATCGTGGGCCAGCGCAAGGCCAACCCGCTCGCGACCATCCTCTCTGCGGCGATGATGCTTCGCCTTTCGCTTGGCCTCGAAGCTGAGGCAGCCGCCATCGAAGATGCCGTCGATGCCACCATCCGCGATGGCTACCGTACGCCCGACATCGCCGGCCCTGCCACCCGGGTGGTGGACACGGCGAAGATGGGGACCCTCGTCGTCGAGCGCCTCGGCTAGCGGCGAAGGCCCGGGGCCGGCGCAGCCCGGCCGGCGAACCGCACCGCGTCCGCGCGGCCGCTGCTTCGTGGTCCGTCCGGAGGGCCACCAGTTGTTGTCCTCCGCATCTCCAGATCGTGCTAGAATCCCGCCGCCGCGCGCGATTCGTGCGAGTCCTGTGCGTGCGAGCCAACTCGAATGAGAAGGAGCCGCCGTGACTCAGACCACCACCATCAACGACGTCAACGTCGCCGAACTCCTGGAGTTCAAGGACGCCGTCAAAGGCGATCCCGGCATGGCCGACCGCAACCCCACGCTCACCGCACACTGGGTCGGGGGCAGCCGCTCCCGGATCGAGTTCCGGGACATGACCACCTACCTCGGCGGCGACGATGAGTTCAACCCCATGCAGATGCTCCTGGCCACCATGGCCGCCTGCGACGTCGACCTCATCGCCATGCATGCCTCGTTCCTTGGCCTTGAGATAAAGGACCTCTCCGTCGAGGCCACCGGCCACTTCAACGTCCGGTCCTATCTCGGGCTCGAAGGCGCGCCCCCCTCGGGATACGATGCCATCTCGTACACAGTGCGCCTCTCTGCCCCCGGGGCGACGCCAGCTCAGATTGAGTACATGCGGGAACGGTGCGAGCGCTCCTCCCCGGTTGGCGACTCCCTGGCCCGCGCCATCCCGTTGAAGCTCGAATTTGTGGCGGACTGAACGCGCGCCCCACCTCTCAGTTCGCAGTCCTCAGCCCTCGACCCTCACAATTGTGACCCTCCTCCAATTCGGGTACCGTACCCCTGAGGCCGGGTTGCAGGTTCGGCTGGAGGGACGCCCGTGGTTGTTCGCTATCGCTACTCCATGTGGGACGGCACCCAGGAGGTGCCCGCGCTCGAAGCCGACGACATCCTCGACAACCTGACCGACGACCTCATGAACTTCGGGGACCTGCAACATGCCCTGCGCAACATGCTCCAGCGCGGCATGCGCAACCCCAACGGCCAGCGGCTCCAGGGCCTGCGCGACCTCCTCCAGCAACTGCGCCAGCAGCGCCGCCAGCAGCTCGACCGCTTCAACCTCAGCTCCGTCTTCGACGACCTGAAGCAGAAGCTCGACGAAATCCTCGACCTCGAACGGACCACGCTCGAACGGCGGCTCGACGAGGTCTCGGGAGAAGGCGGCGAACAGGGCCAGCCGTCCGGCGAACAGCAGCCCGGCGGAGAAGCCGGCGAAACCGCTTCCGGCGACCAGGGCCAGCGCCCGCAGGCCGGTCAGCAATCACCGCAGGGCAGCGAGCAGCAGCCCGGGCAACAGGGCCAGCAGGGCCAGAAGGGTGGCGCCCAGCCCCCGAGCGAGTTCGCCGACATGCTGCGCAACATCGCCAACAAGAAGCAGGAGTTCCTCCAGAACCTGCCCGAGGACGTCGCCGGGCAGGTGAAGGAGCTCCAGAACTACGAGTTCATGGACCCCGAGGCGCAGGAGCGCTTCAACGAGCTCCTCGAAAGCCTGAAGAAGGCCATGACCGAGACCTTCTTCAAGGACATGTACGACCAGATCGCCAACATGTCCCCCGAAGAGCTCGCGCGCATGAAGGAGATGGTGCGCGACCTCAACCAGATGCTGCAGGACCGCATGGCCGGCCAGGAGCCCGACTTCGACTCCTTCATGGAGAAGTACGGCGACCTCTTCGGCGACAACCCGCCGCAGTCGCTCGACGATCTCATCGCCCAGATGCAGCACCAGATGGGCCAGATGCAGAGCCTGCTCGATAGCCTCCCCGGCGACATGCGTCAGCAGCTCCAGGACCTCCTTTCCGACAAGGTGGGCGATCCCGAGCTCCAACAGTCGCTCAACGATCTTGCCCAGAGCCTCGAATACCTCTACCCCATGCGCGAGCTGCGCAACCAGTACCCCTTCCGCGGCGACGAAGAGATAGACCTCCAGTCGGCCATGCAGCTCATGCGGCAGATGCAGTCCATCGACGAGGTCGAGCGCCAGCTCGAACGCACCCAGTACGGCGGCGAAGTCGAGGACGTCGACGCTGACAA
>CAYYYI010000156.1:0-5663 GCA_964475735.1 uncultured Anaerolineaceae bacterium
TCGCGCGTGATGAGCCAGGCCGCGAAAGCGTTCCCCGCGAACCCGAACAGCGAAACCATATTCGGGGTGATTCCCAGGCGAGCTACCGCGCGCCCAAGCGGGTCGGCCACGTTCCGGGGGAGCTTCTGCGGCAGGAGGTTGATCTTCGGCAACCGGCTTAGCCCTTCTTCTCCCGGGTCTCGTGGCCACGCGAGCCGCCGAGGATCTTGCGGGGAGTGGCGGAATACCCCCAGGCGAGCTGCAGCGCCACGCGGTGCAGTCCCACCTCCCTGAGCGAAGGATACCGCGTCATGTGCGCGGTCACCGTTCCCGCGACGATCGCACACCTGAGGTCTTCGGCCCCCTTCCCGGGGAATCCGGTCCACCCTGTTCCGACGCACCGCAGGTGGTGCGCGTCCGAGCCTCCGGTGGCGGGCAGGCGCCACGACTCCGCGTTCAGGCGCGCGGCCTTCCTTCCCGCCCGCGCGCCGGCCGGACTCGGATTCGCGAGCTCGATGGCATCGAATGTGATGCCCGGCTCGGCGGCGGCGCACAGGCGGTCAATCGTGCGCCGGCTGAGCGAACGCGTCGTCCAGCTCATCGGGTGCGGCGCTATCGCCAGCGCCCCGGCAGCGTGGATGGCTTCGAGCGTCCGCTCCACGCGGCGAAAGCTCCGGGGCGTGGATTCCAGGAAGAGCCCGAGAAGGTGACCGTTGATGGTCGTGATCTCCGCCCCGGGGACCACCTCGAAGCGGTAGCCGCGCTTCGCCGCCAGTTCCCGTGCCCGGAGACCTCCGCGCGCGTCTTCGTGGTCGGTGACGGCAATGACGTCCAGGTCCGTCCTGTGCTCCACGTACTCGAGCAGTTGTTCGATGGATGCCAGGCCGTCGGAGCAGCGCGTATGTATGTGCAGATCAGCCTTCGCCACAGGCATGCACCGTCCAGAAGTCCTCAAGGATTTTCCACTGCCCGGGGAAGCGGCGGATGTGCTGCTCAAGCAGGCCCGCCCAGCGTTGCGCGGCGCGGCGCACGTCCTCCTCCGGGTCGTCCGTCTTTGGCACGCAGTAAGGCTCCTCAACAAAGGCAACCTGGTGGTCGAGCCCGTCGCGAACGCAAAGGACGGGGAGCAATGTGGCGTGCGTGCGCCGCGCGAGCTCGAACGCGCCGCGGGGCAGTTTCACGCGGCGGCCGCACATCTGCACGCAGACGCCGGAGTGTTGGATGTCCCGGTCGGCCACCATCGCCACCAGCTTCCCCTGCCTGAGAGCATCGATGCACGCCCGGATGCCGCCCATGTCCGCTTCGTAGAACGCACCCCCTGTCGATGACCTGAGTTTCAACAGGTAGCGTGCAAGCGCCGGCGGATCGAGCGGTTCCACAAGGGCAACGAACGGGCGGCCGTGGTAGGTGAACGCTTGCACTGCCAGTTCAGGGTTTCCCGAATGGGCGCTGAGCACCACGATCGGCCCCGGCTGCTCGATCAGCTTCGTGCCCCGCTCTCCGTGGACGAGGCGGATGTAGTCCCGCCCGAAGCTCTCCAGGTCGCGTCGTGGCATCGTCGCCAGGTCCACGTAGTAGCGCGCAATGTGGCGGAAGACCTCCTTGCTCGACTGGCGGGCGCGCTCCTCACTCCCCTCGCAGAAGGGGAGCAGATTGCCAATCACCCGCTTGCGGGTGCGTGGCATCACATACCAGGCGGCGCGCCCGGTCAACCCGGCCAGCCGGTAGAAGAGCCCTGGGAATCTGCCCGCCAGCGGGACCCCAAGCCGGAGCAGAAAGAGCTTAGTCACCGTTCGCCTGCCGCGAGGGTTTCCTGGGCCACATCTCTCTGAACATGTACCACTGATCGGGGTAGGCGCGAATGAACCTCTCATGCGCAGCCATGATCGAACGGGTCAGCGCGACCACGCTGCCCTCCTCAGCGGCGCCCTCCGCCGGTGGCTCGATGAACTCCGTGAGGGTCATCACCTCGGGCCGGCCCGGATTCACGCGCGGGAAGGCAGTGGCAACTACCGTGGCCCCGGTGCGGAGAGCGAGCCGCGCCGGCCCTGCGGGCACTTCCGTCTCTTCCCCGAAGAACTCGACCTTCACTCCGTCGCCCGGCACGGGGCGGTCGATCAGCAGCGCGAGGAGGCCATTCCGCTTCAGCGTTCGAACGAGCGATGGCCCCGCCTTCTCCAGCTTGAGCACCTCCATCCCCAGCCGCCGGCGCGCTCCAGCCACCAGGTCATCGAGCCGGGGGTCGGCGAACGTCTCCGCCACCACGGCGACATGGTAGCCCCGGGCCGCGGTCGCCCCGGCGCCGAGGTCCCAGTTGCCGAAGTGCATGCAAACGATGATGGCCCCATTGCCTCTCGCCAGCGCCGCGTCAAGGTCCCGGAAGTTCGCCTCCCCGGCCACGGCCTCGACCAGGTCCCCGGGCGCAAACGCCGGGAAGCGCGCGAAGTCGACGAGGTAACGGCAGTAGTTCACCAGCGACCGCCGGGCGATCGCTCGCAGTTCCCCCCTGTCCGTGCCGGGGAGCACGCGCCGGTAGTTGTTGAGCATCGCTCGCCGGCCGCGGGGCCAGAAGTAGTAGCCGGCCACGCCGGCCAGGGCGGAAATGCCGTAGCTCACCCGCAGCGGTAGCCGGCGGGCGAGGGCAGTCACGACCCTCCAGGCGAAGTACTGCAAACGGGACCGGGCTCCTTGTGGCAGGCCACGACGGGAATGTGGGAATCATAGCCGCAGCAGATTCACCGGCAACGAACGCGGGGCATCCCCTGGAAGGTGATTGATTTATCGTCCATTGCTGCTAGGATGCGCGCCGATAGGGCAACCACGTTTAGGGAGGGACACGTATTCAATGAACGGTTCGATTCCAGAATCCCGCGGTCCGCTGCATCGCGAGACGGGCATCTTGCTCCAGGCCGCCCTGACTGTGTTCGTCTACACCGTCGTCATCGGAATCCTCAATGGGACCGACGTCACCAACTTCGGCCGCAAGACTCTGCTTGCCCACGTCCACGTCGGCACGCTTGGCTGGCTGACCATGTGCGTCTTCGCAGCCTCGCTCTGGCTCTTTTCGAAGGGCGAGGCGCCCGGCAAGCGGAGCATGACGGCGGCCCGGGTGCTCACGGCCGCCGCTGTGCTCGCACTTCCCCTCTTCGCCGTCACCTTTATGTTCACATTCGGGATCATGCGCCCGATCATGGGGGTATTCGCCCTCGCGACAATCCTTGGCTTCTTCACCTGGGTGCTCACGCGGCTGCGCTCGGTCGGCGAGATGACTACTCCCCACTGGGGCTTCCTCGCCGCCAGCGGAACTTCGGTTGTAGGCGGCGTAATCGGCGTACTGCTCGGCCTCAGAATCGCCGAAGGCTGGAAAGTGATTCCGTCAGGCGGCGAAGACGCCCACCCGGGCACCATGGTCGTGGGCTTTCTCATCCCCATGGGCCTGGCGCTCGCCGAGTGGGGGCTGACCTGGCCGAAGCCCGAGCGCGCCGGCCGTCTCGGCTTCGCGCAGATGGCACTGCCGTTCATTGGCGGGTTGATGCTCTGCGTGGGTCTGCTGCTCGACTTCGTCCCCCTCGCGGCGTCCAGCACCCTGCCCGAAATCGCCGGAATCGTGATCTTCATCAAGCGAATGTGGCCGCGTTTGCGCTCCGTCCGCTTGCTCGAACGGTCACCCGCACGATTGGCGGTGTTCAGTTCTGCTGCGATTGTGTTCGCCATCGGGCTGATGCAGTTCTTCATCATCCGCCACGAGGGAGACTTCGATAAGGTACCCAACCATCAGCTCCTGGCACTGGATCACGTGATGTTCATCGGCGTCATGACGAACGCCATCTTTGCCCTGCTGCTGGCGACCACCGACGCTGCGGATGCCGTGTGGCGCCGGGCCGATGATGCCATCTTCTGGGGCATGGATTTGGCCCTGGTCGTCTTCGTGGGCGGGCTACTGGCGGACGTCACGGTGCTGAAGCAGATCTCGACGCCCGTGATGGGCGCGGCCGTGCTGCTGGCGATCGCGACCTACACCTACCGCCTGCAACTGCAGGCTGAACAGGCGGCCGTGCTCGTTCCAGAGGGCTCGCCGGGGAGCTGATTGGCGGCGGTCAGACCCCGCAAACGGCCGCCAGGCTGCTGATGGCCGTGATGCGCCGCCCCTCGGTGATGGCATCGACGAATCCGTTGGTGCAGTAACCGACTGAGATGCCGGTCTCGGGATCGCCCCAGCCAATCTGGCCGCCCGCGCCTCCGTGGCCGAACGTCCGCGGGGAACAAGTGCGCCCAAAGCCTCGCATATGCGAGTTCCCGTCGCCGCCCGCGACCTGCACCGCCAGCGCCCGATTGACCGGGTAGCCGAGCACCGGATCGCGGTGGAAGTCCTGCGTCCGAACCTTCGTGGCGAACTCGATCGTTTCCGCTTTCATGATGCGCCTGCCATCGGCGGTCACGCCGCCGTTCACCAGCGGCTGGTAGAAGAGCGCCAATTCCGCCGCGCGTGACACGCCCCCGCCGCCCGGAACGCCCACGGCCCGCACCGATGGCTGGTTGAAGGCGAGGATCGCCTCGGGCGTTACTTCGCCGTAGCCCCCGGGCGGCGGCTCGGGCGGCGTCATGTACAGGACGTCGGCAACCCTGCTGTTGAGCTCCGTTGGAAGGCCGATGAACATGTGTTCAAGGCCCATCGGTTCGGTGATTCGCTCGCGGATGAACTGGCGGAATTCGATCCCGGTCCGCCGCTCGATGATCTCCGCCAGCACCCAGTGCAGCGAAGTTGCGTGATACTGGAACTGCGAGCCCGGCTCCCAGTTGAGCCGCCAGTCGGAAAACGCCTTCAACCGGCCTTCCCGCGTTTCCCACTGGCCCGGTCCCAGCGGGGCCATGGGGAAGCCGCCGATGTGCAGCATCGCCTGCTCGACCGTGACCACGTCCTTCCCGTTCGTGCCGAACTCGGGAATGATCTCCGCCACCCGCTCGTCCAGCCGTAGCAGCCCATCCTCGAACAGGGTCCACACCGCCGCCGCCACAACCGCTTTCGTCGACGAAAAGATCGCGTACAGGGTCTCGTCCGTGGCAGGTTGCTCGGCTCCGCCAATCCGCGCTATGCCGAAGGTCCGGAACCCGGCCAGGCGGCCATTGCGCGCGACGGCGACCTGGGCGCCCGGCAGCGTCCCGTCGTCGACGTCCCTCTTCGCCCGGGCGAAGACGGCCTCAAGCTTCTCGCTGTCGATGCCAACGTCCTCGGGCCTTACCGCCACCGTAGCCGATGCAGACACGCAACCACCTCCTCATGGGGTCCTGTGGCGCGAAGCATAAGGCCCGTGAGGGGTCTCGTCGCGGGGCTCGCCTTCCCCCGGCGGCCGCCTAGCGGCGGCCCTTTAGCGGCGTTACGGTGCTTGCCTGGGGGCCTCGTTCGCCGGGCTCCTCGGCGAACCGTACCTCCTGCCCGGTTTCCAGGCTGTCGAAGCCAGGCGGAAGCACGCTATTGCGGTGAAAGTAGATCTCGCGGTTGTCGTCGCCGGTGATGAACCCGTACCCCTCGCCGGGGAAGAGGCGCGAGACTCGCCCATGCGGGGGACTCACCTCGGTCTTGACCTGGCCGCGGACGCGGCGAACGTGGTCCTCGAGCTGGCGCGTCGCCGCGTCGAACGCGTGGCGGATGGCGGCGTGCAGATTGGCGTCGGACTGGCGGTTGA
>CAYYYI010000157.1:0-5649 GCA_964475735.1 uncultured Anaerolineaceae bacterium
AGGCCTCGCGCAGCTGGTCGCTCGCCGAAAGGATGTTGGTGGCGTTCGTCTTCACGCCAGTGATGAGTGCAACAAGCCGTTCGCGAGCGGAGTTGTAGGCTTCCACAGTCCCGCCGATGGCGTCGACAATCTCGTTCACCGAGGCGGCCGCCTGTCCGACTTCGTCTTGGGATGGGTCCGGTATCTTCTCAGTTTCGGGAGCCACGGCGATCGTGAGGTCGCCATCGGCGAGGGCCGTCATGGCGGCCTGGATCTGTCCGAGCGACTCGCGCTGAGCGGCAAGCCTTGCCACCACGGCCGTGACCGGCCGGCGCAGTGTGATTGCAACCCAGAAGGCCATGGCTGCGACTGCGAGGGCGGCGATCGCACCGACGATGAGGATCTTGTTGGTGAGCGCGCCCACGTCCGCCAGGGCTTCACTCTCGTTCTGCGCGGCAATCACACCCCAGCCGAGACCGGGGTACGTTCCAAACCCGGAGGAATTGAAGTACCCATAAAGCTGACCGTGGTTGGTGCCATCGATGGCGTCGCCCGCCTCGGAGCCCGAGGCTCCCTGCGCGAGGGCGCTCTCGACCACCTTCTCAGCGGCGACGTTCCGGGACAGGGCTTCTGCCGGGTCCTCCGATGCGAGCACCGTTCCGTCGCTGCTCACAATCATGAGCTCGGCGGTCGACATCCCCGACTCGCGAGCGCGCTCCACGACCGCATTCAGCACGTCGTGCGTCACGTTCCAATTGAAGCGGTTCGTCCACACGCCAACGAGGCGCCCGCTGTCGTCCCTGATGGGGAAAGTGAACGACATCGCCCGGGCGCTTTCACCTGCGCCAAAGACCGTTGCCATGAGGCTGTCTTCGTGGAGGTCCTCAACAAACGTCTGGTTCGGCTCGAGCGTCCCGCCCGTGGCCGTCTTGAACCACTCCTCGCCCTTCACATCGCGCCCGAGGAGAGAGGCCGTTCCGAGCGGATTGCCATCGAGGTCGACTGTATTGGCGGCCACGATCTTTCCCGATGTGTCGGCGACGACCATCAGGCTGTAGATGGGCGCATAGATGCCCATCATCTTGTTCATCCAGTCGTTCAGATCCTGGGGATCCATCGACTTGGCAGGCTGGCTGAGGGCGAACGCCTGCACGTCGCCATACCGTTCGAAGAGGTTGCGGTCGAGCTTGTCGCTGGCGTTGAAGGCGAGCTCGGCAACCTTGGAACTGGCTTCGTCTTCGAGCGAGCTGGAGGCCTGCCCGCGCGCGATGAACGCGATGGTGGCAAGCGGCACAATCCCCACGATCAGAAACAGTGCCATGAGCTTTGGCAGGAGCTTGATATCGTTCAGTCGTCGCAAGACAAGAACCCCCTTTGAGAAAATAAGCGACTTTCCTGCGACGATCATTGGGTGAATTGCCTGCGCTGCTGATTCGCAATATCCCCTAGAGCCTCCGGACCTGACACCTATATGCGCCCGGCGCTCCATGCGAAGTTGACCCAGGGGCGGCGCCTCTTGCCCAGCAGGCACGCGTTCCGCACTGTCCAGTCCTCAGTCCTCAGTCCTCAGTCCTCAGTCCTCGGTCCTCGACCCTCCTCCCCATCATCCCCCGCGCGATGCGCTCGGCGTGCGCCCGGTCGCCGGGGTCGAGGTCCCCGTCAAGGACCATCGCGCTCAGCCGATCCTTGATCCGCCGGATCCAGGGTCCGGGCTCGCGGTCGAACATCTCGATGAGGTCGTCGCCCGTGAGCGGGCTCTCGGCGCGAAGGAGTTCGGCGTCTTCGGCTTCGGCCCGGGCGCACGCGGCCAGCAGCCGGTCGTGGTAGGGGTTGTCGTCGTAGGTGTGGCTGGCGTTGTCGGCGCGCTTGAGCGCCACCAGCTCGCGCCAGTGCCCCTCGCACTTCGTCATGAAGCGCCGCACCGATCGCCGGTCGTCCGGGTCCGGGCGGTCCATATGCCTGCGCACCAGCAGCTGAATCGAGAGCGATTCGCGCCGCCCCAGCTTCAGCCGGTCGAGCATCGCCTCGGCGAGCAGGGCGCCCACAGTCTCGTGCCGGTAGAAGCCAAATTCGCCGTTTGCCTTCCGGTGCCGCACGCCGGGCTTGCCGATGTCGTGCAGCAGCGCCGCCCAGCGCAGCAGCCGCAGGTTCGGCTCGTCCTGGCGGATGGCCTGCACCGTTGCCACCGTGTGACCCCAGACGTCGAAACGGTGGAAGCTGTTCTGCTCGCAGCCTTCCATGGGCGCAAGCTCGGGCAGCACAACGTCGAGGGCGCCAGTCGCGCGCAGCAGCTCCAGCCCGCGGCCGGGATTGACGCCCTGCAGGAGCCGATCCAGTTCGGAAGTCACCCGCTCCTGGGACAGGGTCGAAAGCAGCCCGATTGTCTGCTCCATGGCGTCGTGCGTCAGCGGCTCGACCTCGAAGTCCAGCTGGCTGGCGAAGCGCATCCCCCGCAGGATGCGGAGCGGGTCTTCGCGAAACCGCTGCGCAGGCTCGCCCACTGCGCGGAGGAGCCGCCGCCGGATGTCCTCGCGCCCGCCGAAGAGGTCAAGCACCTGGCCCGTGAAGGCATCCTCGGCGAGCGCGTTCACGGTGAAGTCGCGCCGCGCCAGGTCCTCCTCGATGCTCGTCCCGAAGCTCACGTCGGGCCAGCGCGTGCCCGCCGAGTACGAATCCCCCCGGAAGGTCGTTATCTCCGACCAGCGGCCGTCAACTAGCACGCCGATCGTCCCGAACTTCTTGCCAACGCCCACGAAGTCCGTCCGGAGCCCCTTCGCCAGCGCCTCGACCTCGTCCGGGAGCGCATCCGTCGCGTAGTCGTGGTCGTAGCCGGGATGGCCCAGCTCGCGGTCGCGCAGCGCCCCGCCCACCAGCCAGAGACGGCGCCCGCGCGCGCGGAAGGCCTCGACCAGGTCGCTCTTGCTCGTCCCCACGGAGCGAGTGTACGGGAGCGCGCTGGAGGCCGCTGGGTCTCGTGAGAGATGGCGCGCCCGGCTCCCTATGCCTCGCCCCCGCCGCGTCCCGGCAGGCGGGAGGCAAGGTCACTCAACTCGGGCAGGCGCAGGAGGCTCGCCATCCCGGCGTAGAAGGCCGCCCCGGCAGCCGTTCCCGCGACCGCCACAATGGCCGAATCGGCGCGGTCGCCGGCCTCGTGCCACCAGAAGGCCGCGGCCAGGAAGAGCCCCATGCAGGCCCCGCAGAAGGCGAAGCGGCCGAAGGCCTCCATGTCTTCCGCCCCCGGGGCGCCCGTGCGGCGCAGGTAGACGTAATAGAGCGACGCCCACTCGATCCAGGCGGCTGCCGCGAAGGCGAACGCCAGCCCTTCGAGGCCGTACCGCTCCCAGAGAAGCGCGCTGAGGACAAGGTTGAACCCCATCGCCACCACCGCCAGTCCCACCGGCGTGCGCGTGTCGCCCAGGGCGTAGAAGCCGCGGCTGTGGATCTCGATGGCCGCCTGCGGGACGATGCCGGCGCAGTAGAACGCGAGCGTCGCCGCCACGATCGAGGCGTCGGCGGGGGTGAATTCGCCCCAGCGCAACAGAAGCGTGGTCGCCGGGTCGCGCAGGAAGAGGAGCCCGATCGCGGCCGGTACAGTGAGGAAGACGATCATGCGGAAGCCGCGCGAAACGGTCTCAGCCAGCGCCTCGTAGTCGCTGTCGGCGGCGTGCTCGGCCAGGCGCGGGAAGATGGCCGTGGAGAGCGCCATCCCGAATAGCGCCAGGGGCAGCGTCGAGATGGTCCACGCGTACATGATGGCCGAGATCGCGCCCGCTCCCATCTTCGAAGCGAAGTAGGTGGCGATGACGAAGTTGAGCTGGGCCGCCGCCAGCCCGATCACCCGCGGCCCCATCAGCCGCCCGACTTCGCGCACGGCCGCGTCTTTCCAGTCGAGGAGGAAGCGGTAGGCCATCCGTTCGTGCGCCAGGCCCGGCATCTGCACGGCCAGGTGTGCGCCCGCGCCCAGCACCACGCCGGTCGCCAGCCCGTCGATGCCCCAGGGCTTCGCCAGTACTACCGCGCCGAAGATGATGGCGACGTTGTAGAGCATCGGCGCCAGCGCCGGGAGGAAGAACCGCTGGCGCGCGTTGAGGATGCCCGTAACGATGCCGCTCATCGAGAAGAGCAGCGGCGAAAGGAGCATCAGCCGGGTGAGCGAAACCGCCTTGTCCTCCATCTCCAGGCCCGGGGCCGTGAGCGGCACGATCCACGGCGCGAAGACGAAGGCGATGGCGCAAAGGGCCGCCGTCGCGATCGTCACCAGGTTGAGGGTGGCGCTGGCGAGCTCCCAGGCGCGAGCCTCGCCCTCCCGCCGGTAGAGGCGCGTGAACACGGGGATGAAGGCGCTGCCCAGCGTGGCCCCGGCCAGCACCTGGAAGATGAGGTCCGGCACGCGGAAGGCGACGTTGTAAGCGTCGAGCTCGGGGCCGCTGCCGAAGCGCCAGGCGATGACGGTGGTGCGCAGCACGCCGAGCACGCGCGACCCCAGGAAGCCAAAGGCAACGATCGCCGCGGCGATGGCCAGCCCGCCCGTGGGGGAGGGGGCGTGGTCTTCAGCCGGGGCGGCTGGTTCCGCCATGGGCGCAATGGTACGTGGGGCGGGAGTTAGCCGTTAGCCGCGCGAGGCGCCGCAGGTTCCCGGTTGCGCGACCAACGAGGTTCAGCTGCGCGGCAACCCCAGCCCACGTGTGGCGATAACGTTCCGGTTCACCTCGCTCGTCCCGGCCGCGATCGTGCCGGAGATGGCGGAGACGTAGGAGTGCGACCAGCGTCCATCCCTCGGGGCCAGCTTCGCGCCGCGGTAGAGGTTGCCGTACATCCCCACCAGGTGCATCGCCGTGTGCGTCGAGCGCTGCATCGCCTCCGAGCGGAAGAGCTTGTTCATCGAGGCTTCGTAGTTCGGGATCTTCCCCTGCCGCTGCATGCTGATGATGCGGTACGAGATGAGTCGCGCCAGCTCTGCCTCCACCGCGCGGTCGGCCAGCTCGTTGCGCACCTGCTGCGTCACCCGCCCGGGCGCGCTGCCAGCGGACACTTCCTTCACGTACTTCACCATGTCGGCAACGGTGTGCTTGAGGCCCACCGAGCCGGCCACGTTGCTGCGCTCGAAGTCGAGCAGGGCGGCCCCGATGTACCAGCCGCGGTTCTCTTCGCCGATGAGGTTCCGCGCGGGGACGCGCACGTCCTGGAAGAAGACCTCGTTGAAGACGTGGTCACCGGCCATGGTGATGAGCGGCCTCACCTGCACCCCGGGAGACTTCATATCGACCAGCAGCATTGAGATGCCGCGGTGCTTGGGGGCGTCGGGGTCGGTGCGGGCGAGGAGGATGATGTAGTCGGCGCGCTGGGCGTTGGAGGTCCAGATTTTCTGGCCGTTGATGACCCAGGAATCACCGTCGCGGACTGCTCGGGTCTGGAGGGAGGCAAGGTCGGAGCCGGAGCCGGGCTCGGAGAAGCCCTGGCACCAGGTGACTTCGTCGCGGACGATCCTGGGGAGGAATTCGGCTGTCTGCTCGCCGGAGCCGAAGAGGATGATGGGTGGGCCGACGCGATCGGCTGGTAGCGTGCGCAGGAGAGCCGCAGCAGCGACACCGAGGCGCTCGCGCGCACGGTCGCGGTGCGGAGGCCGCCGCGCACGAGCGCGATCTCGCCGAAGACCGCGCCGGGTTCGAG
>CAYYYI010000158.1:0-3762 GCA_964475735.1 uncultured Anaerolineaceae bacterium
ATTGCGGAAGAAAGGTTCATGGAGGAGGGCATCGCCTTCTGCGCGAAGCTTGCCCAGGGGCCAACCGCCACCTACGCCCGAATGAAGGCGAACCTCAATCTCGCCGAAACGTCGACCCTCAAGGAACTGCTGGACCAGGAGGCCATGCTCATGCGCCTGAGCGGCATGAGCGTCGATAGCCGCGAAGCCGTCCGCGCCTTCGTCGAAAAGCGCGAGCCGCGCTTCGTCGGCGAGTAGAACGCGCGCTCAGAACACCTCCGGGCACCACGGAAGCGGGTCCCAGGCGAACATCGCGTCGGCCAGGCGCAGCGCGGCAGGCTCACCCTCCACCCGCCCCGCGCGGGCAAGCGCCTGGAAGCGCGCGCCGCCGAGGTACACTGCCCCCAGCTCGGCAATCCCCAGGCTGATCGTTGGAACGGCGGTCGTGGGACGGCACGTCGCTCCCTCCGGTCCGCCCGTCAGCTCGTAGCGCCCGGCCACCCACGGGCAGAATTCATCGCTCACTTCGAACACCAACCGCCCTTCAGCCGAATAGCGGCGCGCGGAGAGCGCTGCGGGCACGTCCATCAGGCGTACCCAGAGCGAATCATGCGGTTCGCGCACCAGCCGCCGGGGGTCGTGCAGCATCCACCAGAGCGGTTCATCGAGCGGACGGAGCGGCGCCTCGATGGTTGTGACCAGGTCGACCCCGAACACGTAGCGCCAAAGCCCCGCGTAGGCTGCCTCCGTGGCCGCTACCAGCTCCGTGACCAGCACCGTGCCCGAAGGGGCGCCGTGCTCGCTCTCCATCTTCCGCCGGTACTTCAGGTAGCCGCCGGGCGTCCCGTCGTCCTCTTCAAATTGCACCAGGAACGGCGACGTGAACCCCGGCGGTGCCTGGTCTAGCAACCGGAAGACCCGGTGCTCCCACCACGCCCGGTGGCGGGTGTACATGCCAGCACGCGTGGGCAACACGCGCTCGTAGATTGTGGGCCAGGTGGCGAGCGCGGTTTCGCGGTCCACCAGCCGGGTGCGCCCGCTGTCCGGGGGAGCGAACTCCAGCTCGCTGTGCCGCCGGTCAATCCGGAGCACCGCTCCTTCGGCTGCAAGCCCATAGCCAAACCGCCCATAGATCTGGCTCTCCGAGGCCCAAAGGGAGGCGATCGGCTCCCCGCGCTCCCGCACGTCGTCGAGTTGCCTCCGCATGATCTGCCTGAGCACGCCCCGCCTGCGGTGGGTCGGCTTCACCGAGATCCACGTCACGCCCGCCGTGGGCAACGCCGCCCCGCCAGGGACGGTCGTGGCAAACGAGAAGATACCGCCCGTGCCGGCGATCTCATTCCCGTCGAACACGGCCAGCGTGCGCTCCATTTCGAAGCAGGCGAGCACCTGCTCGCGGGCCTCCATCGGAACGTCGTAGCCGAAGCTGGCCGCCGCCGAGCGGGCGAACGGCTCAAATTCGGCTTCGGTGATGGGTCTGATCTCCATGGACTGGTCCCCCTCTGCTGCCGCACACGGCAGAGGCGCATTATCCGGCCTCACGGCGCCGCCGTTCCAACGGCCGGAAGCCTGCTTACAGGGAGAGTCATGAGAAAGCCCGGGGGCCGGCGAGCCACCAGTTCGGAGGGGGTTCACGCGCAAGCTCGCCGAAGCCCCGGGCAGTAGCTCTGCGCAGGCTTTCGGCCCACGCTCACGCGCTACATCTTCTGCGGCGCGGTCCGCGCGCGCAGGGGCCGGGTGGGCCAATGGTGCGGGCCCGGGCGGCCCAAAGCACGTCACACTTCGTCCCGCAGGTACGCCGTCGCCAGCGAGTCCGCGTACTCGTTCCAGCGCGTGCCATCGTGGGCGCGCAGCCACTCGATCCGCACCTTTGGCCGCTCGCGGAAGAGCGCGAAGGCCTCCTTCACCAGGTCGAGGTTCTTCACCTCGCCCTCCTTCCGCTGCCAGCCTCGCGCTTCCCAGCCCGCGGCCCACTTTGTCAGTGTGCTCACCACCAGCTGGCTGTCGGAGTAGAGCGTGACTTCGTCCCCGGGCGTGAGCATCCGCAGCCCTTCGATGACCGCCTTTAGCTCCATGCGATTGTTGGTCGTGGCCGGGTCGTGGCCGTGCCGCTGTGCGACAACCACGCCGTCGCGGACGTACACCGCGCCCCAGCCGCCCGGTCCGGGGTTGCCCGTGCACGCCCCGTCGGTGAACACCCCGGTCTGCGGCCCTCCCTGGAACCGCGCCAGCACCTGTGCAGTCGTCAGGTTCTGCGTTCGCGTCACCGAGTTGCCGCCCTTCGCCCTGGCCTTCGAACCGCCATTTCGCGCTTCGCCGCTGCCGTTGCGGCAGTCCATGCACGTCTTCGGCGCCCAGTTCGGGTACTTCGTCTGTACGGCCGGCGGCAGCTCGAAGCTCGCGCCGCACTGCTGACACTGGAAGACGGTCCCTGGCACCGGACCAGTCTACGGGCGGCGCCCCGCTGCGGCACGCCTGTTCCGCTGCTGTGCGGGGCGGTATAACTGGCCCCACTGCCTGCGAGGAGGCTCCCCTATGCCACTTGAACTGCCAGCCCGGGGCCGCCCCTGGGACGAGCTTCGCGAAGAGATGGACCGAATGCGCGGCCGCGACCTCGACTGGCGCCACGGCCGGCACGGCGCCTACGTCTGGTACGCCGGCGACGGCCTCGAACACGTCCTCCGCGAGGCCTACGGCATGTTCATGGTCGAAAACGGCCTCGGACTCTGGGCCTTCCCCAGCATCGGCCGGATGGAGCGCGAGGTCCTGGCGATGGTGCAGGGGCTCCTGTCGGGCGACGAGGAGACATCCGGTGTCTTCACCTCGGGCGGCACCGAGAGCATCTTCGTAGCCATGTACGCCGCCCGCGAATGGTCGCGCGCGAACCGCCCCGGCATCGTCAGTCCCGAGATCGTCGCCGCGCACTCGGCGCACCCTGCCGTGAGCAAGGCCGCCCACCTCCTGGGAATGCGCGTAACGCGCGTGCCCGTTGGACCGGACCACCGCGCCGATCCGGCGGCCATGGAGGCGGCCATCTCCCCGGACACCATCGCTCTCTACGCCTCGGCGCCGTCCTACTCCCTCGGCCTGATCGACCCCGTGGAGGCGATCGGCGCGGCTGCGGAGCGGCACGGGCTCTGGCTGCATGTCGACGCCTGCGTGGGCGGCATCCTCGCGCCGTTCGTGCGAAGGCTCGGTCGCAGCGTGCCCACCTTCGACTTCGCCGTACCGGGCGTCACCTCCATCAGCGCCGACCTGCACAAGTCGGGCTATGCCGCCAAGCCCGCCTCGACCGTCAACTTCCGCACGAAGGAACACCGGGAGTTCGCCCGCTTCAGCATGGACGAATGGCCCAGCGGAACCTACTCGTCGCTCACCTTCACGGGCACCCGGCCGGGCGGCGCCATCGCCGCGGCCTGGGCGGCCATGCAATATCTCGGCCAGCAGGGCTACACGGAGATCGCCGCCGCCTCGATGCGCGCGAAGGACGCCATTGCCAGTGGCCTCTCGGCCATCCCCGGCGTGTGCGTCTTCGGCGAGCCCGAGCTCTGGGCCTTCGCCTTCGGTGCGGAGGGCGTTGACATGCTCAAGGTGGCCGGCCTCATGGCGCAGCGTGGCTGGATGTGCGGCCCCACGACTGACCCGCCCGGCATCCACGTCATGTGCACCCCCGTCCACGAGCCCATCGCGGAGGAGTACGTCGCCGCCATCGCCGAATCCATAACCGAGGCCCGCGCCGGCGGTGGCGAAGCCAAAGCCGCTGCCTACAACTGAAGCCGGCGG
>CAYYYI010000158.1:3862-5594 GCA_964475735.1 uncultured Anaerolineaceae bacterium
CCCACGATGGCCGCGATCAGCGGCGTGAAAAGGTTCTCTACCGCCGAGGCGATGACCGCCCCAAAAGCCGCGCCGATGATGACGGCGACAGCCAGGTCAATAACGTTTCCGCGCAGTATGAAATCCCGGAATTCCTTCAACATTGTTGACCCTCCTTTGGGGGACGGATTCTACCGGCCCTCTTTCCAGCCCGGCAACAGCCAGGTCCTGGCGCACAAGGACGAGGTGCTCACGGGGCAGGGCGAGATGTCAGACGGTCCGCCCTGGCTCGGCCCCACTCAGGCGCCGTGCTCCGGCCCGAGCCTTGCCCGGACAGCTGCAATGTACGAATCCAGGTCACCGAGATGATTGGCCAGGACATCCCGGACGATCTCCAGGTCCACCTCCGTGTACCCGTGAACGAGCACGTTCCGAAACCCGGCCATGTTCGAGACGCGGCCCGCGAGGTCACTCCCTATCCAGCCCGCACGGGCAAGCCGGTCGAACAGCTCGCGATTCGTGGAAGGCTCACCCAGGCGTTCCTCGGACACTATGTGCGACGCGATGTCGAGTGCGGCTTGAATGGCGAGCTGGAGCGTGTGC
This sequence comes from uncultured Anaerolineaceae bacterium, assembly GCA_964475735.1. Taxonomy (GTDB): domain Bacteria; phylum Chloroflexota; class Dehalococcoidia; order Tepidiformales; family Tepidiformaceae; genus UCB2. The sequence continues at coordinate 4,445 of CAYYYI010000158.1, forward strand.
TCGACAAATCGCTGTTCCCTGACGTCGGTCGCGAGCTCTCCCGGCCGAGCGAGCTGGCGCAGTTCGCGAAGGCACGTGTCAATGAAACCAAGTCGCTTCTCGACAAGTTCGACGTCGGTCACGCTACCCCCCGGCGGCGGTATTCGCGCAGATACGGGAGCAGGTCGAAGTACTCGTTTCGTCGCGCAACCTCAAACGCGATTCGCGCCGAACGGTCGCGTTCCACGAGGAGTACGCCATCCCTGAGAATCCGATGCACGAGGTCGGCGGGCGCCGCTCGCGCATCGATGAGGTCGCACGGCCGGTGACACGCTCGCTCGATCGCGTCTCGCAACTCATCGAGCGGCCCCCCGAGTCGCCGGTCCACCGGCTCCCGAAACAAGACTGCGACGTCCAGGTCGCTATCCTTCGAAGCCGTCCCCCGGACGAAGCTTCCAAACAGGTAGGCCACCAGCACGCGCGGGTCAGCCGCGAGCGTTTCGCGCGCACGTTCGATAATGCCGATCGGCGGATGTTCCCGGTCCATAGCGCGCCAAGTCTAGCAGGCAGGGCGAGTGGAGCGGGTTTCGGAGGGACCCGCCTCAGGCCAGCCCCTCCGCACACAGCGAATTCAGTGTTCAGCGCGCACTGCCGCCCTTGACGAAGTTCACGATCAGTTCCGCGGTCTTCTCCGGGGCCTCCAGGAAGGGGAAGTGCCCCACCCCGGGAAGGTATTCGAAGCGGCCAGCGGGGATCTGGTCCGCCACGGACTGCCCCAGCTCGGCGGGCGCCATGTCATTTTCTCCCCAGATGACCAGGGTTGGCGCCTTGACTTGCGCCAGCTCATTTCCCAGGTAGACCTCCGGGCGAAGGCCGTGCGCGCTGCCGATCCGGGTCAGCAGCGTCGCCCAGGTGCCCTTCTCCGAAGGAAGCTGAAGCCCTGCGATCCGCGTCTCGAAGTAGAGCGCGGGTATGGTGTCCGGATCGATGTGGAACATCTCCCGGTACTGGGCGCGCTGGGCCTCCATGCTGTCGCGCCCTTCCATGAATTGCGCAGCAGCGACGGGATCGCTGCAGATGGCCTCAAGCGCCGGCCCGATCTCCATCGTGGTCCCTGCCGCATAGCCGGTGAGGACGACCTTGCGGACCCGCTCCGGGTGCGCCAACGCCG
>CAYYYI010000159.1:0-2106 GCA_964475735.1 uncultured Anaerolineaceae bacterium
CTCATGGTCGAAGCCGCTCGCCGCCGCTTCCCCTCGATCGTGACAGCCACCGATCTCCGTTCGGCGCCAGCCAGCGAAGGTCTGCTCAGGGCGCCGTCGCCGCTGGCGGCCATGGTTGCCGGGCCGGTCATCGATCGCCGGGAAATCCGCCTCCGCGAGGCCATCATCGCCTGCCGCGACAGCGTTTCCCTCCCTCCCGGCCACCCCATCGAGAGGGCCGCGGCCATGCTGCGCGCGCGGCGCTCTGCGCAGTTCACGGAGTTCGATGGCAACCTCTCGGCGCTGGGAGCGAGGCTCGGCATCGCCGCCGGAAGGCCCATCTCTCCGACGACCCTCGAGAGCTACGCCGCCTGTGGCTTCCGCCATTTCCTTTCCTCCATCCTCCGCCTGAAGGGCGTCGAAGAGCCGGAGGAAGCACAGGTCATCTCTCCCCTCGAACGTGGCACGCTGGTGCACCGCGCCCTCGAGTTCTTCTTCGTCGAAGCGCGCGCTACGGGCCGTCCGCAACCGAACGAGCGCTGGACCGGTGCCGATGCCGCGCGCCTCATCGAGATCTTCGAGGACGAGTACGCGCGTCTCCACCGCCTCGGGCGCCTCGGACTTGCCGTGCATGCCGAGTCCGCCCGGCGCTTGCTACGCTCAGACCTCGCCGCCTTCCTCGAAGCCGACAGCGCCTTCCGGGCCGAAGCGGGCGCTGTGCCTCATTCGTTCGAACAGAGGCTGCCCCCCGTGATGGTCGAAGGCGTGACGCTCACCGGCCGCGTCGACCGTATCGACCTCTCCCCCGACGGCAGCCGGGCGTGGGTCATCGACTACAAGACCGGATCCGCCGCTTCCTATAAGAAGGACTCAGAGGATCCGCTCGCGGGCGGAACGCACCTGCAGCTCCCTGTCTACGCGCTTGCCCCCACCGGCGCCGCGGTGGTGGAGGCCTTCTACTGGTTCGTCGGCAGCGGCGGCAGCTTCGAGCGCGTCTCGTACACGGGTGACCCGGACAACCGCGCGCGTTTTCAGGCCACCGTCGCGGCCATCCGCGATGGGATAGCGGCCGGCTCTTTCCCTGCCATTCCCGGCGAGGAGAACTCGTACTACGGCGGGTTCGCGAACTGCGGCTTTTGCGATTTCAAGCATCTCTGCTCAGGCCGCCGCGACCGCGAGTTCGAGCAGAAGAGCGGTGACCCGGCCGTGGTTCCCTGGCGGCAGGTCGCAATTGCCGCGCGCGGGGAGGATGCCGAATGACCGCCACGGCCAGCTCCCACCGCGCCGAGGACGAAGCCCAGCGCCGCCTGATCCGCGAGCTGCTCGGCGAGACCCTCTTTGTCGAAGCGGGCGCCGGGACCGGCAAGACGCGCGCCCTCGTCGACCGCTACGTGGCCCTCGTCCTCGACGGACGCCGCGTCGAGGAGCTGGCCGCCATCACTTTCACGGACAAGGCCGCTGCCGAGCTCCGCGACCGCGTCCGCGGCGAGCTCGAACGCCTCCACACCGGGGGGTCCGGCGAGCGAATCCTCGTGGAGGCCGCCCTCGAGGGCCTGGACCGCGCCCCCATCTCCACCATCCACGCCTTTGCCCTGGGCGTCCTCCGCTCCTTCGCTGCGGAAAACGGCATCGACCCGGAATTCACCACGCTCGACGAAGTAAGCGCCGGCCGGCGGTTCCAGTCGCAGTGGCGCGCCTTCCTCGATGACACCGGCCGCGACCCGGTCGCCGTAGAAGCCTTTCGCCGCGCACTCGCCCTCGGCCTCACGCCGGGGCAGGTTGAGAAGCTGGCAGAAGGGCTCTGGCGACACGGTCCCGCGGCCGAACTGCTCCACGAGACCCCGCTCACCGCCACGCCGCCGCCGCTCGACCCGGAAGGCTGGCGCCAGCAGCTTCTCGACATCGGCTTCGACGATGTCCCGGCGTCCGATTTGCTGCGCCGGGCCATCGAAGTTGCCCTTGCGAAGCTCGAACTCCTCATTGATGCCCCGCCTGAGGAGCGCGAGGCCCGGATCGCGGGCATCGCCCCCGCGTTCAAACCGGTCAGCAGAGGCACGCAGCCAAACTGGGGCGGCAAGGAGCGGGTCGAAGGCGCGCGCGCCACGTTCAGGCAGGTCTGCGATGAGG
>CAYYYI010000159.1:2206-5585 GCA_964475735.1 uncultured Anaerolineaceae bacterium
TTGCCTTCGCCTGCGACCCCGAAACGGGCGTCCTTGAGCCCGGCCGCCTCTTCCTCGTTGGCGACCCGAAACAATCCATCTACCGCTTCCGTCGCGCCGACATGGCCATCTACAGCGGCACGCGCGAGGCCATCGAGTCCAACGGCGGCCACTTCCCGCAACTCGCCCTCAACCGCCGCTCTCGCCAGCCCGTCATCGAGTTCGTCAACGCCGCCTTCGCGGGGATCATTGGCGATGACGGCAGCCCGGGCGTTCAGCCGCCGTACCGGCCGATCCACCCCGAGCGGCTCGATCTGCTGCACGGTCCCGGCGCGGCCCGCGCAGGTGGCCCGCTCGACTTGCCCGCCTTTGCCGTGCGCGCCCACGAGGCCGGGCAGGTCGCCGCCTGGTGCCGCGCCGCCATCGCCGATGGTTGGGAGGTGTGGGAAGGGAGGGAAGCAGGCGCGCCCCGGCCCGCGCGCTACCGCGACCTAGCCATCCTCGTGCCCACCCGGACTATCGTGCCCCAGTTGGAGCGAGCCCTGGCCGCCGCCGGCGTCCCCTTCCGCATCGAAGGCGGCAGCCTCATCTTCGCCACGCAGGAAGTCCGCGACCTCATCAACTGCCTCACCGCCATCGACGACCCTACCGATAACGTGGCCGTGGTCGCCGCCCTTCGCAGTCCGGCCTACGGCTGCTCCGACGTCGAGCTTGCCGGGCACCGGCTCGCAGGCGGGCGCTTCGACTACCTCGCTCCTGGCCTCGATGCGTTCAGCGGCCGCGTCGCCCAAGGTCTGCGCGACCTCCGCGCGCGCCATCTCGCCCGCAACAGCGGCAGCATCGCCCACCTTGTGGAGCGCTTCGTCGCCGACACGGGCATGGCCGAGGCGGCCACCTTCGACGCTCAGAACCGCAACGCCTTCCGGCGCGCCCGCTTCGTCATCGAACAGGCCCGCGCCTTCGAAGCCAGCGCTCCACAGGGCCTGCGCACTTTCATCGAACTGCTCGAACGCCGCGTTGGCGACGCCATTCTCGACCATGAAGGCGCCGGCCTCGACGACGACGAGGACGCTGTTCGCGTTCTCACGATCCACGGCGCCAAGGGTCTCGAGTTCCCCATCGTCTTCCTTGCCGGCCTTGGCAGCGGCCGCTCGAACCGTTCCAGCATCATCGGCTTCGACCCCGCCGCCGGCGACGTGTCGATCTCCATCGGCTCAAGCGGTGAAAACACGGTCTTCACGCTCGGCCCGGCCGATCGCCACCGCCAGCAAGAGCAGGCTCACGGCGAGGCCGAACGTGATCGGCTTCTCTACGTCGCGGCCACCCGGGCGCGAGACCACCTGCTGCTGTTTCTCTACCACCGCGGCGGGAAGCAGCCCGGCAGCAGTTCTGCCGAGCGGCTCGCATCCTCCGAAGCCACACGCGCCCTGCCTGCCCTCGAAGAGCTTCCGGCGCCCGCCGATCAGAGCCTCAGCCCGTTCGCAGGCCTGGAAGTCGACGCCCCCGGCGTGACTGAAGGTGAGTTCGAGGCCGCCCGGGCAGGCCTCGTCGCCAGCGCCGCCCCCACGCCTGTCACCAGCGCCACCGCCCTTGCCCGGCTATCGAGACAGGCAGGCGAAGCGGCGGCCGAATCCAAAGACGAACGCGAGGATGAGGCCGAACCCTGGTCCCATGGCCGCGCCGGCACCCACCGCGGCCGCGCCGTCCACGCCGCGCTCCAGACCCTCCCCTGGGGCGCTGATGACGAGACAATCGAGGCCGTCGCTCGCGCCCAGGCCGTCGCCGAAGCCATCCCGGGCGATGCCCCTGCCGTCGCCGAATTGCTGCGTCGCGCGCTCGCCACCGATGCGGCAGCTCGCGCTCGCACCGCCATCCGTGCCTCCCGCGAAGTCCCCTTTGCCTTTGTTCTAGAGGGCGTCACCGTCGAAGGCTTCGCCGACCTCGTGATCGAATCGCCCGGCGGTCTCGAACTGGTCGACTGGAAGACCGACGACATCTCCGCCGACGGCGTCGCCCGCCGCCTCGGAGACTACAGCCTCCAGGCCGGCCTCTATGTGCTCGGCATCGAAGCCGCCACCGGCCGCCCCGTGAACCGCGTCACCTACGTCTTTATCACGCCGGGCATCGAATCCTCCCCCGGCGACCCCTCCACCCTCGCCGCCCTCGCCCGCGACCGCCTCAGCGGAACGATCACCTGAACCCTTACTGGTGCGGATTGGGGGGATTCGTCCTTCGGGCACCAGCTAACGAAGCAACCAGCCCCCGTCAGCAAAGCCCGCTTCGGCAGTCGGGCAAAGCAGGCCACCCCCGGCGCGCCGGATCGTGTAATGAAGATGGGGCGCCTCGCTGTAGCCGCTGTCGCCTGAGAACCCGATGATGTCGCCCCGGCGGACCGGCCAACTCGCAATCGCGGTCGCATCGAGGTAGCTCCTCATCGGTGCAAACCGGCCGGACAGGCCGGCGCCGCCTTCGAAACCCGGCAGGTAAGCCTCGCGGGGGACGATCGCGAGCGTCAGGTCCAGCGCGAGGTGGGCCGATTCGGTCACGAAGTCCTGGTTGTGCACCGCGACGAAGACGCCCTTCCCGCCTCCTGGCCCCGGAAACGGCGACACTGCAGCCGCGGGCGATGGAAAGCCGGTGTATGGCGCGCGCGAAACGCCGTAGTGGTCGAACGCGTTCGTCGTCGTGATGGCATAGAGCGTGGCTGTCCCGTCCATCGTTGCCCGGATGGGCGTTCCAACGGGGATGTACCAGTCGACTGCGGGGCGGTCCTCGTACGCCACGTGTACCCGGCAGTTCCAGCCGCCTGCGTTCGCGGCCAACTCGTCGTCGCCGGACTGGTAATCCCGGGTGTAGGTCAACGCGGTGGTGCCAGAGTCCCATATCAGGGTCCGGGCGGTGTCCCCATAGTCGACCCAGCCCACCCGCTGCACCGGATCGAGCGGCAAGCCCAACGGCTCGCCGAGGCGTACGGGCGTCGTCGATGTTGGCGCCGGGGTTGGCGGAGCAGACGTCTCAACCGCCGTGGGCGGTACCGCCACGGTGTGGGTGGGCGTGGCAACGGGCTGATGGCGGGTGGGCGTGGCTTCGGTCTGGCCGTCATTGCCGCCCGCGTCGCTGCATGCGCTGATCATCAGACACGCCGTCGCGGCCGCAAGCAGCGCCCCCCGTACCATCGCGCGACCGACGTAACCGTTCACCCGGCAGGAAATCCTATCAGCAACAAGGCCGGGTGTTCCGATCAGGTTGCCGGCTCCTCTGAGGCGGATCGCGGACCGAACCTCGGCGACTGGCGCCCTCGCCCGCGACCGCCTCCGCGAGGTGGCCGTGTAACGTTCCCTGGCGCGGCTGGAGGGATTCGAACCCCCGACCCTCTGTTCCGAAGACAGATGCTCTATCC
>CAYYYI010000160.1:0-5571 GCA_964475735.1 uncultured Anaerolineaceae bacterium
TCTGGTGGCTAGAGCGAGGTGGTCCCACCCGTTCCCATCCCGAACACGGAAGTGAAACGCCTCAGCGCTGACGATACTGCCCGGGCAACTGGGTGGGAAAATAGGCCGCCGCCGGTCAACGAATGAACCGCCTTTGAGGGCGGTTTCTTTTTGCCCGTTGCGGGGCCTCCCCGGCCCGTGTAGTCTCTGTTTCGACAACTGCATAGCTGTTCGGGATCGCTGGGGGTGCCTTCGGGCTGAGATCAAACCCCTTGAACCTGACCACGTTGATACGTGCGTAGGAAAGCGGTCGGACCACGAGAGCTTCTTTCGAGTCCGGGCTTTCCGGGCTCTTTTTCTTGCCCGGAACACCAGGCTCCCGGCTCCCGGGCGGCGGAAAGGGCAACCCATGTCGCATCCGCGCCTATCCCATTGCGAGGCAAAGCCGTGATCGTCGAGATCCAGTGTCTGGCCAACCCGCCCGGGACGCCCGCCGAGCCGTGGGCCCATATCGAGGCCGCCATCCGGGTCATCCAGGAGTCAGGGCTTCGCTACGAAGTCTCGGCCCTTGGGACCACGTTCGAAGGCGCGCCCGATGCCTGCTGGCCCGTCGTTCGTCGCGTCCACGAGGCGTGCCTCAAAGCCGGCGCCCGCTCGGTGGTGACCATCATCAAGGTCGAGCAGGCGGCGGGCGAAGGCGGCCCAACCATGGGCAGCCTCACCGCCAAGTTCCGTTAGCCGCCATGGCCGCAACTGCCAGCCGCGTGGCCCACAAGGCGGGGGGCCTTGCGTGGGAGTACCTTCCCGCCACGCTCTTGCTTGTTGCGCTCATCGCCGGGTGGGAAGCCTGGGTGCGCGTTTTTGACACGGAACCTTACATCCTGCCCGCGCCTTCGCGCGTCTGGAGCGCCTTCCTCGATGTGCGCGGGACGCTCCCGGGCCACACTCGCACCACTCTCACGGAGGCGGTGCTGGGACTCGCCAGCGGAGCGGCTGTGGGCGTGGTCCTCGCCATCCTCATCGCGAGCGTCGCGCTTCTGCGGCGGGTGCTATACCCGGTGCTGGTCGTCTCTCAAACCATCCCCATGGTCGTGCTGGCGCCACTCCTAATCGCATGGTTTGGGTTCGGCATGACGCCGAAGATCGTTGTCGTGGCGCTCATTGCGTTCTTCCCGGTGGCGGTGAGCACCGCCGGCGCGCTCACCGGTGCGGACACCGAAATGACCGGCCTCGTCCGTTCGATGGGGGCCAACCGCCTCCAGGTCATGCGCTACGTGCTTTTCCCCTCCGCCCTGCCGGCGTTCTTCGCCGGGCTGAAGATAGCGGCCGCCTATGCCGTGGCGGGGGCGGTCATCGGCGAATGGGTGGGCGCCAGCTCGGGCCTCGGCCTCTTCATCACCCGCTCACAACGCTCGTTCCGGGTCGACCAGATCTTCGTAGCAGTGGCCGTCGTGGCGCTCGCAAGCATCGCCCTCTTCGCCGCCGTCCACCTGCTTTCGAGGTTGACCTCGCCCTGGATGTACGTCCACGAAAAGGAGACTGAATCATGAAGCTTCGCGTCCTGGCACTTCTTCTGCTGGCCACGGTCCTGCCGCAGGCCGCCCTTTCCTGCGGCGACGATGACGACGGCGCCAAACTCCAGGAAGTCGTCACCCTCATGCTGAACTGGACTCCGAACACCCACCACAACGGGATCTACGCGGCGATCGAGAAGGGGTGGTACGAAGACGTGGGGCTGAAGGTGAAGATTGTCGAGCCGGCCGCCGGCGGTGTGGAGCAGGTGGTGGCTGCGGGCAACGCCGACTTCGGCATCTCCATTCAGGAGGCCGTCATCCCCGCCCGGGCTGAGGGAGTACCCATCGTATCGATCGGGGCCATCCTTCAGCACAACGATTCCAGCCTGATGATGCTGGCGAGCGAGGGTGTCACGCGGGCGCGAGACCTCGCCGGGAAGACCTACGGCGGCTTCGGGGGCGCACTCGAAATCGCGCTCATCAAACAGCTCGTCTCCTGCGACGGCGGTGACGCCAGCAAGGTGAAGTTCGTGGAAGTGGGCAACGTCGACTACCTGGTGGGAATGGAGCAGGATCGCTTCGACTTCGCCTGGGTGTTCGAGTCGTGGGATGTCATCCGGGCGCGGGAGGTGGAGAAGAAGCCGGTTTCGACTCTCCTCTTCATCGATTACCTGAACTGCATCCCCGACTGGTACACGCCTCTCTTCATCACCAGCGAGAAAATGGCGAAGGACCACCCCGAGACGGTGCAGAAGTTCATGGAGGCGACGGCGCGCGGCTACGCGTTCGCGATGTCGAATCCGGCGGAAGCCGCGCAGGCGCTGCTGGAGGGCGCTCCCGAACTCGACAAGAACCTGGTGGAAAAGAGCTCGGCCTACATGGCGACCCATTTCGTAGACAAGGGCCGCCCTTGGGGCCAGCAGGACCTTGAGATCTGGCAAGAATTCGAGGAGTTCCTCCGCGCGGCGGGGTTGACGACCAAACAGGTGGACGTGAAGGCTGCCTTCACAAACGAATTCCTGCCAGGGAAGTAGCGCATGGAAGTTGACGCCATCGAGCTGCGGAACCTTGGTCACGTCTTCGCCGGGCGGCGGCGAAGCGTGGCTGCGCTCGATGGCGTCAACCTGAAGGTTCCCGCGGGACGGTTCGTGAGCGTGGTTGGCCCGAGTGGCTGCGGGAAGAGCACCTTGCTCCGCGTGCTCGCGGGGCTGCTCGTGCCCACATCGGGCGAGGCGCTGGTGCATGGCGAGAGCGCGGCGGGGCGTCCGGGCATCGTGGCCTACATGCCCCAGAAGGACCTGCTGCTGCCCTGGCGGCGGGCTCTCGCGAACGCCTCGCTCGGCGCGGAGGTCGCGGGGGTGCCGCGCAAAGAGGCGCGCCGGCGAGCCCTGGAGTTGTTCGACGTCTTTGGCCTTTCAGGGTTCGAGCAGGCGTGGCCGATCCAGCTTAGCGGGGGGATGCGCCAGCGGCTGGCGTTGCTACGCACCTTCCTGATCCCGTCAGACATCATGCTGCTCGATGAGCCCTTCGGGGCGCTCGACGCCATCACCCGCCGCCAGATGCAGCAGTGGCTGCAGGCAGTGCTGACAACCGGGCCCCGCACGGTGCTGCTGGTGACCCACGACGTCGAGGAGGCGCTCGTGCTTTCCGACGAGGTGTACGTGATGTCGCCCCGGCCGGGGCGGATGGTGGCAAAGGTGGAGGCGCCGTTCGCGCGGCCGCGGGCGGTGGCGTTGGTGACTTCGCCTCCGTTCGTAGCGCTCAAGGCGGAGCTACTGGCGGCGCTTGATGAAGCGGCAGCATTGGCTGCAGCGGGGACGGCGGGAGATTGACAACCCCCGGGACGAGTGACACGATAAGAGCGGTCGGCAAGGCTCGTGCCGGATAGTCTGTTGGGCTTCGGCCCAGTCGGCCTGAGAATGAATTGCATATCCTGTATCTGGATGAGGCAGGGACGCACTCCGGGGCTCGCTACTTTGTGGTAGCGGGCCTTTCGCTTTTCGAGCGCCAGACCTATCACCTGGCGCGAGAAGTCGATCAGCTTGTCAGCCGATTCTTTCCCAATGAAGAAGAGCCGGTTGAGCTTCACGCCTCGGCCCTGAGAGCGCCCGACGAGCATGCCCGGCCACCCTACAGCGGCATCCCCCGAAGGACCAGGTTGCAGCTCCTCGACGCAATCTACGATGTCATCGTGGGGGCGGAGTGCCGGCTTTTCGCAATCGCAATGGAGAAGGGATTCGTCGGCGACAACCTCTACGAGAGAGGATTCGAGGAGGCTGTCAACCGGTTCGACATCATGCTCGATCGGGTCAACCGGGAGCGCGATGAACGCAACCGGGGCCTCGTGGTGTTGGCCGAGTCTAGCTACAGGGAGAACCTGGAAGGACTCGCCCGGCAGATCTGGAAGCAAGGAACTCGATGGAGAACGCTTGGCAACATCGCCGACATCCCCTACTTCGCCCCTGCGCGCAACACGCGGCTGCTGCAGCTTGCGGACTTTGTCGTGAATGCGGTCTATGCCCGATATGAGTCGTCCCTCGCTCTTCAATTCGACAAGCTGGCACCCTGCTTCGATCAGGAAGATGGCCGTCTGCATGGTTTGGTACACCTGACCGCCAACCGCGCCTGCTATTGCCCTGCCTGCCTGGCGCGGCGCACCTAGTGGGCCATTGGCCCCCACCGAGACTTTGCACGCGGGTCGTGAAACCGTAGTCTGCCACCATGCCAATTGTGACCACCCGCCAGGACCGCACCTTCATCATCAAGCTCAATCGGCCCGAGGCGATGAACAGCATCGACCCGGAGATGTTCGACCAGCTGACGGCCGCCTGGGACGAGTTCGAGCACGACGACGGATTGTTCGTCGCCATCGTCACGGGCGCAGGGGCGAAGGCCTTTTGTGCCGGCCGAGACCTTGTGAAAAGCGCCGCCGACGCCACGAACGACTGGAGCCAGCGCCGCAGCGAAGGCCGCCTCACCCCGGACGATATCTGGAAGCCGGTGATCGCGGCCATCAATGGTCACTGCCTTGCCGGTGGGCTGGCGCTGGCGCTCGGGTGCGACCTTCGCCTGGCCACACCGAACGCCACTTTCGGCACCATGGCCGCCAAGCGCGGCATCGTCGCGGGCGGCGGACAGACCCAGCGGCTCGCCCGCTACATCCCCTTCGCCGTCGCGATGGAGATGATCCTGTTCGGCGACCGCATCGACGCGAACGAGGCTTACCGCGTCGGGCTCGTGAACCGCATCGTTCCCCCGGACGAGCTGATGCCCACTGCCCTGGCGTGGGCCGCGCGTCTCTGCGAGAACGGGCCGCTTGCGCTCCAGGCCATGAAGCAGGCGGCCTACGACGGCGGGCTGGACATGCCCTTCCGCGAAGGCATGCGCATGGAGGCCCGGCTCTACAGCCAGATCATGAAGACCGAGGACGCCGCCGAGGGCCAGCGCGCCTTCGCCGAGAAGCGCCCGGCGCAGTTCAAGGGCCGCTGACCGCCACTGCCACCTCTTCGTTTCTGCTGTACCCTTGGTCCGTGAGCGCTCTTGCTTTCTGGAAGGCCGTCGTGGCGGACCACTCGAACTTCCTCGAACGGGTCATAGGGCTCCTGGAGGAGAACGAGGTCCGCTACTGCGTGATTGGCGGGGTGGGCGTGAACGCGTACTCGGAGCCGATCGTCACCCAGGACCTCGACATCGTCATCGCCGCGGACGACCTGGAGCGGGCGCGGGTACTGCTCGAAGCGGAGTTCCGGGTGAAGGAGTTCGAGCACAGCCTGCGCGTTTATGACCCGGGGTCGAAGCTGCAGGTGCAGGTGCAGCGCGGGACGGAGTTCGCCGGCTACCCGGCCCGGGCGACGGTCCGCGAGGTAATGGACCTGCACTTGCCCATCGCTTCCCCGCAGGACCTTCTGACCAGTAAGATCGCCGCAGCCCGCGAGCCCACGCGTGGTGCCAGCAAGCACCTGAAGGACCTCGCCGACATCGCGCGGCTGGTTGAGGCGTTCCCCAAGTTGAGCGCCAGCCTGCCCGACGACATTGCGGCGCTGATTCGGAGACAGATCTAACCATGCCCGCTCCCCTC
>CAYYYI010000161.1:0-5516 GCA_964475735.1 uncultured Anaerolineaceae bacterium
CGCGCAGGCGACGGCGGTCACCATCTTCGCGCCGTCCTTGGCGATGCCGGCGTTCTCGTACTGCTTGCCGACCATGAAGCCGGTGATGTTCTGCAGGAAGATGAGAGGCGTTTTCCGCTGGGCGCAAAGCTCAATGAAGTGCGTGCCCTTGAGCGCGCTCTCGCTGAAGAGGATGCCGTTGTTCGCCACGATCCCCACGGGGAAGCCCGCCAGCCGCGCGAATCCGCAGACAAGCGTGGTCCCGTAGCGGGCTTTGAACTCGTGGAAGCGCGACCCGTCGACGACGCGAGCGATGACCTCGCGGACATCGTAGGACTGCCGCATATCGGCAGGGATGATCCCGTAGAGATCCTCCGCGTCGTGGAGCGGCTCCTCAGGATCGGTCAGCTCCCAAGCGATCTCGCTGCGGCGCGGAACGCTTTGCATGATCGCGCGGACGATGCGGAGCGCCTCGCCGTCATCTTCGGCGAAGTGGTCGGCGACGCCGCTGATGCGGGTGTGCACGTCGGCCCCCCCCAACTCCTCGGCGGTGGTCTCCTCGCCGGTGGCGGCCTTCACGAGCGGCGGTCCACCAAGGAAGATGGTCCCGGTTCCCCGCACGATGACGGTCTCGTCGCTCATGGCAGGCACGTACGCGCCTCCCGCCGTGCAGGAGCCCATGACCGCCGCGACCTGGTAGCAGCCCAGCGCACTCAGGTTCGCCTGGTTGTAGAAGATGCGCCCGAAGTGCTCGCGGTCGGGAAAGATGTCGTGTTGCAGCGGCAGAAAGGCGCCGCCCGAATCAACCAGGTAGATGCAGGGCAGGCGGTTCTGGGCAGCGATCTCCTGGGCGCGGAGGTGCTTCTTCACCGTCAGCGGGTGGTAGGTGCCGCCCTTAACGGTGGCATCGTTGGCGATGATGACGCACTCGCGGCCCGCTACCATCCCGATTCCCGTCACGATCCCGGCCCCGGGCACGTCGTCCTCGTACACCTCGTGCGCCGCCAGCGGGCTGAGTTCGAGGAACGCCGTAGCCGGGTCGATGAGCCGTTCGATGCGTTCGCGGGCGAGCAGCTTGCCGCGACTGTGGTGGCGGGTCACGTATTCTTCGCCACCGCCGAGGGCTGCGTGCGCAAGTTGCTCGCGCAGTTCACCCACCAGCCGGAGGTTGACCTCACGGTTGGCGATGTACCGGTCATCACGACGGTCGACGCGGGTCGGAAGGACGGGAACGTCGTGCCAGTTCATTGGCCGAAGGTTACCCGGACGGCGGCGGGCGCGCACGGTCACCTGATCAGGACGGCAGCGATGGCGAGCGCGGAACTGCCGAACAGCACCCCGAAGACAGCGCGGCGGAAGAGGCTCTCGTCGATGCGGCGATAGAGGGCATTCCCGCCGACGACACCGGCCGCCAGCGCCGGGAAACCCGCCCCGATCTCGCGTGCCACATCGCCATCGATTCGCCCGGCGGCGGCGAACATCGCCATCCCAACCAGTCCGCCGGCAGTGAAGAAGGCCGCGAGCGTGGCGCGAAACCGCTCGGAGGTGATGCCACGGCCCTGGAGGTAGATGACCACGGGAGGCCCGGACATGCTGGTGCTCATGCGCAGGACACCGCTCGCGAAGCCGGTCAGGACATCGCCAATGAGGCCGGCGGCGTGGAGGCGCATCCCCCGTGCGAGAAGAATCGTAAAGACAATCACCGTGAGGGCGATCACCACCTGCAGGACGTCAGGATCGATCCAGATGAGGACAAGCAGGCCGGCCGGCATGCCCACAACGGTGCTGGCGAAGAGGATGGCGCCGGTGCGCCACTCCACGTGCCCGTGGCTGCGAAGCAGGAGCACGGCGCTCAGTGCCGTGCCCAGGACGTTGGAGACAACGACCGCGTCCTTCGCTCCCACCACCATGACAAGCGGGGGAACGATCATCAGCCCGAACCCGAGGCCAGTGAGCGACTGGACCATCGAAGCGCCCGCCGAGAGGAGGAAGATGACGGCGGCCTCGATGGGGGTCACCGGACGGTTGTAGCCGCCCGGGGCGCTACGTGCGACCCGGCAAGGTCACCCGAGCGGGACGCTGACCATCGCCGCGACGACACTCGCAAGAAGCAAGCCCAGCACGGCGCGCCGGAAGAGAGCTTCGCCGATAGCGCGGAAGACCGCAGACCCGGCCACGAGACCAACGGCCAGTCCCGGAACTCCAGCGGCCAAACCGGGCGCCACGCCACCGTCGACCCACCCTGCAGCGGCGAAGACCAGCACGGCCATCGCGCCGGTAACAGCCACGAAAGCGGTCATGGTCGAGCGGAATACGGGCGGCGCCGTTCCCCTTGCCTGCAGGTGGATCGCAACGGGCGGGCCATAGATCCCCGTACTGGCACGGGCGAACCCGCTAATCGCGCCCGCAAGGCCGTCGCCGCGCCACCCGGGCAGGGTCGTCCGGAGGCCGCGAACGAGCGCGACGGTGCAGGCAGCCACGGCGAGGGCAATCACCACCTGGAGTACATCAGACGGCAACACAACCAGCACAAGGAAGCCTGCCGGCATGCCCAGGCCTGCGCCTATCACAAGCAGCCGGAACGTGGCCCACTCGACGTGAGCGTGCGCTCGAAGAAGCACGCCCGCGCTCAGCACGGTGCAGAGCATGTTCGAGAGCACCACGGCGTCGCGGGCATCGCCCATCAGTACGAGAGGCGGCATGAGGAGCAGGGAGAAGCCGAGACCCATTGCCGCCTGCACGGCGCCTGCGAACGCGCTGACCACGAAGACGGCAAGAGCTTCCTCGATCTCCACAGGCCTGTTTTACGCGATTGGCATAAGTTATGCGACTTGTAAGTCACGACATCTACACCCCCATGGGTATGACGGTCACCCCGGGCTGGGGTATGGTTGCCGCATGGAAGTCGCAAACGAATTGATGGTCCGCGGAATCGTGGTCGGGGTGTTCCAGGAGAACTGCTGGATAGTCGGCAACCGCCGCACGGGCGAGGCAATCTGCATCGACCCGGGCGATCAGCCGGATGAGATCCTGGCACTGGCACGGGACATGGGCGTGACCATCAAGCTGATCGCGAACTCGCACGCACATGTGGACCACATCCTCGGCGTCCACGGCGTCCACTC
This sequence comes from uncultured Anaerolineaceae bacterium, assembly GCA_964475735.1. Taxonomy (GTDB): domain Bacteria; phylum Chloroflexota; class Dehalococcoidia; order Tepidiformales; family Tepidiformaceae; genus UCB2. The sequence continues at coordinate 3,105 of CAYYYI010000161.1, forward strand.
GGCGACCGGTGCAAAGTTCCTTCTCCACGAAGGCGACCTCGAACTGCTACGCCATGGCTGGAAGGGGCTGGGCGAGCGGTTCGGTATCGATGTCGAGCACGGCCCGCCCGACCCCGACGCGTTCGTGACCGACGGCGACGAGGTGGAGGTCGCAGGCCTCAAGCTGAAGACGATCACAACCCCCGGCCACACTCCGGGGAGCGTGAGCTACTACGCCGAGGGCATGCTTTTCAGCGGCGACACGCTCTTTCGCGGCTCCATCGGCCGCACCGACCTGCCCGGCGGCTCCTTCGAGCAGGAGATGGACAGCATCTGCGACAGGCTGCTGACGCTCCCCGATGACACGATTGTCCTCCCCGGCCATATGGAAGAGACCACGATCGAGTTCGAGAAGAAGCACAACCCCTTCGTTCTGGAGTGGAAGTTCCGCCGCGGCGAGATGGGGTAGGCATGAGGCCCGCCGGGCTCAGTCGCGGAAGTTCAAGTAGTACTTGCTGGGCGTAGGCCCGACCTGGCCCTGGTACTTGCTGCCGGCCGCCTTCGAGCCATAGGGGTGCTCGGCGGGCTCGGTGAGCATCAGAAACGAGATCTGCGAGACCTTCATGCGGTGGTAGAGGGTTATGGGCAGGTTCGCAACGTTGGATAGCTCCAGGGTGAGGGCGCCGTCCCAGCCCGGGTCCACGTAGCCGGCGGTGGAGTGGATGAGAAGCCCCAGCCGCCCGAGCGACGACTTCCCTTCGAGGCGGCCCACGATGAAGTCGGGCAGCTTCACGCGCTCGTAGGTGACGGCGAGCGCGAACTCGCCGGGATGGAGGATGAAGGGGCGCTCGTCATCGATCTCGACCAGATCTGTGAGGTCCGGATAGTCCTGCTTTACGTCGATGAACGGGATCTGGTGGTTGCGAAAGACCCGGAAGAGATGTCCGAGGCGCAGGTCGACGCTGGCAGGCTGTATAGCGTTCTCACCGAGCGGATCGATGATGATGTTCCCGGCTTCGATTTCGCGGCGGATGGTGCGGTCGCTCAAGACCATGGTTGCAATCCTGGAGGGGGTTACCGAAGCGTACGGGTTCGGAGCGTTTCGGGGCACCCTCAGGATCCGCAATGTGCCCCTTTGGGCCGACGGTTTAGAATCCCTCCGGAAACCAGGGACGGAGGCATTGCAGTGGCAGGACCGCTAGACGGCATCAAGGTAGTGGAGATGGGGGTCTGGGTTGCGGGCCCTTCGTGCGCGGCAATATTGGCGGATTGGGGCGCAGAGGTCGTCAAGATCGAGCCACCGGAGGGCGACCCCTTCCGCGGTATCTTCGCGAGTCTCCTCGATCTGCCGGCGAACCCGCCATTCGAGCTGGATAACCGCGGCAAGCGCAGCATCGCCCTTGACCTGGAGCAGGAAGACGCTCGCAACATCGCACGCGACCTGATAGGTGCAGCCGACGTCTTCGTGAGCAACATGCGCCCGCGGGTGTTAACCAAGTACGGGCTGGACTACGAGACGCTGGCGGCCACGAACCCGCGCCTGGTCTACTGCCAGGTCACCGGCTACGGCCCGGACGGCCCCGATGCGGACCGGGCAGCCTACGACATCGGCGCGTTCTGGAGCCGCTCGGGGATCGTCGCGAGCCTCACACCCGAAGGGAAGGAGCCGCCCCAGCAGCGCGGCGGCATGGGCGACCACATGACGGGGGCGAACGCCGCTGGCGCCATCTCGGCGGCGCTCTTCTCCCGTGAGCGCACCGGGTCCGGCCAGAGGGTGGCGGTCTCGCTCATCCGCGTGGGCGCTTACATGGTGGGCTGGGACACGAACACGAGCCTGCGTTTTGGGGCGCCAACGGTCCCTTACGACCGCTACCACGCTATCAATCCCATCATCAACAGCTTCCAGGACAAGAACGGCAAGTGGTTCTGGCTGCTCCTCCTCCAGGCCGACCGTCACTGGCCCGATCTATTGCGGGCTTTGGACGCCCAGCACCTCGCCAGCGACGAGCGTTTTGCGAACATCCCTGTGCGGGCGGCGAATGCCGAGGCGCTGGTACGGGAGCTCGACGCCATCATCACCCGGAAGACGCTCGACGAATGGGCGCCGATCTTCGACCGGGAGAACGTTTGGTGGGCGCCCGTCCAGTCCCAGCTCGAAGTGATCGCTGACCCCGTAGCGAACAGTGCGGGCGTCTTCGTCGAAGTTGACGGTCCCGACGGCCGTTTCAAGCAGGTGGCCACACCGGCTGACTTCTACGGGACGCCGATCGAGGTTCGCGGCTGGGCGCCCGAGCTGGGACAGCACACCGAGGAGATCCTCGTCGAAATGGGTTACGACTGGGACCGCATCATCTCACTCAAGGAGGCGGGCGCCATTCCCTAGTACTCACTTGAGAAAGTCCGCGATCGATGCCCTGGGCGCAGAAGGCCGAA
>CAYYYI010000162.1:0-4049 GCA_964475735.1 uncultured Anaerolineaceae bacterium
GAGCGGCCGGCTCATAACCGGTTGGTCCTGGGTTCGAATCCCGGCGGGCCCACCAAAGCACCAACTGCCCCGGCGCGCCTTAAACTCGGCGGCGCCACGTTGCCGGAGTTCCCAATGCTCGAACGCACCGACCGCCTCGCCCTCGCCGTGAAGGAGTGCGCGCCGGCCATCGAGACCTTCGCGCGAATCTTCGACACGAAGGTGGTCGACGATCGCCCCGACGCCGAGGCCGGCGCCCGCCGCGTCACCCTCCAGTGGGGGCACGATCAACTGGAGCTCTTCGAGCCCACCGGGCCGGGCCCCGTCGCTGACTTCCTGGAGCAGGGACGGCGCGGCCTCTTCCTGGGCGGATTCTCGCTGGCCGACCCCGCGGCGCTCGCCGCGCACCTTGTGAGTCAGGGCGTGCGCGTCCACGACCAGGGCGGCGATCGCTTCGTGGTCTTCCCTGCCGACCTCGGGGGGATCGGTGTGGCGCTGACGAAGCGCATCGAACGCGAGCACGTGGGCCTCAACGGCAAGATCTGGCAGATCACCTACGCCGTCACCAACCTCCGCGGAGCGGTCGAGACGTATAACCGCCTCTTCCGAATCGGCGATATGTTCACGAACTTCTACGTCTCCGACCGCTACGGCTACGACGGCGCCATCACGTGGTTCGACGCTCGCGACCGCGGCCTGCTCGACAGCCTGGAGTATCTCGAGCCCACGGACCCCAACGCCGCCGTCGCCCGCTTCGTGCGCAAGTGCGGCAACGGCATCTACATGGCGAGCATCGAATCCGACGACATCGAAGAGATCAGACGCCGCGTCACCTCGACCGGCCCCGGCTGGGATGGCTCCGACAACTTCGGCGGTTTCATCCACCCGCTCCGGCTGCACGGCCTGCTGCTCGGGCTCACCACTTTCGAGCGCTGGAACGCTCAGCGTCCCCTGCCCGGCCGCGCGGGGGGCCACTGATGCGCGGAATCTCCCCCCGGATCTGGGCTCTTCTCATTGGCGGCGACCTCATCGCCGCGGCGATCATCGTCGCCGGACTCATCTTCGATGCCATCGCCCCCGCAGTCGCCGGGGCCATCATTCTCAGCTCTACCACCACGCTCATGTTCGTCTTCGCCGCGCGCGCAGCGTCAATGGCAGCAAAGGGCGACGAAGGCTAAGCCCCCTTCAGATCACCGTGGGCGGGCGGTACTCCCCGAAGACCACGCGCATGGCGCCGCAGATCTCACCGAGCGTGGCATAGGCGCGCACGGCTTCGAGAATTGGCGGCATCAGATTCCCTGTTCCCCTGCAGGCGGCCTTCAGAGCCTCCAGTGATGCCGCTACTTGCGCACCATCGCGCTCGCGGCGATGGTGTTCGAGCCGCTTCAGCTGGTGGTCCACGAGCCGCCGATCGACCGTGAAAATGGCCGGTCGCTCCGCTCCGCCTTCGGTGAAGGCGTTGACCCCCACGATGAGCTCGCGCTTCTCGTCGATCTCCTGTTGCGTGCGCCAGCTCGCCTCCGCAATCTGCGATTGCACCCAGCCGGTCTCGATCGCCCGCACCGGCCCGCCAACCTCGTCCACCTGGCGCATGTAGTCCCGGGCCCCCTCCTCCAGCTCGTTCGTCAGGCTCTCGACGAAGTAGCTTCCCGCGAGCGGGTCAATGGTGTCCGTCACCCCTGTCTCGTAGGCGATGATCTGTTGCGTGCGCAGGGCCATCCGCTGCGCTTCGTCTGTGGGCAGAGCAAGCGCCTCGTCGAAGCAGCTCAGGGCGATGCTCTGCACCCCCCCAAGCACCGCAGCCAGCGACTGGATGCTCGCACGCACGATGTTGTTCTCGGGCTGCTGGGCCACCAGCGTGCTCCCGCCCGTCTGCGTGTGCGTGCGCAGCATCATCGAGCGCGGGTCCTTCGCCCCGTACTTCTCCTTCAACATCCGCGCCCAGAGCCGCCGGAGGGCGCGGTACTTCGCGATTTCCTCGAAGAAGTTGTTGTGCGTGTTAAAGATCCAGCTAATGCGCGGCGCGAACTCGTCCACGTGGAGCCCGCGTTCGAGCGCCGCATCCATGTAGGCGCACGCGTTGGCAAACGTGAAGCCAATCTCCTGGGCGGCCGTGCATCCCGCGTCGCGCATGTGGTAGCCGCTCACGCTGATGGTGTTCCACTGGGGAACGTTCTTCGCGCAGTACTCCATGATGTCGGCCGCCAGCCTCACGCTCGGCCCCGGCGGGAAGATATACGTGCCGCGGGCTACGTACTCCTTCAGCACATCGTTCTGAACCGTGCCGTTCAGCTTCTCCGGCGCCACGCCCTGCTTTTCCGCGGCGGCGACGTACATCGCCAGCATCACGGCCGCCGGGGCGTTGATGGTCATGCTCGTCGAGACGCGGTCCAGCGGGATGCCGTCGAAGAGCGTCTCCATGTCGTACAGGGAGTCGATGGCCACGCCCACCTGGCCGACTTCGGCAATTGCCATGGGGTCATCCGAGTCGTACCCGAGCTGACTCGGGAGATCGAAGGCCACCGAGATCCCTGTTTGCCCCTGGTCCAGCAGGTAGCGGAACTTCTGGTTCGACTCCTCGGCGGTCCCGAACCCCGCGTACTGGCGCATGGTCCAGTGGCGCCCGCGGTACATGGTGGGCTGGACGCCGCGCGTGAAGGGGTACTCGCCCGGGAAGCCCAGGTCGCGCTCGTAGTCCATCTCCGCAACGTCGAGGGGCGTGTAGAGCCTCTCGACCTCCACCGAGCTCGCGCGAAACGCATCCTGGCGTTCTGGCGATTTCTGGAGGGTTGCGGCGAGCGGGCCCTCCTCCCACGCGTGGGTCGCGCGCGAAAGCCTCGCCAGCGCTTCCGGCGAGAACAGGGAGGGCTGAATGGGGTTCTGTTCAGGCATTGCGGGCCTCCAGATGTGCACTCAGTGTACTAAGGCACGCTCGATCAGGCATGTGCCAGTTGTGCGCCGCCGAAAGCGGGCCTACTCTGTGGCGATGCCACAGGCCGCCAGCGTTATTTACCTGCCCCCCGGGGTGGCCCCGGTCCCTTCTCCGGTTCCGCAGCAGATGGGCGTTCCTTTCGACCGCTCGTTCTTCGAACAGGTTCTGCCCCAGGCGGTGGCCGCCTTCTGCGAGCAGACCGGCTGCGAAGGTCCCATTGTCGAGGTGCTTACTGTCGATGGGACCACGCACTACGTGAACGGGATCTCCGGGCTCACCGATTCCTGGGTCGCCCTGCACACGGCCGATCCCGACCACGATCACGCTGTGCAGGTCTTCGTCCCCTTCCAGACCATCTTCCGTGTTGAAGTGCACCCGTCATCGGACCTTCACCCCAAGCGGATGGGCTACGTGACACCGCCTCTCAAACGGCCCCGGCGGAGGACGCCCGCGGTGGCCGCCCCGGCTCCTGAGCCGGCAATCTCCCCGCCCGCCGCGCGTAGCCGCCCTGCCAGATAGCCTGGAACGGGCGGGCGAACACCTGTTCTAACACGCCGTTCTCTGCCACAATGAGTCCCATGCCTGGCACAGCGACGACTACTCACCTGCGGCATTTCTCCCCGGTCGCCCGGGCCTGGTTCGCGGACACGTTCGCCGCGCCTACCCGCGCCCAGGAGCTTGGCTGGGAAGCGATCGCCACCGGGGGACACACCCTCCTCCTCGCTCCCACCGGCTCTGGCAAGACGCTGGCAGCCTTCCTCTGGTGCCTGGATCGCCTGGCGGTTCGCCCCGAACCTCGCCCGGCGCCTGGCGTTTCGGTCCTCTACGTCTCACCCCTCAAGGCGCTCTCTTACGATATCGAACGCAACCTGCGTGCGCCGTTGGCGGGTCTGCGAATCGCCGCCGTGCGCGAAGGCCTTCCCGCGCCGGAGATAGCCGTGGGCACGCGTACAGGCGACACCCCCTCCCGCGAACGCGAAGACATTCGCCGCAACCCCCCGGACATCCTGATCACCACTCCCGAATCGCTCTACCTCATGCTCACGTCGCGCGCCCGCGAGGCGCTGCGCACGGTCGAGACTGTCATCGTCGACGAGATCCACACCATGGCCGGGACCAAGCGCGGCGCCCACCTGGC
>CAYYYI010000162.1:4149-5489 GCA_964475735.1 uncultured Anaerolineaceae bacterium
CGGGACATCGAGGCGCGCTCCTCCGTCTGGCCGGCCATCTACCCGCACCTGCTCGACCTGGTCCGAGGCCATCGGTCGACGCTGATCTTCGTCAACAACCGCAGGCTTGCCGAGCGCCTGGCCGCCCGCCTGAATGACCTGGCCGGCGAGGAGCTCGTCCTCACGCATCACGGCTCAATGTCCCGCGACCAGCGAACCGCAGTCGAGGAGCGCCTCAAGGAGGGGACGCTCCCCGGGCTGGTTTGCACCAGTTCCCTCGAGCTCGGCATCGACATGGGCGCCATCGATCTCGTCATCCAGGTCGAGTCGCCGAAGTCCGTGGCGCGCGGCCTCCAGCGGGTCGGCAGGGCCGGCCATCGTGTTGATCTGCCGAGCACGGGGCGCATCTTCCCCAAGTTCCGCGGCGATCTGCTCGAATGCGCGGTCCTCACCCGGCGCATGCGCGAAGGGCTCATCGAGTCCACGGCCGTGCCCCGCAACCCGCTCGATGTCCTCGCCCAGCAGGTCGTGGCCATGTGCGCCATGGACGACTGGCCGCTCGCCGACCTCGAGAGCCTTGTGCGTCGCACTCACAGCTTCGCGAGCCTCAAACGGGAAGGTCTGGAGAGCGTGCTGGGAATGCTCGCCGGGCAATACCCCTCCGACGAATTCGCCGACCTTCGCCCCCGCCTCGTTTGGGACCGCGAAACCAACGTCCTCTCCGGCCGCCGCGACGCGAAGACCGTCGCCATCGTCAATGCCGGGACCATTCCCGACCGGGGGCTCTATGGCGTGTTCCTCGGTGAAGCCGGCCCCCGGGTGGGCGAGCTCGACGAGGAGATGGTCTACGAGTCGCGCCCGGGCGAGGTGTTCATCCTCGGCGCAAGTAGCTGGCGCATCGAACACATCGGCCGCGACCGCGTCACTGTTTCGCCCGCTCCCGGCGAGCCCGGCAAGCTCCCGTTCTGGAAGGGAGACGGCATCGGACGCCCCCTGGAGTTCGGACGTGCCATCGGCGCCTTCACGCGCGAAATCGACGCCCTGTCCGGCGCGGAAGCCACCGCGCGTCTCGAACGCGAGCACGTTCTCGATGACCTCGCCGTTCGCAACCTGCTCGCCTACCTGGCGGAGCAGAAGGAAGCCACGGCCGCGCTCCCCACTGACCGCACCATCGTCGTCGAGCGCTTCATCGACGAGCTTGGCGACTGGCGCGTGGTCATCCTGACCCCTTTCGGCGGCCGCGTGCACGCGCCCTGGGCGCTCGCAATCGGGGCTCTCCTCGCCCAGCGCTCGGGCTTCGACGTCCAGACCATCTGGAGCGACGACGGGATCGCCGTGCGCTTCACCGAAGGGGATGAGCT
>CAYYYI010000163.1:0-2576 GCA_964475735.1 uncultured Anaerolineaceae bacterium
ATCAACTTCATCGAAGCTGCCTGCGAGGGCTGCGGCACCTGTTCCGCCGAGTGCAACTTCGATGCAATCGAGATGCCCTACTTCACGAAGGAGCAGATCCTCGCCCAGATCGATGCCGCCCTGCTCGGAAAGCCGGAAGAGAAGGTGCTGGTCTTCGCCTGCAACTGGTGCTCCTACGCGGGCGCTGACCAGGCGGGCATCGAAAAGGTCCAGTACCCGCCGTCGGGCAGGGTCATCCGCTCGATGTGCTCGGGCCGGATCGAAGAGGAGTTCATTACGCGCGCGTTCGACCGCGGCGCGGGCGCCGTGCTCGTCACGGGCTGCCGCCTGGGCGACTGCCACTACATCGACGCCAACCAGCAGACGTTGAAGCGCTTCAACTTCTGGCAGCGCAAGCTCGCCCGCAAAGGCATAGCCGAAGAACGGCTGCAGCTGCAGTGGGTCTCGGCCTCGGAGGGGAAGATTTTCGCGGCCAAGATGCGCGAGATGGACGAAGTCGTGCAGCGCTACGCCGCCTCGCTCAAGGGCACGGAGGTGCACGTATGACCGCTCTTGCTGGCGTTGAGTCCCGGACCTCCAACGTGATCCTCCTCGACGATGAGCGTTGGGACCGTGTTCTTGCCGCGACCGGTGGCGAGGCGGCCGCGTGCTACCAGTGCGGCGCCTGCACTGCCACCTGCCCCTGGGGCCTGGTCGCGGGCCCGTTGATTGGCGTTCGCTCGGTCATGCGGGAGGCGCAGCTCGGCATCGAAGGCTGGGCGGGCTCAGTCTGGCGCTGCACCACGTGCGGCGCCTGCGAAGAGCGGTGCCCCCACCAGGTGCGCATCGGCGAAGTGATGCTCGGCCTGCGGAGCCTCGCCTGGCGCGAACGATCCGCGCCGCCGGGGCTCAGCAACGTCCTCTGGGACATGCACTGGGACGGCAACCCCTGGGGCCGCCCACCCTCCGCACGTTCCGCCTGGGCGGCGGGCCTCGACCTCCCTCGCTTCGATCCGGCCGTCCACACCACCCTCCTCTACATCGGCTGCACCGCTTCATACGACCGGCGCGCGCAGAAGGTGGCACGGGCGGTAGTGGGCCTGCTCAGGGCCGGGGAGGTCCAGTTCGGGACGTTGGGAGACGACGAACCGTGCTGCGGCGACCCGGCCCGCTCGCTGGGCAACGACGCCTACTTCGAACGCATCGTCGCCGCGAACACCGCCCAATTCACGGAAGCCGGCGTCGCCAGCATCGTCACCGTTTCTCCCCACTGCTACGACACTTTCGCCAGCCACTACGGCCCCGCCGGCGAGCAGTTCCGAGTTCGCCACTACAGCCAGGTGGCGCGCGACCTCATCAGCGAGGGACGGATCGCCTTCGGTGGCTTCGAACAGGCCTCCGCCACCTTCCACGACCCCTGCTACCTGGCGCGCCACCACGACGAGGTCGAGGCGCCGCGCGCGGTTCTCGGCGCCATTCCCGGGCTGGAACTCGTGGAAATGGAGCGTTCCCGCGCGGACACGCTGTGCTGCGGCGGTGGTGGTGGCCGCATGTGGATGGAGACCCCCGCGGAAGAGCGCTTCGCCACCGCGAGGGCCCGCGAGGCGGCCTCGACCGGGGCCTCGTACCTTGTGACCACGTGCCCGCACTGCATCTCGTGCCTGGAAGACGGCGTGAGCGTGGCCGGCGCCCGTGACCTGAAGGTCATCGACCTGGCGGAACTTGCCATGCTGGCCGGTTGCGCTGGTCCGCCCACACCCCTCATGGAGGTATCCCGTGATTGAGCCCGCCTACTCCCCCGCGGTGGCCAGCGGCATCTGGGTCTTCCTCGAACAGGACGAATCGGGGCTCGCGCCCGTCAGCGTCGAACTCCTGGGCAAGGCCCGCGAGCTCTCGCGCCAATCGGGGGCCGAACTCACCGGACTGCTCGCCGGGCACGGCCTCGACGAACTGGCGGCGCAGGCAGCCCACCTCGACCTCGACAGGGTGGTCTACGTTTCGCACCCCTTGCTGGCGCAGTTCACGGCCGAGGCATACGCCCACGCGACTGCGGCTGTCATCGTCGACAGGCGGCCGGACATCTTCCTGCTGGGAGCCACTCCCTACGGCCGTGACCTCGCCGGGCGGCTGGCAGTAATGCTGCAGACCGGCCTCACCGCCGACTGCACGGACCTCGCCCTGGAACCGGAAAGCGGGCTGCTGCTGGGTGAGGTGAGCGGCTTCGGCGGCGGAATCCTGGCGACCATCAAGTGCGAACAGCACCGGCCCCAGATGGCCACAGTCCGCCCCGGCGTCTTCGCCGAGGTCGAAAGCCGGCGTGCGGACCCCGCCCCGGTTGACCGGGTCGAAGCGGACGTGCCCGCAGCGGCCTGCCCGGTGGCAGTGGTCGAAAGGCGTCGCCATTCTGAGGCCGATATCTCGCGAGCCGAGCGGCTCGTTGTCGCCGGCGCGGGCGCGCGCGGCGACATGGTGGCCGTCGAGGCGCTCGCCCGGGCGCTGGACGCCGAGATCGGCGCCACCCGTGTCGCCGTTGATGAAGGCTGGGCCGGGCGCGAGCAGCAGATCGGCCAGACCGGCGTGATCGCACGCCCGAAGCT
>CAYYYI010000163.1:2676-5460 GCA_964475735.1 uncultured Anaerolineaceae bacterium
TCCGAAGTGAACCCCCCGGACATGAACGCTCTCGAGGCCGCCCTCGCCCTGAAGGACCGCTACGGTGGGAGCGTGTCGCTCCTTTCGATGGGGCCCCCGTTCGTGGCCCCGATGCTCCGCGTTGGTCTCGCCATGGGCGCAGACGCGGCCTACCTGTTGAGTGACCGCGCCTTCGGCGGCGCCGACACGCTCGCGACATCCCTCACGCTCGCCTCGGCGATCCGCAAGATTGGCGGCATCGACCTTGTCCTGTGCGGCGAAGAGTCGTCGGACGGCGCCACGGCGCAGGTTCCGCCCGGCATCGCAGCGTGGCTCGGCATCCCGCAGGTCACGTATGCGATGGACATCGAACTGGACCGCGACCGCAGACATCTGATAGTCACTCGGGAGATCCGGGGCGGCGAAGAAGTGCTCGACGCTCCCCTGCCGGCCGTCGTGTCGCTCAAGGTGAGCTGCAACGAGCCCCGGTTCATGGATGCCGAACGCATGACCCGGCTGGATAGCGACGCCGCCATCACGACCTGGACGGTCGCCGACCTTGATGTGGACCCCGCGCGCCTCGGGCTCGCCGGGTCGCCCACTTCGGTCGCCGGGCTGCGGGAGGCTTCCCGGCAGACTGGCCGTCGCCGCGAAATGGTCACCGGCACGCCGGAAGAGGAGGCACGCATCCTCTACGAACGAATCAGCGAGTTCCTCCAGGCCTCCGGCCCCCGCGCAGAGGAGCTGACCGCCAATTCGTGATCGCAAGGGCAGAGCACCTGAGGGTCGGCTTCTCTCAATAATCGCCTGGCGCGCCTTGCCTCCCACCTGCCGCGGCCGGGCGGAGGCAAGGGCTGCGTTCTTCGCGTCGAGGTTGGCCAAGCCAAGCACTCAGGCTATCCAGCTGCTAATTGACTCCAAGCCCTGCAGGCCATCCGAAAGGATGCGAGGGATCTTAGACAGCCCCCCTACATCGGACGCCAGCCTTCCGATATCGGCCAAAGTGCCCACGCCCTCGCCGGCCTTGGAAAGGGCGCGGCGAACGAGCCCCCGTCGCTCGGGTTCAGAGGGCACGACCACAGAGAGGATCTCTTGCAGCTCGGTGATGAGGCTGAGCGCACGGTCTTCAATCAGCAGTTTCGCCGACGGCTCAAGCTCGCCAGAGTCGGCCAGGGCGCGAAGGTCATTCGCAAGTTGCTTCAGGAACTCGATGGCCTCCTCGCGCGTTTGGTCGCTCAAGATGGCTCCGAGTGGCTGCCCGGGCGAAGCTGCCGGAGAAACGTGTTCCGATTGCACCGGGACCTGAGTCCATGGTCTCGAATACGGGCCCTTCGTGACGCGTTGCGGATACGAAACGTCCAGCGAATCCAAGGTCCAAGATCCAGTCGTGCCGCTCCCCGACTCCGGCGTGACCGTTGTGAAAGCCTGATTGACGCGCTCAGTGCCGCGAGCATCGCCGACCCGATCGATGTGTCCCGCCCTTTCGAGTTCATCGAGAGCGCGGGCGGCAGCAAGCCGACACTCCCAGTGGCGGGCAGCCCGCTCACAGTCTTCGCTGAACCCGTAGTCCTCGTCCAGAATCAGTTGCGCGATGGGGCGCCGCCCTGCCATCTTCCACCAATTCTGAATCAGGCCGGCACCATCGGCTGGCCCTGACACCGAGTCAGCGATGAAGTTCTTGGCTGCAGTCACGTGCTCTGGGCGCGGTTCAATCGCCTGGAGGAACCGCGCCCGCCCGTCTTCTTCTCGGATCCGCTTCATCGTTCAAAGCCCCCAGAAATCCGAAAGGATCGCCTGATCGACCACCACGCCGACTGTGTCGCCAGCCACCCTTGCTATCGTAAAGCCTAGATGCAACCCCCTGGTAGGCCCGGAGAGATTCGAACTCTCGACCAATGGATTAAAAGTCCACTGTGTAGAGATGCTCAGAGGAATCTGTAAGGCGACAATAAGAGCGATCAATGGGGGCCGTGGACCATAACTAGGTCCTTATCGTTTCCCGGGCGGACTTCGTGCGGGCACGCTGCTCCCGCTTTCGAAGCGTTGCCCGGGCGCGGTCGCACTCGGGCGAGTGGCAGTAGTCGTTGCCCGCCTTTGTTAGGGCTCCGCAAGCAAGACAAGCCGATCCGGGCGCCATCGCCCCGGCGACGGCCAGAAATGCCGGCCATCCCAGGAAGACCTCGACCAGTTGAGTTCTCTGCCGCTGTGGATCAAGGAAGCGGGCAGGGTCACCGTAAGCCCGGAGCCCGCGCAGCCGGTCCCATGGCGCGCTCGCAGCGCGGACAATCCGGGTGTGGTCCCACCGCCACCGCTTCGCGAGCTCGGAGCCCATCGATCCCGGCATGGGTGTGGTCTCGACCATTGCGCGACACTCCCAGGGAGATAGCGACGAGTCCCATGGCTCGGTGACCGTCAGGCGGCCGAGATCGTCGCTCCAGCGGAAGTATCGGCTGCGACGCGAGAACGCGACTGCCGCCTCGCGCAGCCCTGGGAACGGGAAAGGGTTCTGGCCGTACCCGCTGGCAAGGACCGGTTGAAGGAGATAGGGCCTCGGAGGGTTGTATTCGAGTGTCCATATCGCTTCGCGCCCAGGTGTAATGTGCTCCTCGACCCAGCCGACGTCTTCAAGATTCAGGCAGATCCACGGGAAGTCCTCCAAGGCATCGATGCGCACGAGCCTGATGCTTGGCGCGAACGTGCTTCGCGTGCCCGGCAGCCATTGAGGAGTTACTACCAGCGCATCGTGCGTCGTGAGAAGTCGGCGCCGTGTCACAGCTTATGTCCCAAACGTTCACAAGCTTACAC
>CAYYYI010000164.1:0-5370 GCA_964475735.1 uncultured Anaerolineaceae bacterium
CGTATCGCAAACGGCCAGCTTCATGACGGCGTCTTCGTCGCGAATGGCCGCCCCACGGCTGCCCTGCCCACCGCGGCGCTGCACCCGGAACGTCTCCAGCGGCATGCGCTTGATGTAGTTGCGGATGCTGAGAGTGATCACGCTCTCTTCGTGAGGGACCAGGTCCTCTTCGCGGAAGTCCTCTGCGTCGGCCTCTACGATCTCTGTGCGGCGGGCGTCGCCGTACTTCTTCTTCAGGTCGAGCACGTCTTCCTTGATGAGCAGGTCTATCTTGCGGGGGTTGGCGAGCAGGTCTTCGAGGTAGGCGATCTTCTTGATGATCTCCTGGAACTCGTCTTCGAGCTGCTTCCGTTCGAGCGCGGCCAGGCGGCGCAGCTGCATGTCCAGGATGGCCCGCGCCTGCACTTCGCTGAAATCGAAGACGGGCACGTTCCGCTGCCCAATGCGCTGCACGACCGCCGCCGGGATCGGCTGCTTGCCCTGGAGGATCTCCAGCGCGGCCGCAGCCGAGTCCGCCCCGCGGATGGTGGCGATGACCTGGTCGAGCAGATCGATCGCCTTCAGCAGCCCCTGCAGGATGTGTTCGCGTTCGCGGGCCTTTTCCAGTTGGTATTCGGTGCGCCTGCGGATGACCACCCGCCGGTGGCCGATGTAGAGCTCGAGGGCGCGCTTCAGGCCGATGCGCCGCGGCGCGCCGTCGACGATGGCCATCATGTTGACGGCGAACGTCGAGCGCATCGCGGTGTGCTTGTAAAGCAGGTTCTTTATCTGGGCCGCAGAACCTTCCTTCTTCAGCTCGATGACGATGCGCATGCCGTTGCGGTCGCTCTCGTCGCGAAGGTCGTGGATGCCCTCGATCTTCTTGTCGCGCGCCAGGTCGGCCATCTTCTCGATGAGGGTCGCCTTATTGACCTGGTAGGGGAGCTCTGTGACCACGATCTGGGTGCGGCCGCCGCGGGCGCTCTCCTCGATTGCCGTGCGAGCGTGCATCGTGATTCGGCCGTGGCCTTCGCCATAGGCAAGGCGCACCTGTTCGCTGTCCTTGCCCACCAGGGCAATTCCGGCCGTGGGGAAATCCGGGCCTTTGACCACCGTGAGCAGGTCGTCGAGCGTCGATTCCGGGCTGTCGATGAGCATGGCCAGGGCATCGGCGATCTCGACCAGGTTATGCGGCGGGATGTTCGTTGCCATACCCACGGCGATGCCGCTGGAGCCATTGAGGAGCAGATTCGGGAGCCGCGCCGGCATCACGATCGGCTCATGATGCCGCCCATCGTAGTTCGGCTGGAAGTCGACCGTGTTCTGGTCGATATCGGCCAGCAGCTCTTCGGCGATGGGCGACATGCGCGCTTCCGTGTAGCGCATGGCCGCGGGCGGGTCCCCATCGACGCTGCCGAAGTTCCCCTGGCCGTCGACCAGGGGGTAGCGCATGGAGAAGTCCTGCGCCATGCGCACCATGGCTTCGTAGACGGGGCTGTCGCCGTGCGGGTGGTACCGGCCCATCACGTCGCCGACGATGCCGGCGGACTTGCGGTAGCCGGTGCCTGCGCGGGCGCCGCCATCGAACATGCCCCAGACGATGCGCCGCTGGACGGGCTTGAGGCCGTCGCGGACATCGGGGAGGGCGCGAGAGACGATCACGCTCATTGCGTAGTCGAGGTAGCTCGTCCGCATCTCGGTTTCGATGGAGATGGGGCGGACGTTGGAGGTGGGCTCGATCGAGGTCATGCGCGGGTGCTCCGAAGGCGGCGCGCGAGGGCGATACCGCTAAGAACATTGTACAGATTCGGCGGCTAGGAGCGACCCGCAGGGAGCAAATCACAGAGAGTTAACGTCTGCCGAAGCATGGTGCTCGCGCGCCGGGAGTAGAATGACCGGGCACCCCGAGAGCAATCTCCCCCGCTGGGGCGAGGAGGAGAAAGATGATCGAAGCGATTGAGCAACCGGGCCCGCGCGAAAGGCAGATTTCTCTGAACGGGAACGCACTCGTCGACGCCTGGGGCAATTGCTACGGCGACGCGTGGTTCAACTGGTTCCAACATCTTCATTCGCCAGGAGGTCCGGAATGCCGCAACGTTCACTCCCCGCGCCCATGCGCGATGCTCTCGTAGTGATCACGTTGGTGGTCGTCTGCTACCTCGCGTTCTTTGCGATGCGAGTGCTGCAGGGCCACACTGTTGAACCGGGCTACGCCGTCGTTCAGATCACATTTCAGATGGTGGGGCTTGGGCTTCTCGCGGCCTTTGGCTCCTGGCTGGTGCGAACCCTCAATCGAAGGTGACAGCCGGCGGGGGTAGCGAGCGACTCGAAAGGCGGCTACACTGCAGTCCCCGGGGGCCACACAGCGTGCCCCCGGGGACTGCCGTGCTCACGCTTGAGGGGGCCGCGGATCGAGCAGTAGCATGCGCGAGAAGCTGGCTTGTTCTCCCGCCGCTGGGGCGAAAGGTGGAACGCGATGAAGGGCATTGTCGTTGATGGACTGACACTCGGCGTGCCGGGGCGCATCCTGTGGTCGAACGTGGCGTTCGAGCTTGGGCCAGGCGACAGCCTGGCGATCATGGGGCCATCGGGCTCCGGCAAGACGTCCCTTCTGCACTGTCTCTGCGGAATCAGGCGGCCGAACGGAGGGACCATCACCCTCGATGGCGTCGAGGTGACCCGGCTCGGGGCCTCGGCGCTGGCGACACTACGGCGGGACCGGATTGGCATGGTTTTCCAGTTTGGGGAGCTTCTGCCGGAGCTGACGGTGGAAGAGAACGTACAACTGCCGCTCCGGCTGGCGGGGCTCGGCCGGCAAGAGGCTGCCCGCAGGGCGAGCGAGGCGCTGGCGCGCGCCGGGCTTACGGACGCGGGGCGCGGCCGGACGAATATCCTTTCGGGCGGCGAAGTGCAGCGCGTAGCCATCGCGCGGGCCATAGCGAAATCACCCGCACTCCTGCTGGCTGATGAGCCGACGGGCGCCCTCGATGAAGCCAATGGCATGCTGGTCGCGAAGCTGCTGTTTGGTCTCGCGCGAGAGGTGGGGTCCGTAGTTGTGGTGGCAACGCACAACCCGAAGGTCGCACGTTTGGCAGACCGGGTGGGCGTGCTGAACAACGCGACTCTTGAAATTGCCGCCGGGGTGACTGGGGGCGCCGCATGCTAGCGCGGATGGGCGTGAGGCTGGCGATGAGCCGATCACCCGAGCACCGCTGGCGGCAATTCGCCCTCCCGGTCGCAGTGGCGATTTCGCTGCTCGCCGCGCTCCTCTGGCCGGGACTCATCCGGATGGCTGGACAACAGGCGGCCCGCATGGAAAACCGGCAGCCGGTCATCGCACTGAGCGAGAATCCGGGAGACCTGCTCATGGCCCCACGCGCCGACGCCTGGGAAGGCGAGCAGTACGCGGTCACATGGCTGGCAGCGAGCAGCGAGACTCCCCCGGTGCTGCCGCCGGGCGTGAGCCGGTTGCCCGGGCCGGGCGAGGCGTTTGTGTCACCCGCGCTCGATCGGCTGGCGCAGCGCGAGCCTCTGCTTGCCGTACGCTATCCCCACCGCGAAGTCATCGGCGACGAGGGCGTCCTGTCGGGCGACGAATTGTTCGCCTATGTGGGGCTCCCTGCTGACCGGCTACCATCCCGCCCCTTCCGCGTCAGCGGCTTCGGCGCCGCTGACAGCAGCCGCGGGCGAGGCTTCGAACTGGAGGTGCCTCCCGCGCAAGAACACGTGGCGGCCGGCGGGCTCCTGTTTCTTCTGGTCCCGGCGGTCATGCTGTTGATCGCCGGGGCAAACGCTGCCTCACGGACGCGAGACCACCGGTTCCGGGTGCTCTACTGGATGGGCGCGCCGCCATCGGCGCTGGTGAGACTGGCCGTGGCTGAGACGCTCACACTCGCGTTGCCGCCCGCCATCGCAGTCACGGTCGCCTGGGCCGCCCTTTCCGGGTCAATAGGATGGGTCCCCATCCTCGGCGTGCACCCACTGGAGGGAGATCTCGCGATCCCATGGTGGCTGGCCGGGATCGGAGCGACGGCCGTCGTATTGGCGGCGTGCGCGTTTTCGGCGATGGGTGCGGTCCTTCAGAATCGCCGGCAGGGCGAAGGGACGCGCGCAGGCGTGTCAACGCCGGAACTGTCCTGGTCGCGGGCCGTGCCGCTGGCCGTGGGGTTGTTCGCGCTGGCTGCGCGGCTCTTCCTTCACGGGAGCGCCCGCGACGGTCTTCTGTTGCTGGCGATCGTGGCAGGAACGCTGGGGCTGCCGGTGGTCTTGCCCCTTATCATGCGATGGTGCGGGCAAGCGCTGGCGTTGGGCGGGAGCGTGCTTCTCCTCCTGGCCGGGCGCTCGCTGGCGTGGGACCCGATTCGCGCCGCGCGTTCGCATGCGGGGGCGGTGGTGCTCGTGACCCTCGTGCTCGTTGGCATCGGGTACGTTGCGTGGAGGGACGCTGGGGTGCGCGCCGCGCCGCTGGAGTCCCGCGCGGGCATTTCGGTCGGGTGGCCCGCCGAGAAGGAAGGGGACCTGCAACGGCTTGGCCACGCGGCGCCCGGTCTGACTGTGGTGCGCTGGCGCTGGAACGAGGAAGGAACGGCGGCAGAGGTCGAGGCGTCCTGCGAACAGCTTGCCCCGTTCGCAGGGCTGACGTGTGACAGCGGAAGCCGGTACGCCCTCGAGAGCGCCGGCGTGGCATCCGTCGCACGGCTGCTCGGGGCTCCACCGGGTGCCGGAGTGAGAGTAACGCTCGTGGAAGAACTGGCTCGCTCCGCTGGCGGCTCGGGACAGGCTCTTGTCCTGGGGAGCGGCGACCCGCTGGAACTGGAAGCGCAGGTGCGGACAGCCGCGATGCTGGCCCTGCCCGCCTCCGTCGTACGCGGGCCGTCGGAGGCCGGGATGTCCTATGGCCCCGCGCATCAGTGGACGATCGCCGGGATGGCAATGGCGGCGATCGTCCTGGGCGTGGCCACGCTGCTGGCGGCGGTCGATCGGCGGCTGGCTCGCGAGAGGGAAGGGGCGCGCCTGCGCCGCCTTGGCATGGGCGAGCGGTCGCTCAAGGCGCTCGAGTCGATAATGGTAGCGGCCCCATTCGTCGCCGCGATTGCAGCGGGCGGAGTCCTCGGTCTGTTCTTCTGCCGCATGTTGCTGGACCAGGGGCGCCCTCCAGCGCCGATGCCCTGGGACGCCTTTGCGCGATTCGCACTGGCCATCACCGGGGCAGCGCTTGCCGGGGGACTGGCGATCGCCGTGTTTGGCCGCGGTGAAGACCCGGGGAACGCCAACGCCCTGAGCGACTAGCGATGCGCGAGAGGAGGCGGCCGCAACGAGAGCGCCGAGAGTCACCGGCGGCCGGACTGCTCGTACGACCGCACGAGTGAGAATAGCGCCCATGACAGCCCC
>CAYYYI010000165.1:0-5254 GCA_964475735.1 uncultured Anaerolineaceae bacterium
GTCGTACACGAACGTCGCACCGGCCGCGACGTCGTTGCGAATGGCGGCCAGTTCGGCGATTCCTGTCATCGCCGCCGCTTCGTTCTCAGGTGAATCGATCACGACGATGTCGTACACGAGCGGGCTTCCACCCTGCTCGGCCAGGATCGCGTCAAAACCGGCGAGGTTCTGTGCGAGCGCGCTCCTCATCTCCTCCGAGTCGACGATGTAGACGTGCAGCTCGTTGCCGGTGCTCGCTCGTGCGGAGAGACCCATGTCGCCCGTCGCGGCCGGCTGGTTGGACGAGACCACGGCGCCGCTTCCAGAAGAAACGCCGGCCACATTCGAAGTGCTCTCATCGGACTTGCTGCCATCGTTCGTCAGGAAGGCAAGGGCGATAGCGAGCCCGATGACTGCCGCGAAGGCAACGCCTGCAACGGCCGGGACGGCCGGCTTCCAGCGAAACCGCCTGGTTGCCGGGATGGATGTTTCGGTATGCATTTCTTTCCTCCAGCTTGAAGCTGAGAGGATGGTCGCCCCCGACGCCCCTGCCCCACATCGCTGCATCCTGTGATTCTTTGGCGCCGGCTTTGAGCGCCCGCTTCCGCCTTCGAATGATGGTTTCCTGCTATGCGCCGGCCCGGGGGCTCCACGGCTGGTCGCCGCCGCGCACTTGACGGCGCCGCTACAGCCCGGCCCGCCGCGGCCAGAGGATGAGCAGTTGCGCCGCATCCTCGCTCCACACCATCAGGGGCGGATGGAAGCTCAGAGCCTCTTTGACCACCGTTTGCGGCTGCTTGCCCGCCGCCACCAGCACCACGCTGAACGTGTCTATGGAAAGCGTCTCGAACCCTGGCCCCGCTGCCCGGCCAGCCTCCCCCGTCTTCCGCGCCACGGCCACATTGCCGTTTGGCCCGATCTGCCCCTCCATTCCCCCCTCGACGCACCGCTGGAGCTTCCCGCCGAGGTAGATTGCCGTGCCGGCGCATCCCGAAGCCTGCTGCAGAACGGCGAGCACCCCGTCCGGCCCGGCAGCCACTGCCGCTGACCCCGACCACACGAACATGTAGGGCGGCGCCCCCGGAAGCGTCGCCAGGCGCTTGCCGC
Organism: uncultured Anaerolineaceae bacterium; assembly: GCA_964475735.1. Lineage (GTDB taxonomy): Bacteria > Chloroflexota > Dehalococcoidia > Tepidiformales > Tepidiformaceae > UCB2. The sequence continues at coordinate 1,087 of CAYYYI010000165.1, forward strand.
TGGCAGCCTCGATCACGGTCGTTGACACGTCCGTCGTGCCCTTCCCATCCGGGGCCCATGCCGGTGAGTAGACAAGCGTTCCCGAAGTGTCGAACGCGGCAGGCCAGGCCAGGTCGAGTTCCCGCACGCTCCCCACCGAGAGGTCTTCGAGCACCGTGCGCCCGCCCTCCGCTGAGCTGTAGAGGAGTTGCTCGCTCCCCGGCGCCCACTTCGGGGCAAAGCCGATATCCGCCCCGGCGCCGAGGGGCCGGGTGGCGCCCGTGAGCGCATCGCTCAAGAAGCGCCGCTGGCTGCCGCCGAACTCCGCATAGACGACAAAGCGGCTGCCCGGCGACCAGCGCGGACCGTATCGGCTGTCGCAACCACCGCAGTGCACGAGCCCCGCCTGCAGCAACCTCGTCGAGCCCGTCTCAAGGTTCACGAGCCACTGGTCCCAAAGAGGCACACGAAGGCCGGATGAGAGCGTCGTCTCCCCGGCGTCCATGTGGTACGTCATCCAGCGGCTGTCAGGCGAAATCACCCCGCACGCGACGCCGCCGAAACGGCGGCCCGCCATCTCAGCCGCGCCGTTCGACTCGCGGCATTCGGCCCGGTCACGCGTGGCGACCGCAGACCCGTCGAGAGCGAACTCCCGCAGGTTCGCACCGGCCCGCACCAGGATCCGGTCACCTTCGAAGAACGCATCCCACGCTTCTGTGCCCCGGTCTTCGTACAGGGTTTCCACCGCGCCCGTGGCGGCATCCACCAGCTTCACCGTCGATGCGACTTCGATCGTGCCGCCGGGCGAAGCCTGGCCTGCCGGCGTCCCTGGTGCTGGGGATGCCTCCGGCGAAGGCGTAGCGGTCTCGGCCGGGGTAGATTCCGGGTCCGTCGAACTGCCACGGCTGCAGCCCGCGATGAGCAGCGCCAGGGCCCCGGCCGCCGCCAGGGCGAACCAGCCGCGGGACTTCCCGGCCCTCGAATACGCCACCATTGTCACGGCATCACTCCGTCGCCTTCTTGTTAGATATGACGCTCGAAGGCCGCCACTGGTTTCACTGGCTTGCAGCCTGCTTGCCGTCGCACTTCGCTGGCGGCTACGCTCGTCCTCTCCCGAGCCACCGGCCGGGGCCGGGTGTGCACTGGAAAGGCCAACCAGCGCGAAAGAGAGCCGGGTGCAGATGACGTGGAACCTTAGGGACAGGGTCGCCATCGCCGGGATCGGCCACACGCGCTATACGCGCGCCGGCGCCAGCGGCCGCTCCGCCTTCTCCCTGGCTATCGAAGCCGCCCTCAACGCCTGCGAGGATGCCGGCGTCAACCCTCGTGAAATCGATGGCTTCGTTACCTACGGAATCGAAACCAGCGACCCCTACACCATGGCGCAGACCCTTGGCGTGAATCAGACGCGCTTTATGGACCGCTACCCCGGTGGCGGCGAATCGCTGGCCGGGACCATCCATCACGCCGCTATGGCTATCGCCTCGGGTGCGGCAGAAGTTGTCCTTTCCTACCGGTCCCTGAGCGGCAAGCTCATCCGCACGCAGGTGGGCCGAACTATCACCGAGGCCGAGAAGGTTGGCGGGAACGACGCTTTTCGCTGGGACTTCCTCCAGCCCTTTGGCGCCTTCGTGCCCAACCAGTTCTACGCCATGCAGGCCCGCCGCCACATGATCGACTTCGGTACCACCAGCCGCCAGTTCGGCGCAATCGCCGTCAGCCAGAACACCAACGCCCAGCGCAACCCAAATGCCATCCACTGCGGCCGCCCAATCACAATCGAAGACCACCAGAACGGCCCGATGATCGCCGACCCTTACCGCCTCCACGACTGCACCCAGGAGGCCGACGGCGCCGGGGCTGTCCTCGTTATCAGCGCCGAGCGGGCGAGGTCGCTCCGGCAGCCGCCCGTCTACATCCTTTCCGCCGCCGAAGGCAGCGGACGGCCGGACCAGCTCTACAACCAGCTTCGCCACCAGGGGCGGTTCAATACCGCAGGCATGGAAGAGGTAGCCCACGACCTCTACGCCCGCGCCGGAATCGGTCCCGGCGAGATCGATGTGGCCCAGGTCTTCGAGACCTTCACCGGCCAGGTGATCATGGCGCTTGAGGACTTCGGATTCTGCAAGCGCGGCGAAGGAGGCCCATTTGTCGAAAGCGGCGCCATCTCGTGGCCCAACGGAACGCTGCCTATCAACACCGCTGGGGGCGGCCTTGCGGAAGGCTACATTCACGGCTTCAACAACCTCATCGAGGGCGTCCGCCAGATGCGCGGCGTCTCCACCAGCCAGGTGGCCGGGGCCAACACCTGCCTCGTCACCTCGGGCCCATCCGCCATGCCCTCCAGCGCCCTTATCCTGAGGCGATAGACCGTGGACAACCGCGGCGCCGACTGCGCCGCAGCCGCTTCCGCGCATTAGGAGACGACCCGATGCCCCTCTTCGGTCCCACCATGCCGGTTCCTGCCATCGACCCCGATACGCGCGAGTTCTGGGAGGCCTGCCGCGAACGCCGCCTGGTCGTCCAGCGCTGCAAGGACTGCGGCAGCTTCCGCTTTGCCCCCGCTCCCATCTGCTACGAGTGCCACTCCTGGAGGTACGAGCTCGTACAATCGGAGGGCGTGGGCGAGGTGTACACGTGGACGATCACCCACCGCCCCATCCATCCCGCCGTTGCCGGCGCCGTTCCTTACAACACCGTGGTCGTCAGGCTGTTGGACTGCGGCGGCGCCATGATCACCAGCAACCTCATCGGCGTCGCCAACGATGAAATCCGCGCGGGAATGCGCGTCAGGGTGGACTGGGACGAGATCAACGAAGAGATCACCCTCCCCCGCTTCCGGCCCGTCGAACCCTGATCGGTCGCTGCCCGGCGGCTCGCTCAGGCAACAGTGAGGGCGCTCCGAATGTCCGGAGCGCCCTCACCTGGCTCTTGGCCGATGCGGCGCGGCCCCACCGGCCGCCACCTGGTTGACCCGCCTATGGCGTGCTGCCGGCCGTCACCGCCGCAGAGACGGCAGCCGGGGCGGCCGTGTGCCCGCCTTCGATGTGGATCTTCGGCAGCCACTCCAGCCACGAAGGCAGGTACCAGTTCCAGTCGCCAAACAGCTCCATGCTCGCAGGCACCAGCACCATCCGGATGACGGTGGCATCGAGGATGACCGCGACGGCCAGCCCGAACCCGACCTGCTGGAAGGTCACCAGGTCGCCCGAAGCCATGCCCGCAAACACCGCCACCATGATCAGGGCCGCGCCCGTGATGATGCCGGCTGTGCTGCGAAGGCCATGCGCGACCGCTGCCGCGTTGTCCTTCGATTCGTCGTAGCGCTCCTTGATGCGGCTCAACAGGAACACGTGGTAGTCCATGGAAAGGCCGAACAGGATGGCGAACAGGAACAGCGGCAACCACGACTCGATAACCGGCGCCTCCCGGAAGCCGAGTAGGCTTGCGCCCATGCCCTCCTGGAACACCAGCACCAGGATCCCGTACGCCGCGCCCACCGACAGCATGTTCAGGACGACAGCCTTCAGCGGCACCACTATCGAGCGGAACACCATCAGCAGCAGCAGGAAGCTGGCCCCGAGCACAAACGTGAACACCAGCGGCAGATAGTCCTTCTGCGTCTGGACCGCGTCCACCGTCTCCGCCGTCGGACCACCAACCAGGACCTCAGCCTCAACGCCGTCGAAAGCGGCCGGGATGTAGTCGCCCCGCAGTCGCTGCAGCGCCGCCCTGGACTCGGCGCTTGAGAAGTCGCCCGGCATCGCCACGGTCAGGAGGGCAAGGTCGCCAGCCTCGTTTGTTTCGAGCTTCGGCGTGCCGAAGAAGCCGTCGCTTTCGAGCGAATCCGTCAGTTCGGCGATCGCCCGCTCGACCTCTGCGCCGTTCACCTGCGGCGCGTCGATCACCATGTCGGCAGTCAGCACCCCGTCGGAAAACTCGCGATTGATCACGCCAAAGGCGTGCCGGGCTTCGCTGTCTTCCGGCAGCGAGCTGATGCCGACGCTGCCCAGGTTCATGCGGAGCACCGGCAGGGCCGCGGCCACAAGCAGCGCCCCGGTGACGGCGACGCTAACGACGGGCCGTGCCATCACCGCGCTGGCGACCCAGCCCGAGAGCCGGCCTTCGGTCCCGGCGCGCCGGCGCCGCCCGGCGAAGGGCAGGCTCAGCCAGTTGATGCGGTCCCCGA
>CAYYYI010000166.1:0-5222 GCA_964475735.1 uncultured Anaerolineaceae bacterium
CGATTCGCGAAGGCGGCCGCACCGTGGGCGCTGGCGTCGTCACCAAGATAATCGCCTGAGGCGGAGAAGAAGATGGCCAAGAAAGCAAAAGGCGACAGAATCATCATCCACCTTGCGTGCACGGAGTGCCGTGAACGCACCTACACGAGCCAGAAGAACCGCCGCAACGACGCCGACCGGCTGGAGTTGCGGAAGTTTTGCCCCCGCTGCCGGGCGCACAAGGCCCACAGGGAGACGCGCTAACCTCATGGCAAAGACAACCCGCCGCCGCGCCGCCGCAGCACCCGCTGACGGCCGGACACCTTCCGCGGGAGGGCAGGCGCGCCGCGTCCGGGACAACCTGCCCAGGCCCGCGGCCACGGCGCCCGCGCCCACACCGGGACAGCGGGCGCATGCGCCGCGCCGCTCCCGCAACCCCTTCGGCTTCCTCGGACGGCTGCAGCCGCGGTTCGTGGCCGACGTCATCAGCGAACTGCGCAAAGTCACCTGGCCAACGTTCGCCGAGACGCGCTACCTGACCATGGTCGTCGCGATCGTTGCGATCATCGTCGGTATCTTCCTGGGCGGCATGGACCTGCTGTTTGGTTGGATAGTGGAAAGGCTCTTCTTCTAGGCCTATGAGCGACGAACCGGAACCCATCACCGCCCTTTCTGGCATCACTGCTGCCGCGCCGAAGAAGGCCGCCCCGCGACGGCGCCGCGCGGACGAGATTGACGACCAGGAGCAACTCCCGGACGAAGAGATCAACGCCCCCGGGCGGCGCTGGTACTTCCTTCACACCTACAGCGGCCACGAGAACAAGGTGCGGAACGCCATTCGCAGCACCGTCGAGCAGATGGATGCGAAGGACCGCATCTTCCACGTCGTCGTCCCCACCGAAGATGAGATCGAGATCCGTGAAGGCCAGCGGCGGACGGTCAAGAAGAAGCTCTACCCCGGCTACGTGCTCATCCAGACGATTGAGCTGAAGGAAGGGGACCCCGTCTCGGACGAGGCGTGGCACCTCATTCGCAACACGAGTGGCGTGACGGGCTTCGTTAGCTCGGGCACGCGGCCGGTGCCGCTTTCGCCGCAGGAGGTCGCCCACATCCTGCGGGCGATGCGCATGGAGCAGCCCCGCGTGCGCGTGGGCTTCCAGGTCGGCCAGTCGATCCGCATCGTCGGCGGACCGTTCGAAGACTTCATCGGCACGGTCGACGAAATCGACACCGAAAAGGGCAAGGTCAAGGTGCTCGTGAACATGTTCGGCCGCGAGACGCCGGTGACGCTGGACTTCCTCGAGGTGGAGAAGCTCTAGCTTCCGGGCCTGGCTCCGCCGGCAATTCCGCGTTGTCTGTGGTACCCGGCGCGGGCGGCCGTGGTCCCAATCGATGCGTTGGCCGTGCGCAGCTCCGCACTGCGCCGCGCGAACTCGACGGCGCTGATGCCCGGAACCTGCAGCGCGAGGGCCGCACGTCTGAGCGCCGCGCGTATCTCCGCGTCGCTCGCGTGCGGGCTCACTCCGAGGAACGCGTACCAGTCGCGCTCGAAGTCCGGTCTTGTGGCGTGGCGTCCGGGCGGCCTGCGCCGGGGTGGGGCAGCCTCGGCCCCGGTTGTTTCCGCTGGCGGCGATTCTGCGCGTGAGGCCGCCTGTGGGCGGCGGACGCGGATGTGGATTTCGCGGCCGGGCTTCGCTTCAGCCGGGCGTGGGCGCGCGGCAATCGGGGCGGCAGCCCGGCGGGCGCGGTCGAACTCGGCCCGCGCCACGGGATCGAGGAGCACCTCGCGGGCGCGGTTGATGTCCCTCATGCGGCTGTGGGCCTCGGGAGCGGCGTTGGTGTCGGGGTGCCATTCGCGGGCGAGCCGGCGATGCGCCGCCTTTACCTCGGCAGCGGCCGCACCGGGCGCCAGCCCGAGCACTTCGTACCAATCCTGTTGCGGACCACGCGCGCGCGCCATGCCCCGATTCTATCGCGGAGCGGGCTGCCGCCAACCGGGGCCGGGCTCAGCTTCCTTTCGCCGGCGCCTGCGCTCGCACCACCAACACCGGCCGGCCGCAGATGCGGATGACCTCCTCGGTGACGCTGCCAAGGACGACATGCGAAAGCCCCGAGCGCCCGTGCGTCGCCATGACGACCACGTCCGCGCCGATGGCCTCGGCCCGGGCGCGGATGGCCTCGGCTGGATGGCGGGACCACTCGGCGTCGCAGACCGCGGGAACACCGGGGAACTCGGTGCGGGCGATGGCATCGAGCGCTTCGCGTGTCTCGGTGCCCACGCGGCCGAGGGCCTCGCCGTGGCTTTCGATGACGCGCGGCAGGGGGCTGGCGATGGCTGGCCCGCTACCCCCCGGGCTAAGCGGGGGCTGCTCCTCGGCGTAGTGGGTGACGGCGCCCTGCACGCTGCGCGGGTCCAGCACCGTGAACAGGTAGATTTCGACGCCCGGCAGCGCCTCAAGGAATCGCCGGACTGTGGGCAGAACAGAGCGAGCGGCTTCGCTCCCATCGAGCGGGATTAGCGCCTTCATGACTCGGCCCTCCTTCGGGCGAGCCGGGGAGGTTCCCAACGGCGCGGGATACGACGGTGGACCCTCCCGGCAGGGTCGAGACAAGCTTGTGCCTGCCGGGCCCGGGTTGTAAAGGATCGATTGGCCCGCGCCGGCCGGGTCTAACGGCCGCGCATGATGAGCGCCTGGGGCGAGCCCGCCTATTCTTCGGAAATGGGCACGATGAGCAGCGGCCGCTGGACCGAATGAAGCACGCGGTCGGTGGTGCTGCCGAGCGCCAGGCGGGCGGCCAGGCCCTTGCCGCGCGAGGTCATCACAATGAGCCCCGCATCGATTTCGGTGGCCGTCTGCTCGATCGCTATGACGGCGGCGCCATGCACGAGGCGTGTCTCTTCGCCCGGGCGGGCGACGGCGGCGAGGTAATCCTGCGCGGCGGCCTGCATGGTCGTGAGGATGTCCGGCGGGTAGTAGGCGAATTCAATTCCGACCGGCGGCGGCACACTAATGGCGCGGACCAGCGTGACCTTGAGCGCGGCGCGCTTCGCCAGGTCCCGCGCCGCTTCGAGCCCCGCTTCGGCCTCGGGGGAGCCGTCGAGCGCAACGAGGATGGGCTTCTGGTCCATGGCAGTGGGCGAGCCGACCCCGGGAACGGTGACCACGGGCACGCCGGCGCCGCGCACCACCTTATCGGCGACGCTGCCGATGAAGGTGGCCTTGAATCCACTGCGGCCATGGGTGGCGATGACGACGAAGCGCACGCCTTCGGCTGCGGCGAGAATGGTCGCGGCCGGTGCGCCATAGCCGACTTCGGCCACCGCCTTCGCGGTATCTATGCCATGGCGGGCGGCAAGCTCCAGGGCGTAGGTGGAGAACACCTCCTGGGCGCGGTCGAGCGCCTGGGGCGTTAGCACCTCGTCGGCGTTGTCGATGACGTGAAGGAGGCGGACGGGCAGGTCGTAGACGCGCGCCAGCAGGGCCGCCATCGGCAGCGCGTTCTCGGCGTTTTTCGAACCGTCCAGCGGCACCAGGACGGAAGCATGGCCAGGCATGGGACGCTCCTGTTTCCCGGGCGTTGCCCGGGCTGATTGCGGCCAATCATACGGCCCGCGCGGGCTTCGCGGTCACCTGCAGGGCGGCAAGTTGGCGTCCGGGAGGGCATTCCGGCCGAAAGGCCCGCGTTTTCCGGGACTGGTGACCCGGCGTGGCGCGCCTGCCCGCAGGCATACTGAGTCCATGGTGATACCAGCGCCCACCCCCGATGTCTCCGCGGCGCCATTCCCGGCGGCGGGGTTCGCCGTTCGCCCGATGACGGCGCCGGATGCGGCGTCGCTCATCGGCTTTGGCGGTGCGCCGGGTACGCACTACCTCTGCTTTGGCAGCGACGCCTACCAGAGGGAGTCACACGAGGAGGAGGACGGCGGAGGACAACAGACGCTTGCTGCATTCGTGGCGGTCGCCCGGGACGGCCGCATCGTGGGGATGGCGCGCCTGGCCTCCCTGCCGGGGAGCACTGGCTCGGCCGAGCTCACGGTGGCGGTGCAGGCGGCCTACGAGCGGCTCGGGCTGCTGGGCCCGCTGTTGGAAGCCATCGTGGCCGAGTCCCGGGGCCGCGGTTTGCAGCGGCTCGTAACGAGCGTCGAGTGCCACCGGTGCAATCCGATGGAGGACTTCCGGGGGGCCGGCCTGCGAGCGGTCTCATGGCTGGGAATCGGCGGGGTCACCGAAGTCGTGCTGGCGATCGAGTAGGGAGCCGGGGTCATGCTCCGCGAGCTGAGCGCCGCCGAGTGTGAGGAGATCCTCAAACGGCGCCGCTTTGGCCGCATTGCCATGCGCGACGCCGAAGGGGCCTACATCGTTCCCATCGGCTACGCGGTGGAGGGCGAGGCGATCTACGCGCACGCCGCTCCCGGCCGCAAGGTGCAGTTGATGCGGCTCTGGCCGCACGTGGCGTTCGAGGTCGACGAAATAGAGGACGGCGCGCACTGGCGAAGCGTGCTGGTTCGCGGCCGCTACGAGGAGATCCAGGGCGAAGAAGCTCGCCAGCATGCCCGGCTCTTGCTCGTGAAAGCGTTCGATGGCAACCCCATGAGCGTCACCGCCGGACACGGACACCGCACCCACCTGGCCGACGCGGTGCTCTTCCGCATCCGCATGGAGGACGTAACGGGGCGGGCGGAAGGGCTGTAGGGGCGAGGGCGGTCAGACGGGCTCACCATCGGTGGCGTTGTAGACTTCCGGCTCCTCTCGCAGCCAACGAAACGCCTGCGCCGAATCCGCGAGCGATGCCATCTCGCCGAGCAGATCATCCTTCCGGGGCGGCATCACTGGTTCGCCCCCGCTCAGGAGGTAGCTGACATAGTCCTTGATGAGCCACGCGACCGGCGTCCGGCGCCCTTCCGCAAGGCGCTTCAGGGCAGCGAGCGTGCTGTCGGGGAGCTTCACGTTCAACTGGGCCACCTGATGTACCTCCTGCTACCAGATAGTACCACAAGGTAGAACACGGCCCGCGCGCCGGCGGCGAACCCGGCGGAAAATTCCCACATCAGGCGCCGGGATTGCCTACCGGGACCCCATTGGCCCGTGTAGACTGAGCATCCCGGATATGTTCACGCATCTACACACTCATACCGAGTTTTCTCTGCTCGATGGCATGTCGCGGCTGGCTCCCCTCATGGACCGCGTGAAGGAGCTCGGACAGGAAGCCGTGGCCATGACCGACCACGGCGCGCTCTACGG
>CAYYYI010000167.1:0-1675 GCA_964475735.1 uncultured Anaerolineaceae bacterium
CCGAGCGACGCTCAGCTGAGCCTGTACAGCGGCCTCGGCCTGGTGGCCGTGTGGATGGTGAACACCCAGGAGGGCCTGGCCGCCTCAGCGAAGGCAATGGAGGTGGCGCTCGCCCTCGGGAGCGAGGATCGCTGGGTCACCAACGCTGTCATGCACGCCTACCACCTCCACGCTCTGGGGCGCCTCAACGAAGGCCTCGAACTAATGGCTCGCGCCTGGGAGACCGCCGATCGCCTGGACAACACTTACCGGGCCTACGTGGCCGCAGCCTGGCTGGCTGGCCGACTCCTGCAGCTTGGCGATCCCCGGGCGGCGGTCGCGTGGTACCAGCGAGAGGTTGACCAGCCACGGCAGATCCATGCGCCCACGCGGCAAGGGGCTCTCTGGCTTGGCGTTGCCGCGGCCTACACATGGTGCGGCGAGATGGAGAAATGCCGAAAGATGCTCTCCGAGGTGGGATACTTCGGGGGGTGGCCCGAAGTGTCCCTCAGGGAAGGTGACTGGGAAGCGGCGGCGGCTGTGTGCGCCAGGCAAAGGGAGGCCGCTGCCCGGAAACTCAACCGATCCGAGCAGGCGAACCTGGACTTCGTACTTGCTCATGCCGCCCGTGCGCGCGGGGACGTCGCCGCCGCCGCGGACCACCTGCGGCATGCATTCGCCGCAGGCGTTGAAGGCCCCAACATGCTCCTGGAGATACGTGCCGCCTCAGAGCTTGCCACCGTCTGCGCAGAGATAGGCCACCTCGCAGAAGCGGAGCCGCTGATGGAGCGCATTCGCGAGATCTTCGCCGCCGGCGAGGATTGGCGTGGACTCGCCGGCCGTGCCGCGCTCGCCGAAGGCGCGGTTGCCCTTGCGGCCGGTAGTGCCGGAGCCGGCTCGCACTTCGAGAGAGCGATCGAGGTCTTTCGCAGGTACTCGCTCCCCTGGGATGAGGCGGAGGCTTTCGAGGTGTGGGCCCACATTGGGCGGCGGCTCCATCGCGGCCGTTCGCGGAGGGCGTTTGTGAGCGAGAAGCTGGATTGCGCGCGGGCGGTCTACGAGCGAATCGGAGCGGCACGGGCCTGGCTCGATCGTCTGGAGCGCCTCAACCGCGAGCTTGCGGGCCCGGGGGACCCTTCCCCGGCGCCTGCGCTTCCTGATGGGCTGACGCCCCGTGAGGCGGAGGTCCTTGGCCTCCTTGCGGCCGGGGCCAGCAGCAAGGAGATCGGGGAGCGGCTCGTGCTCAGCGTGCGAACGGTGGAGCGCCACATCGCCAACATCTACCTGAAAACCGGCACCCACGGCCGCGCCCAGGCGACCACCTACGCCATCTCCCATCACCTGGAAGGTCCCGAGCCGTAGGCCCCGCGGACGCCGGGCTTTCTGACCCTGTCATGCGTAGTTTCCGCCACGGGCGCCTGCGGTCCGTGATCGTGCGCCCGGAAGTTGCGCAATTCCACGGAAGCGGCGCCGTCCCCCAACCCCCAGGGTTCGTGTTGGCTGGTTGACTCGCCGGATGCGAGCCCCAGGGGCGCCGCACCCGGCGGGCAGCCGGCCCAGCCCGGGGTCTGACGGCCCGGGGCCGAAGGAGGAGCAAGCGTGATTGAGTCTGCAACGGTTCGCTGAAGGGCCTGGCAGGGGGGCCAAAGCCGGCAACCTGCACGCCTTGCATGGGTCCACGAGTCAACGGCCCGGG
>CAYYYI010000167.1:1775-3691 GCA_964475735.1 uncultured Anaerolineaceae bacterium
AACATGAAGAGTCGAAGAGCATTCATCGCCGCACTGGTGGTCGCGGTCGCCACACTAATGGCAGCGATCACACCTTCGCCCGGCGCTCGGGCGGCGGAGTCGTACGTCTTCAAGACGATCGACGTGCCCAACAGCGCCAGCACCACCGTGATGGCAAACAACGCGGCCGGCGACATCGTTGGCTACTACTCTGATGCGAACAAGGTCGTCCACGGTTTCCTGCTGCGTGGGGGAGCATTCACGACGCTCGACTACCCGGGCACCGACGTTGCGTGGACGAACGTGAACGCCATCAACGACGCGGGTGACGTGGCCGGCACTTACTCGCTGAAGAGCCCGGCCCCCGCGGGCAACGTCCATGGATTCTTGCGGACCAGGACGGGCGAGTGGTCCACCCAGGACTATCCTGAGGGGACGTACATAATGCAGGGTGGAGCCTTTGCCATCCTCGCCGATGGCACCGTGGTCGGCTGTGTGCACGAAGGCGCGCCGATTACGGCGATGTTCGGCTACACGAATGGATCGACGGGGGCGGAGTTCTTTAGCTACCCGGCTGGCGCACCGTTCGCCATGCACTACGGAGCCACACCGGATGGCAAGACGCTGGTTGGCGGATACCGCTCGGGCGGCACCGGGCCAGACAGCTGGCACGGATACCTCCTCAATTCCGGCAAGGTCACGACGGTCGACGTGCCGGGCAAGACCGGGACGCAGTTGATGGGCATCACCGCCGGAAAGGCGGTCGCCGGGCTCTACCGGGTGCAGGTGGGCACGGCCTGGCACGCGCGCGGGTTCGTGGCCCTTACCAGCGGTTCCCTCGATCCGGCGAGCTGGAACTTCGTGATGGTTGACGTTCCGAACGCGGTCCAGACCGTAGTAAGGAACATGAACGCCCCTGGCGAAGTGGTGGGGTACTACTACGATGCCGGTGGCGTAGCTCACGGATTCCTGGCGACCGCCGCCCCGGCCGCTCCCGCCCCGCCCGCCGCGGCGCCGCCCGCGTCCCAGGCACCTAAGGCGACCACGATTCTGAACCAGCCTTTCCGGGGCGTGAACGCGCCCGGGAGCACCTTTGACCTGGTCCAGAGCGTGGTGGACTTCGGTCCGGGGGCGAAGTCCGCGGCCATGACCGCCACGGCCGCGCACTACCTCTCCGTCATCAGCGGCGAACTGTCGTTCGACGTGGATGGCAAGGCGGAGACGGTGGCGGCGGGCAAGGGCATCTCCGCGCCCTCTGGATCGAAGCTCACCATCAGCAACGCCGGCGCCGCGAGTGCCAGGCTCTTCGTCTCCTCGCTACTGCAGGTGGGTGGCGTGGCGGAGGTGCACCAGATCAATGCCGCGGGCGTGAAGACCTTCGGCACGGCGCGCCGCACGATGACCAACGCCCCGGCGGTGGTGGACATCGTGCAGCTGGCTGCTGTCTATGACGCTGGCTACAAGACGCCGAACCACATCATGAACGAGTTTCACCTCATGCTTCACCTTGCCGGGGTAACTACCTACGGCTACCTCGACAAGGGCAAGGAAGTGGAGCAGTACCCGGCAGGTACTCAGGCAACGATGTATGAGGGTCGGCCCGGGTACATGTCAAACACCGGCGCCGTGCCCTCGTCGATGGCCTGGACGTGGGTCGCAAACCCCGGCAAGCCACTCACGACGCCTGTGAAAGCACCGGCGCCGCCGGCGACCGGCAATGCCGGGCTGGCGGACTCGGGTGAGCCCGTTGTGTCCCGCGACAGTGTGCCGCTGGCAGTCCTGGCAGCGCTGGCGCTGGGTGGAGCGGTGCTCGCCTACCGCCGAAGAGCGCAGGCGCGTTAGCGCGGGTCGATGAGCGAAGAGATGCTCGCCGGGCGGCTACCCGGCGAGCATCGCCTTGCCTGGCGTTTCCCGGCGTGGCAGGTTCGACATTGGCT
>CAYYYI010000167.1:3791-5182 GCA_964475735.1 uncultured Anaerolineaceae bacterium
CTCGTGCGGGATGCTGCTCTGTCTCAGCAGCGCCTCCAGTTCGTACGACCTGCCGGCCCAGCGTTCGAGCATGTCGAGGACGTCCTCGCCGGTCTGGCCATCGAGGAGCGCCACGACCTGCGGCACGTTCTCCGGGGCGAAGGTCTTGAACCACTCGTACTCGCCGTCGCCGCTCACTGCGGCCGTACCGGGCCCAAGATCCTGGCCATCGATGTGCAGGCCGTGCTCGTCGACGTAGGCCCACAAGCGCCGCGAGTTTCTGCCGGCGCGCTCATCACGCAACACTACTTCTCGCATCGGTACCTCCTCTTGTCTCTTGTTGCCTGCCGCTCGTTTGTGGCGCCCCCGCTCACGGCAATGGTGGCACATCATCGCGACATCTCTTGTCGCGTTGCGAGGTCGCCCCATGGGAGGCGCCCCGCGCGGAGCGCGTCCGGCCTGTTAGCCGTAAGCTAACGAAATGGCTGGCGCTGTGCAGGTGGAAGCTCCCGGGTTCGAGCCGGAGCCGGGAAGTACAGGCTTCGCCATCCTTCGGAACACCCAGTTCCGCTGGCTCTACCTCTCCAACATCGCCTTTTTCTTCGCCATGAACGGCCAGATGATCGTCCGGTCCTACATCGCGTTCGACATCACGAACCGGAACGCCTTTGCGCTGGGGCTCATCAACCTGGCGGTTGCCGTGCCAATGCTGGTGGTTTCGCCCTTTGGCGGCGTCGTTGCGGACCGGGTCGAGAAGCGGCGGCTGATCATGATTGGCCAGGCGGTGCTGCTCCTGAACGAGCTGGCGGTGCTCACGCTTCTCCTGACGGAGAGGCTCGAGTTCTGGCACCTCTTCGCCGTCGTCTTCGTGATGGGCTGCACATTCCCGTTCATCATGCCGGCGCGGCAGGCGATCGTCGTCACAATCGTGGGACGGCGTGGCCTCGGAAATGCCATGGCCCTGCAGATGGGCGCGATGAATGCCGCGCGCGTCGTCGCCCCGGCGCTGGCCGGCTTCCTGATCTGGATTGTTGGAGTGAAGGCGACCTACCTTGTCGCCGTTGTGGTCTATGGCTTCGCGCTCGCAGCTATGTCGCGCATCGATCGCTCGCCAGCCCCGGTCCGGGAGACGAAGACAAGCGTCTACCACGACATCCTTGAGGGCTTCCGGTACGTCGCGGGGTACCCGCCCGTACGCGTGCTGATGGTGCTCGGCATCCTCCCCATGTTGCTGGCGATGCCGTTCCAGGCGCTGCTCGTGGTGTTCGCGGTCGACGTTTGGGACGTGGGTTCGCGCGGGCTGGGGGTGCTGCAGGCGGCGGCCGGGCTGGGAGGCATGGCGGGGGCGTTCTTCCTCGCCTGGCGCGCGGAGCCGAAGCGGAAGCTGCGCATGATGATGGCCAGCCTCCTCG
>CAYYYI010000168.1:0-5144 GCA_964475735.1 uncultured Anaerolineaceae bacterium
CCTGTGTTCCGCCCGGCCGCCCGATGGTGCGCGGAGGGATACCGCCGGGTTGGCCGGGGAACCCCTGCGGACCGCCGGGTTGACCAGGGAAGCCCTGTGGGCCGCCCGGCTGGCCCGTAAGCCCCGGGGCGCCGCCTGGTTGGCCTGTGAGTCCCGGTACACCGCCCGGTTGGCCTGTAAGTCCGGGCTGGCCACCTGGCTGGCCGGTAAACCCCGGTTGGCCTGCTCCCGCGCCCGGTTGGCCTGCTCCCGCGCCCGGCTGGCTCGCGCCTGCGCCGGGTTGACCTGCGCCTGCTCCCGGCTGACCCGCTCCTGCGCCCGGCTGGCCTGCTCCCGCGCCGGGCTGACCCGCGCCCGCGCCCGGTTGGCCTGCACCCGCGCCCGGCTGACCCGCTCCTGCGCCGGGCTGACCCGCGCCCGCGCCGGGTTGCCCAGCGCCTGCACCCGGCTGGCCTGCCCCCGCGCCCGGCTGACCTGCGCCCGCGCCCGGTTGGCCTGCACCCGCGCCCGGCTGGCCAGTGGCCGCGCCCGGCTCGCCCGCTCCCGCACCGGGTTGGCCTGCTCCCGGCTGGCCCGCGCCTGCTCCCGATTCAGCCGCGCCCATGCCCGGCTGGGCTGTTCCCGCTCCCGATTCGGCCGAGCCCATACCGGGCTGAGCCGTGGCTGCTCCAGACTGCGCCGCGCCCATGCCGGGTTGGGCCGCGCCTGCTCCAGACCGGGCCGCGCCCGTTCCTGACTGGGCGGCGCCCGAGGCAGCCTGGCCGGCCCCCGGCCCCGCCTCAGCGGCGGCTGCGGCGCCGCCACCGCCAAGCTGGGTCGCGGCGGCGATCCCTGCCCCGCCTATCACGACGCCGGCGCCGGCCGCCTTGCCGAGCGTCGGAAGGAATCCCGGCTTGCGCCCGCCGGTCTGCGCACCAGGGGGAATGGGCGCACCGCATTCCTCGCAGAAGCCCGACCCTACAGCGTTCGCGCATCCGCAGTTCGGGCACCCGACGGTGGGGTAGGCTTCGGCGGCGGGCGTATCGAGCTTCGTTCCGCAGGCGTCGCAGAAGATAGCCTCATCGGTGGCGGGCGTTCCGCAGGACTCGCAATAGACGGTCATCGTGGCTCTCCTGGTCTGGCGGGTGGGGTGCGCTCATCACCGGATCCCGGCAGGGGGTTCGCGCGGGAGCATAACAAGCGGGCACAAAGGTGGCGATAGGCCCCTATGCACGTCAATCCGTGGCCAGGCGGCCGTGAATGTGAAACGCCCACCTGCGGGTTCTCCCTGACTCATTGTCTGCGGCAATTCTGCCGATTCAAGTTACAGGACGAGGTGATGAGGCAGGTGAGGCCGTTTTCGACCGGTGATCGACGGCCGGCGCTGGTACTCGGCGGCGGCGGCGCGTACGGAGTGGTGCAGGCTGCGTACGTCCATGCCGCCTTCGAGGCTGGCTTCCGGCCGTCGATCATCGTCGGAACGAGCGTCGGGTCGCTCAATGGCGCATGGCTGGCGCTTCACCCCGAGAACCCGGATGAACTGCTGCGCATCTGGCTGGGGATGGACCGCCTACGGCTGGTCGAGCTCAACCCGTGGCGCATGGCCACCAGGCTCGTCCGGCGCCCGCTGGGGCTGGTGGCGAACGACATAGTCCCCCGGCTTGTTCGCGAACACCTCCGCGGCCTGAGTTTCGACGACGTGAAGCTCCCGCTGGGGGTGGTCGCGACGAATCTCACGCGGGGCGAAAAGCGCGTCTTCGCCGAGGGCGATCTCGCCACAGCGATCATGGCCTCCACGGCCATCCCGGGAGTCTTCGAGCCGGTCGAGATCGATGGCGACCTCTACGTGGACGGCTGCCTTACGGCGTCGGTTGACCTTGCGACGGCGCTTGCCATGGGCGCCACGGAGATCCTGGCCATCGACCTGACCCCGCCGCCGTCGCTGGCGCGGCCGCGTACCATTTACGGCGTCCTGCGCCAGTCTCTCGGGATCATGTCGCACGCAACCACAGAAGCAATGGAGGCGTGTGTTTCTCATTCCATTCCGGTTCGTCTGGTGCGGCCCGACCTGAGCAAGAGCTCCCCGTGGCGGCTCGACGACAGCGCCGGGGCGATCGCGCACAACCTCCTCATCGCCCGCAAGGAAATGCGCGACGTTCTCAACAGCGACGGCTCCGTGCGCATCCACGATGACGTGGCAGCCTGCGCGCTGCCCGAAGCGCCCGCCGAGCCGGTAAGCATCAGCCGCTACTTCCACCCGCGGGCCAAAGAGCAGGCAAGCTAGTCATCGGCGAGCGGGCATTCCCCCAGCATTCACCCGGCCATGCGCCGGACGATTTCGTACATCAGTTCGCAGCCCATGTTCAGGTTGTCGATGGTCAGGTACTCGTTGTTGCCGTGGAAGCCGGCACGCTCTTCGGGGCTGAGCAGGCAAGGGATGAAGCCGTAGGCGGGGGTGCCGCGTTCGCGAAGGAAACGGTTGTCCGTCCCCCCGATGGTCATTCCCGGGACCACCACTGCGTCCTCCATCGCCTCCTTTATGACTGAGTTGATGGTGCGGAAGAGCTCCGTGTCCCAGGGAACGGCGACGGGCTCGCCCTGGTCGGGGGATAGGATCGAGACGGTCACGCGTTCGTCGGCCACGCGCTCCTCCACCTGGCGGCGCCACTCCTCCTTCAATTGGCCGGGGAGCAGGCGGCAGTCGATGACGGCCTCGCTTTTCGCGGGGATGACGTTCGCCTTGATGCCCGCGTTCAGCATCGTGAGGTTTAGCGTGTTCACGAACTGGGCGTAGAGCTCCGGTGAACGGCGGATGCGCTCCTCAATCTCCGCCTTCTGGGAGCGAGGCGGCATGAGTCCCGCTTCGGCGAGGCAGTCGAGATAGGCGATCGTGTCGGGCGTGTAGGTGATGCCGCGGTCCCAATCGGTCAGCCGGTTCAGGGCGCGGATGAGGTGGACGGCCGAGTTGTCTTCGTGCGGGCGGCTGCCGTGCCCGGGCGTGCCCACGCTGGTGAGCCGCAGCCAGCAGATATCCTTCTCGTTCGTCGCGACGTTGAAGAGCTTCGCCTCCACGCGGTTGAAGCGCGAGACGCCGCCGCCGCCTTCGCTCAGTTCGAACTCGACGTCGACGATGTCCGGACGGTGCTTGCAGAGCCACTCCATGCCGAACTCGCTCCCCGCTTCTTCGTCCGGGACGGCGCAAAAGACGACGTCGCGCTTGAGCGCCACGCCCTGGCGCTTAAGCAGCAGGAAGGCGATGAGCTGCATCACTCCGCAGCCCTTCATGTCGACCGCGCCCCGGCCGTAGACGCGGCCGTCCTTCACGACGCCCTCGAAGGCGGGCACATCCCAGTAGCGTTCCTCCACGGGCACGACGTCGGTGTGGTTGCAGAGCATGATGGGGAGCTTCGAACCATCGCCCTTGAGGGCGGCGACCAGCACCTCGCGGTTGGGGGCGGTTTCGATGTACTCGCATTCGATGCCCTCGGCCTCGATGAGCGAGCCGAGGTAGCGCGCCGCGGGCTTCTCGTTGCCCGGCGGGTTCGAGGTGTCGATCTGCAGGAAGCGCACGAAGATGTCGAGCGCTTCGCGGTGGATGGCGGGCCAGTCGATGGTCATGGGGGCTCCCGGGCGTGGAGTTGGCGGGGCACAGGTTACAGGGATGAGGGGATGCGGTGCCAGCCGTTCGCACGCGGCCTGCGCGCGCTGCTGGTGGTTGCGAGCGTGGCCATGGTGAGAACGGGCAAGCAGCACGCCTGCTGGCGGCGCTCAGGCCTCCGTCTCAGCTCTCGTCGCCGGTGTCGTCCTCGTTTTCCTCTTCATCGTCCTCGGCGTCGTCTTTGCGGTGGGCGTCCCCAATCGCCAGGCCGGAACCGCCAAGGGAGTCGAGGGCTTCGGATTCGCTCTCCGTGCGCGTGTCGCTGGTCCAGGCGCCCGTGTGGCCCTCCCCGGGGTCGATATCGCCAGAGTCCCCGGGGCGCGTACCCGCGCCAATGGACCCGCCACCACCCACGGCGACCCCGGACGGCTGGCCAACCAGGAACTCGCGCATCGCCTTCTGCGTCAGTCCCGCTTCGAGCGGCGTTGGCGCCGGGCCGCCGGGGACGGCCTCAGCAGCGCCGCCCTCGCTGGGGTCGATGTCGCCCGAGCCGCCCTGGGATATGCCCAGCCGCGCCCGGCCCGCGGCGCGCCAGGCAGCGCCCTTGAGCGCGTTCTCCCAACCGTTGGTATCGGACCCCTCCGGGCCCGGGTCACCCGGCTGGCCGGCGCCAGGCGAAGTGCCCTGCTTGGACTCGCCGGTACCACTCGCGTTGGTGGTATCGGCATCGACCGGCGTCTGGCCCTGCTTGAGTCGTTGCTCTAGTTCGTACTGTTTCTCGATATTCTCGTCGATCGCCTTGTCGAGGAGGACTTGCTTCGCTCGCTCGTCCATCCTGGCGTGGTCCGCTTCGACTCGGTTACGGTGTGCCAAGGCCGCGCGCATCTCGTCCGTTTTGGCATGCTCCGCTGATCGGGCAATACCCTCGACCAGGCCCTGTCCGAAGCCCGTAGCATCGTCCAATGCCCGCGTGGCGCTGTAGGCCCCGGCCCCGGCGGCAATGACACCTGCTCCGCCAGCCGCCGCCGTAGCGCCGGCCGCCCCGGCGACCGCCCCCGCCACGCCGGCCACCCCTCCCACGCCCTCGACCGCGTTGTCCAGGGTATCCATCCCGCCATCCGCCACTGAAGGCTTACCGGCGGATGCCCCGCCTGTCCCGGGCATTACCGACTGGAGGAGCCCAAGTTCGTCTGATGAACGGGCAGCCGCGCCGGCGCCCCCGAGGGCGGAGAGGTTCACGTTGAACACGTCCAGTCCCGCTCCTGACTTGCTCTCCAGGCCACCCGTGACGCCGAGGTCCTCCGGCGTCCCAATCCTGCCCAGTCCAACTCCGCCGCCCGCCGAGGCGCCGATTCCTGCCCGGCCGGTACCGCTCGACTCGCTCGCCCCGTCGCCCGCGGGGAACGCCTCATCCACCAGTCGCTGGAGCCCTCCCTTGCCAGAGTCCCGGGAGGCTTCGGTGCCATCCTCTTGTTCCCCGGCGCCCATGTCTTCCCCGAGCACCTCCTTGCCCGCCCGGTCGAGGATGTCTTCGAAGCCTTCGTTGAGGCGTTCTGCAATCCCGGTC
>CAYYYI010000169.1:0-1809 GCA_964475735.1 uncultured Anaerolineaceae bacterium
TCCCCGTCGCCAACGACCGCGTCTACGGCCGCGGCGGGGAAGGCCGCCAACTCCTGCACGCCTGGCGGATCACGGTCCCGCACCCCACCGGCGGCACCCTGATGGTTGCGGCCCCACTGCCTCCCGACTTCCTCGACGCCGTTCGATCGATGGGGGCCGAAACGATAGCCTTGCCCTACGCCAAACCCGTACCCCCGCTCCGCACGGAGGACCCCTCGTGACCGTTCGCACGCGCTACGCGCCGAGCCCCACGGGCGACCCCCACATCGGCAACATCCGCTCGGCGCTTTTCAGCTGGGCGCTTGCGCGAGCTAACGGCGGCGTCTTCATCCTGCGCATCGAGGACACCGACCGTAACCGTCTCGTCGAGACCTCCGTCGAAGCGATCATGGAGAGCCTCCGCTGGCTTGGCATCGATTGGGACGAGGGTCCCGGCGTCGGCGGCATCCACGGGCCCTACTACCAGTCGCAACGGCTGCCGCTCTATCAGAAGGCCGCTCTCACGCTCATCGAACGCGGCCGCGCCTACCGCTGTTTCTGCACTCCCGAGCGTCTCGACCAGATGCGCGCCGCCCAGGTTGCCGCGAAGCGCCCCCCGGGCTACGACGGCCTCTGCCGCGACATTGCGCCAGGCGAATCGGAAGGCCGCGCGCGCACCGAGAAGTTCGTCGTCCGCTTCGCCATGCGCCGCGAAGGCACGACCGTCCTCGATGACCTCATCCGCGGTTCAATCGTCTTCGAAAACGCCCTCCAGGATGACTTCGTGATGCTGAAGTCGGACGGCTTTCCCACCTACCATCTCGGCGTGGTCGTTGACGACACGGAGATGGAGATCACGCACGCAATCCGCGGCGACGAATGGATCTCGAGCGCCCCCAAGCACATCCAGCTCTACGAAGCTCTCGGCTGGGACCCGCCCCTCTGGGCCCACCTGCCGCTCATCCTCGGGCCGGACCACAAGAAGCTGAGCAAGCGCACCGGCGACACCTCGGTGCTCGACTACCGTCGCAACGGCTACCTGCCCGAGGCCATGGTCAACTTCCTCGCCTTCCTCGGCTGGTCGCTCGACGACCGCACCTCGCTCATCACCATTGAGGAGCTCAAGGAGCAGTTCTCGCTCGAACGTGTGGTCGCCAACCCGGCGGTTTTCGACATCGAGCGGCTGAATCACCTCAACGGCCACTACATCCGCGAAATGCCCGCTGAACGCTGGCGCCGCACCATCGCGGAATGGTGCGAAGAGGACCTGCCCGCCTCCGTCCCGCGTCCTGTCGATGCAGAGCTCGTAACTGCCGTCGCGCCGTTGCTACGCGAACGCGTCGGGCGCCTGGACGAAATCGCGCCTCTCACAGCCTTCCTCTTCGGCTACGAGGCGCCCGATTACGACCCCGCCCTCCTGACCGAAAAGACCGGAGGGGACACCGAAGCGGCGCGGAGAATAGTGGATGCGGCCCTTCTCGCTCTCGACCGGGTCACCACGGAGCAATGGGACCGCGACGCAATCGAGGCGGCGATCAGGGGACTGGAAGGCGACCTCGCCATGAAGTTGCGCAAACTCGTGCCCGTGCTCTACGTAGCCGAGATGGGCCGCGCCCAGGGGATACCGCTTTTCGACTCGCTCGCGCTTCTGGGCCGGGACCGCTCCCTTCAACGGTTGCGAACCGCCCGCGCGCACCTGGAGCACCGCCACTGATCTGGAGCGACTCAGGGCGGCCGTGTTAGTCTGAAAGCACGCTGGGGACTCGTCTAATGGTAGGACAGCAGATTCTGGATCTGTACGTGGGGGTTCGACTCCTCCGTCCCCAGCCA
>CAYYYI010000169.1:1909-5088 GCA_964475735.1 uncultured Anaerolineaceae bacterium
CAGCGAGTCGTAGGAGCGGTCATCACGGACGATTGCCGGGTAGGCAGCCAGCCCGCCAATCGAAACGACGAGCGAAACGGTGCGCTCGCTGTCGTGCTCGTCTTCAATCCCCTCGATCTGCCGCAGCGTGAGATCGTTCTTCAGCAGCGTGTCGCTCTTGCGCTCGATGCGGTCCCTGGGCGACCTCACCAGCAGCCGCGGCGGGCTCGTGAGCTCGATGTCGGCGGGCGGCCACGTAATTCGCACCTTGCCGAAGAGAGGGAGCGGTTCCTGCAGCCCCGCGGCGCGGACGGCCTCCTCGATGTAGCGCTCAACGGTGCGTTCCACGTCGTTCTCGTAGGCGGCTCGCTCGCTCGTGAGCGTGTCAACGAGGGCCCGGTCCGGCTCAGGCGATTCGAGTGCGGCGCGGATCTGGCTCGTGAGCGCGAAGTAGCGGGAGAGCGCCTCTTCGCTCGCCGCTGCACCGGGGCCGGGCCCGATGCCAAGGCGCGTAAACAGGTTGCTGGTGAGGTTGTCCGCTTCCCACCGCCAGAGGTGGTACCGGTAGTCCGGACCGGAAAAGACGAATGTTCCAAGCACCATTCCCAGGACCACGCCCAGCACGCCCGCGGCGATTGCCACCATCGCCCACGGGTTGGGGCTCCACGGCCGGAGGTCCGCAACGGCCGGCGAACGGGGACGGAGTAGTTGCACGACGCCACCAAGGATAGCTGGCGGGAAGCAAAGCGCCCGTTAGCTCCGCCCCATTGCGGTTGAACCCCGCGGGTGGTGGGCCTAGACTGGCAGTTCCGGGGCGGTTAGCTCAGCCGGTTAGAGCGCGTCGTTCACACCGACGAGGTCGAGAGTTCGAGTCTCCCACCGCCCACCATCCCCTCTCTTCGTTCGATTCCAGGACCAGGGTGACCAATCCGTGAGCCGCTTCGCCATCCGGCGCGCCGAACCGGGTGACGCTGCGGCCATCGCAGCGGCCCTCGCCCGCGCGTTTGAGGGGCTTGCGCACATGGTCGGTCCCGCAATGCTCACCGCCGAGGGCGTGGCAGCAGCGCTTCAAACGGGGAGCGATATGCTCATCGCCGAGCGCCCGGACGCTGGAGTTGCCGCGGCCGTTCGCCTCTCCGCAGACGAAGGCGTCCTGTGGTTCGACTGCCTCGGCTCGGTTGTCCCGGGCGCGGGGCGCGAGGTGGTGCGCGCCGTCGAACGCAGGGCCCAGGAGAGGGGCCTTCGCTTTGCGCGCACCCGGCTCCCCGCCCACGAACGCACCCGATGGGCGTTTCAACGCTGGGGCTACGTCCCCGTGTCACGAGAGGGAGGCGATTCCGGCCCGGAAACCTTCGTTGTCGAACGCAGGCTGCCCCTGCTGACCGTCCGCGAGCAGCGGCGGGCAGATGCCGCGGCCATTGCCGCCCTCACCGGGGAGGATCCGTGGCCGTTCGAACAGGGCGCCCGTCCCGGCTGGTTCGTCCTGGCCGACGGCGAGCGGGTCGCCGGGGTCATCTCGGTGCGGGAAGCGCAGCGCGGCGTGGCGCTTGTGGCGCCCCCCGTGCTCGCCAGGGAATACGGCGGCCGCGGCATCGAGCTCTGGATGATCGCCGTCGCCGTCCGCTATGCGCAGACGGGGGCCTTTCACACCGCCGTGCTGCCGGCCGTGCCAGAAACCGGACGCCTCGGGCGCGACCTGGAGGACCGGCGGTGGCAACGCGAAGCATGGTCCGGGTCGCCTCATTATGTTCTGAACCTGGGCGAAGTGACGCCACAGTCAGAGTAGTGCGCAGCCGCGGGGTGTTTGAGACCGGCCGCTCCTGCAAGGACCTAACCCCAATTGACGGCCCTATGGTCCTTTCTTTTCCCGACCTTCGTCCGTTCCTCGGGGGTATCTAAACCTCGGACACTGCCGCCCGTGGGCAATGAAGCCTCGGGTGAACTTGTGCGAATCGCGTTGATGCGCGATTGTGACTTCCATCACATTTGGTCGGCCGGTTCGAGTAGACTGTTAGCCGGGGACATCTGCACCGGGGTCTGGCTTGACGCCGGCGCAATCAACCTCAGGCGCTATCGCGAGTGGCGCCGCCAGGATGACCTGTCTACCATAATAAGCAAACTGCGGAGGAACTTTCCTAAGTGAACAAAACACTCATTGTCCGGGTCTTTGGAGTGCTGGCGGCCGTTGGATTGGTGGCCAGCCTGGCTGTTGCGTGCGGTGGCGACGGCGACTCGGACGACGGCATCAAGATCAAGGGGACGGAGACAACGTCGAACGGGGACGACAAGCCGGACGGCGGCTCCAGCGGTGGGTCAACCGAAGTGACGATCGAGATGCAGGACAACTTCTTCGAGCCCAAGAACGTGACCGTGCCCGTCAACAAGACCATCAAGTTCACCCTCCCCAACAAGGGGACAGCCATCCACAACATGCACATCCTGAGCAAAGCGACCGAAGGCAAGGACTTCACCGGCAAGACGATCGTCAACGCTGGTGAGATCGACAAGATGGAAGTGAAGTTCACAAAGAAGGGCGTGGTGAAGTTCCAGTGCGACTATCACGTGCCCGACATGGTGGGGACCATCACCGTTCAGTAGGTCTCCCAATCTCCTGCAGCAACACGCGAAACGCCCGCGCGTGCGAGTCCTGAGACGGGTGTAGGTCATAAAGATGTCAGAAAAGTCCAGAATTTGGCATCACATGCAAAGGAGAGGAGATCTTTCATGGCAGTAACCAGGCGTGAATTGATCCAGGGTGCGGCAGCGGGGGCGGCCGGCCTTGTCGTCGGTGGCGTTATTGGGAACGCCGTCGGCGGCGATGGGGATGGCGGTGGCGGTGGCGCAACCGGCCTCAGCGGCCGGGCCGCCGACATCGCCAAGGAGCGTGGCCTTTCTCCCGACGATGTGGCCCGCGCAGTCAAGACCTACGTGCCCGGCGGCAAGTTCGATGAATTCGTCATCATCGCCTCGGGTGGGCACTCGGGGCAGCTCCTCGTCATCGGCGTTCCGTCGATGCGCATCCTCAAGGTGATCGGCGTCTTCACGCCCGAGCCATGGCAGGGGCACGGCTTCGGCGCCGACTCGTCCGACTCCGTCATCGCGGCTGGCACCGATACCACAAATAAGGTGTACTCCAAGGCGCGCAGCCCGCTCACCTGGGCCGACACCCATCACCCCGGCATCAGCGAGACCAACGGCGA
>CAYYYI010000170.1:0-2370 GCA_964475735.1 uncultured Anaerolineaceae bacterium
CCATGGCGTAGTGCGGCAGGTGCTGCGGCTCGAAAGTAGTCGCAACGGCTTCGACGATGTCGGCCAGGCGCATCATTTCGCGGATGAGGGCGAGCTCGTGGGGCTTCGTGAGGAGGCTGACATCGCCGCCGTCGGGGGTCAGCCCCTGCTCGGACGCCCGCTGGAGGATGCTCGCCAGGCGGGCATGGGCGTACTGCACATAAAACACGGGGTTCTCACTCGACTGCTTGACGGCGAGGTCGAGGTCGAAGTCCATCTGGGCTCCGGGCGAGCGCATGAGGAAGAAGAAGCGGGCCGCGTCGGGGCCGACTTCCTCAACGAGGTCATCGAGGGTGATGATTTCGCCGCCGCGCTTGGAGAGGCGGACGGCTTCGCCGTCGCGCTTGAGCGTGACGAGCTGGTAGAGCAGCACGTGGAGGGCATTGGGGTCGACTCCCAGAGCCTTGACCGCCGTCTTCAGGCGGGAGACGTGGCCGTGGTGGTCGGCGCCCCACACGTCGATGACGAGCGAGAAGCGGCGGCGGAAGAACTTGTCGTGGTGGTAGGCGATGTCGCTGGCGTAGTAGGTGGGGCGGCCGTCCGAGCGCACGACGACGTTGTCCTTGTTCTCGCCCAGCTCGCTTGAGGTGAACCAGAGGGCGCCCTCGCGCTGTATGAGCTGACCCTGCCCTCGGAGGATGGTCATCGCCTCTTCATACGTTCCGTCGGGCCCGTAGAGCGACTTCTCGCTGAACCAGCGGTCATAGCGGACGCCGAAGAGGGCGAGCGTCTCGCGGATCTGCTCGACCATCAGTTCGATGCCCAGTGCGTTGAGTTCGTCCGGGGCCGCCTCGCCGGGTGGTCGCAGGAAGGATTCGCCGTGGCGCTCGCGGATCGCCTGCGCCAGTTCGACCATGTAGTGGCCGGGGTAGCCGTCGGCCGGGATCTCGGCTTCGCGCCCGGCAAGCTGCTGGTAACGAGCGTAGAGCGTGTCGCCGAAGGTGTCGGTCTGCGTTCCCGCGTCGTTGACGTAGTACTCGCGTTCCACTTCGTAGCCCGCGGCCGCGAGAACGGAGGCGAGGGCATCACCGATGGCGGCGCCACGCCCGTTGCCAACGTGCAGCGGACCGGTGGGGTTGGCGGAAACGAATTCGACCTGCGCCTTCCTCCCCTCGCCCAGCGCGAGGTCCGCGTAGCGCGGACCGAGGGCAATGGTCTGTTCGACCTGGCCCTGGAGGAATGCGTCCGTGAGCCGGATATTGATGAACCCCGGGGGCGCGACCTCGGGCGGCTGGACAGCGGCATCCGCAGGGAAGTGCTTTGCGATGGCGTTTGCCAGTTCGAGGGGGGGCCGCATGGCGGCGCGGGCCATCCGCAGGGGAAGCGTGCTGGCGAAATCGCCGTTAGCGGGGTCCTTGGGGCGTTCGATCGCGACCGTGGGCACGGCAACGTCCGGGAGATCGCCGGCGGCCACGGCTTTGCTGACCGCCACGGAGACAAGCTCTTCCAGGTGCGCGCGAATGGTTCGGGCATCAGCCATAGAGGAGACAGGATACGCCCAGCCCGTCCCCCGGGAAACAGCGGACATCCTGCCTGTCGCTGCCGAGAGAAAACGACCGGGCTAACTGCTCAGTGACTATGTCCGTTCATGGGAGACGGACTGAAGGCGTACGGCAGCCGGCCTGGCCCCGCCGCCCGGGGGGAAGGCATCGGCAGCTGTCCGCTGGCGGCGGGCTACCTGGCAATCAGCGGGGCGCCTGCGAGGTGCGCGCCCGCGTCGACGATCAGGAACTCGCCGGTCACGAGGTCGGCCCCTTCAACAAACCAGACGGCCGCCTGCGCCATGTCTTCGGGCGTTCCGGCTTTGCGGAGCGGCGTTGTGCGCTCCTGGGCCGCCAGGGCGGCCTCATAGACGGCATCGCCGAGGCCGCCGCGCAGCCAGCGCCCCTGGATGAACCCGGGGCAGACGGTGTTCACCCGGATCTCCGGCCCCAGGGCGCGCGCCAGTGAGAGCGTCATCGTGTTCAGCGCGCCCTTCGACGCCGTGTATGCGATCGAACTGCCAACTCCCATCACGCCGGCGATGGACGAGATGTTGACGATTGCGCCTCTCCCCGCGGCCTTCATGTGAGGCGCGACGGCGCGGGTCATCTGGAAGGGACCGATGACGTTCACCGCGTAGATGCGGTGGAAATCGTCTGCGGAGAGTCCTTCGAGGTTCGCGTGGTCGACGAAGGATGTGGTTCCCGCGTTGTTGATGAGAGCGTCGATTCGCCCCCACTTTGCCATCGCCTCGGCGGCCATGCGGCGGCAGTCGTCGTCGCTTGCCACGTCGGCCCGGCAGAGGAGCGTCTCGACGCCGAGGGTGCGACAGGCCGCTTCGGTTTCCTT
>CAYYYI010000170.1:2470-5062 GCA_964475735.1 uncultured Anaerolineaceae bacterium
CACCTGCGCCAGGCGGCGGTGCGCCGCCGCAGCTACAGCGTCGGTGGCAGCGCTCCTGCCGAGAAGTACCGCCCCGGTTTCCCCATGAACCTGCTCGCGAATGTGAAGGTGTTCTACATCGCCGGCGCCGCGATCATGATCGGTGGCGTGCTCATCGCTGCTATCGCCCAGTCGGCGAGCCCGGAACCATCCGTCCCCGATGCAACAGCTACGCCCACCGTGGACCCCAGCGCCTCGCCTTCGGCCAGCGAAACACCGGATGCCTCGCCCACTGCCGATCCGCGCGTCTTCACGCAGGCCGAGCAGGTCATAGACGCCGAGAACAAGCAGTACACGGCCACGATCAAGACTGACAAGGGCGAAATCGTGTTGAAGCTCTTCGCGGATGTTGCCCCCAACACCGTCAACAGCTTCGTCTTCCTGGCCCAGAAGGGGTACTTCGATGGCCTTACATTCCACCGGGTGGAGCCTACCTTCGTGGTGCAGGGCGGTGACCCGAAGGGGAACGGCACTGGCGGCCCCGGCTACACCACCCCGGATGAGCCGAACGAGTTGAAGAACACCCGTGGGACGGTCTCCATGGCGAAGGTTTCCGGATCGGGGCAGTTTGGCAGCCAGTTCTTCATCAACCTCAAGCACAACGTGGGGCTGGACTACGACAGCAAGGGCGGTGACAAGTTCTACCCGTTCGCCGAAGTGACCAGCGGCATGGATGTGGTGGAAAAGCTCGAGAAAGGCGATGTGATGCGGTCGGTCACCATCACGGAGTCGCCCAAGTAACAGGCGGCGTCAGCGGGGGGTGGCGAGTAGTTGCGTCCGCCCCGTGACGTTCCCAAGGATGTTGAGGGCGGCCTCAATACCGCGGCCGGCGCTGACGTAGGCGCTCTGGACATAACGGCCATTGGCGGCCATTACCACGTGCATCTCCACCTCTGCCCCGTCTCCGCTGGCGGCAAGCCTGAACGCCCGTGTCCCGGCGGGGAGCGCCGACGGCGTGGAGATGCCCATCTCATCCGCTGCGCGGTGCTCCTTTGGGAGCCACTTCATCGCCGTTGTCGCAAGCTCGCCGGCGCTGGCCGTCAGTTCGCGGACGAAGCGCTCCGCCTGCGCCGCGCTCTCGAACTCAAGCGCCTGGCAGAGGACCTCCGCGGGGGCGTCGAACGGCGGACGCCCAACCTGCTCCTTCCAGTAGCTGAACCGTCCCCCGCGCAGGCCCGCCGACCGCAGCTCACGCTCGCGGCGTGGGGCGTCGTCGGAAAGGTCGGCCAGGTTGCGGACGGAGACCTCGCCCTCAAGGAGCATGAAATACCCATCGCCGAGGTCGGAGGGAGTGCAGGCCATCTCTCCCGGAATGCGCACGGTCGCGGGCTCGCCGCTGCCGCAGGCAGCCAGGAGCACCACTCCGGCCACCAGGGCCGCGCGGCTACCGGTCGGGAGCAGGCGGCTCGACACCGATCAACCCATGGCGAACGGAGTAGCGCTCGACCAGCACGATCAGGCCAAAAAACGGGAGGAATGCCAGGGCTGCGGCTGTCGCCCAGAGCCATTCCGGGACCAGCGCAAGCAGGATCGCCACGGCCGCGGTCATCCCCATGCCGATAACGGCGAGAATTCGACCGGCCACAACAAACGGAGAAACGCCCTTGATCACGGTGGCCACCTCTCCACCGATCTTGCCGGGTTTGGGCGTCCCCGGTCCAGCGGGCGCTTGACCGGCGCGGGCGGCTCCGCGAAGAATGCCCTTCCGCACACTCCGCCCAGGAGGCCCGCCGTGCCTGTTCCCGATCCTCTGCCATCGTTCGACCAGCTTCCCGCCGTCGAGGGCGCCCCGCCGCGGTCGGGCTGGTGGCTCTTCGGGAAGGACGACCAGGTGGGTCTGTTCAACCTCCAGACTCCGGAGCGGATCGTCGCGGCGGCAAGGCTTGTGCAGCGCGGCGCAATGTTCCCGCTGAACTGGGAGCTTGAGCTGCCTTCGCCGCCACTCTACGGGCGGGGAGCAGTCCGGCAGACCATCTTCCGCAATCCCAACGGCCACGACGACGTGCTCGACAACTTCTTCCCCCAGGCAAGCTCGCAGTGGGACAGCCTGGTTCACGTTGGCCATCCCGAGCATGGCTTCTACAACGGGGTCACTGCCGCGGATGTCACCGGCCAGCCGGGAACGCGGGGGGGAATCGAGCACTGGGCGCGGCGAGGGATAGCCGGCCGGGGGGTGCTCCTGGATGTTGCGAGATTTCTTGCCAGTGAGGGACGGCCGATCGACGCGCGAGAATCTGTGGGGGTCACGGTTGCGGACCTTGAGGCCTGCCGCGTCGCCCAGGGTGTGGAGATCCGCCCCGGGGACGTTCTGCTGGTGCGCACGGGCTGGATTGCCTGGTACCTGCAGCTGGACGCGGTTACTCGACGAATGATCTCCTCTCCAGCCAACTTCAAAGCGCCCGGGTTGGCTGCTGGAGAAGAGATGGCGCGCTACCTCTGGGACCTGCACGTTGTCGCCGCCTGTAGCGACTGCCCGGCCCTGGAAGCATGGCCTCCGACGCCGGAGACGGGCGGATTCCTCCACTGGTACCTGCTCGGCCTTTTCGGGATGGC
>CAYYYI010000171.1:0-4992 GCA_964475735.1 uncultured Anaerolineaceae bacterium
GTGGCCACCGAGCGAAGCAAGCACCCCGGCGGGGATGGCGCCAATCCCCATTTGGAGCGTGGCGCCATCCCCGATCAGTTCCGCGACGTTACCTCCGATGGCCATGCCCTCGGCCGTCTGTTCGAGCGGTCGCCCGTGCGGGAGGGGAACGTCGACCGCCACGGCGAGGTCGATCACCGAGGAGGGCAGCACGTGCCCGTAGGTGCGCGGCATGCGCGGGTTCACCTGCGCGATGACCAGTTTCGCGTGATAGGCCGCCGCAAGCGCGCAATCGACCGAAACGCCGAGCGAGCAGTTGCCATCATCATCGGGCGGCGTGACGTGGAGGAAGGCCACGTCCAAAGGCAGCAGCCCGTCGTGCTCGAAGAGCGAAGGGATCTCCGAAAGGAAGACGGGCGTGTAGTCCGCTCGCCCCTCCTGGACCGCCTCCCGCACGTTCGGCCCAATGAAAAGCGCGTTGTGGCGGAAGTGGCCGGCCATCTCAGGCTCGGCGTAGAGTGCCGGGCCTTCGGTGTGCATGTGAACGATCTCGACGTCGCGGAGTTCTCCGTACCTGGTCACAAGCGCGTCGATGAGAGCGTGCGGCGTCGCACACCCGGCATGCACATAGACCCGGTGCCCGGACCTTACCTGCGAGACGGCTTCCTCGGCGGAGGCAAATCGCACTCGGCCGCTCCTTAGGGGTGGATCAGGCGCAGCATAGCAGCGGCGCCGCGGCGCTACGGCCCCCGGGAGATGAGCGGCAGGAACGCCTTGAACTTGATCTCCCCCATTCCGGCCACGAAGCCGCTGGTGACGGCGTAGTTGCCCCCGGTCGAGGGCCCGCCCGCCACAGCCTGGCCCACGACCCCGCGGACGGCATACGGATCTTGCGAGCTAACGCCGCCGCCGCCGCTGATGACGTTCCACTCCAGGTTCCACGAGCCAGAGACCTGGCCGAGGGCAGCCGAGGCGGCCAGGGCAATGGCGACCGCAACCATCAGGATGCCTGCACTAACGAGCCTGGGGCGTCGCATAAGACCCACCTCCTCGGTAGCCGCGCGATTGGCCGGTCATTGTGAGATGACAAGGACGTTGAACTTTGCGTCCGCAGGGATGGCAGCGCCGTCCACGTTGAAGATCCTCCAGAACCCATTCACGTAGTCCACGCCAACCGCGTGCGGGTTGCTCACGCCGGGCTGAAGGTACGTAACCAGCACGATGGCATTGGGTTTCCCATCGAGCAGCGGATGAGAAAGCCTCGAACACTGCGAGAAGACGCAATCAGGGGCCGCCGCAATGCTTGCCGCCGTTACCGTGTGCACAAACGCAGGGACCACCGCACCGCTCACTTTCAAGGCCCCGTTCCCGATTTCCAGCGCCGTAGAGTCCGCCCCATTCCCAATGAAAAGGCCCGCAGTGCCACCACCGGAAGCGGCTGCGAACCCGGCCACGCCGACACCTTCCGTGTTCAGCGTCTCTCCCTGGACCGCAGCAGACCCTCCCGCGCCGCTGTTCAGCCCATAGATCGCGGGATAGGGAGTGGCGCTCGTGCTCCCGCGCTCGACCTTCAACCCGATGCCAGTCCCGGTCTGGGTGATCCCGAACAGCTCATCGGGGCTGTCAACGCTCCCCGAGGCGCTGAAGGGCACCGCAATCCCGCCTGCTGCCTTCGCGTAGAGGGCGTACGGCGTGCTCCCGATCGCCTGCCGCGGCGAAAGCATGGTGTAGGTGCCCGAGCTTGCGCCCGGTCGCACCGCGATCTCCATCCAGCGAGCGTCGCCGTTCCAAACGCCTGCGCCGAAGTCCAACGAGACCGTGAACAGGCCGCCAGTCACAGTCACATCGTTGACCGCGACAGTGGAGCCAACCTGGGTGCCGCCGGACTCGGCATCGTAGAGGATGAAGCGAAGGTCGTAGACCCCGCTGGCAGGGCCCCCGCCTTCGGTGAGCCGTCCCTGGTAGGTGAAGGAATCCCCCAGGACCATCGGCTGGGAGGAGTTGCTGCGAACCAGCATGTCCCCGGGCGGCAGGTCGAAGCCCGCGGTCGCCATGGTGACAGTGGAGAGGAGAAGGACCGCAGCCGCGGCCAAAGAGATGAGTTTCGTTCCGCGCATGGGCAGCCTCCGTTAGCACATCTTGTTGTGCTGGGCCATTATAGATCACCTGATCAAGCCTTTGCACAGATTGATGGCGCGGGCAAGCCCGCAAGGCCGCGCGCGGGAATGAAACCGGTGCTGGCGCCGGACGCCGCGGCTGCTAGATCACGCCGAGCCCCGTGAGCGCCAGCACACCCACGTAGACCGCCGTCAGCGCGATGATTCCCGCGGTCGTGGCGACTGTGATCGCGTTCTGGCCGCGTGAGTTGGCGTGCTCGCCCATAATGCGGCGGTCGTTCACCAGCTTCAGCGCCAGCACCAGGATGATGGGCAGGAGCACACCCCCGGCCACGTTCGGAATCATGATGAGAACCAGCAGGGGCAGCCCCGGAATGAGCACCGCCAGCGCCCCGATTGCCAGCAATCCTCCAAAGATCCCGAAGAACGCCGGGGCCTCGCGAATGCCGCGGTTGACGCTCCGCTCCCAGCCAAAAGCTTCGCAGATGGCGTAGGCAGTCGTCAGCGGCAGGACGGCCATCGCCATCAGGGCGGCGTTCAGGAGCCCGATCGCGAACAGCTCCGCCGCCAGGTCGCCCGCGAGCGGATGGAGCGCCTGCGCCACCTCCTCGACGTTCCCCGCCGGGCGTCCATCTGTCCAGAGGGTGGCCGCAGTCGTGAGCATGATGAAGAACGCGATCGCCGCCATCGAGGCCGCCCCGGCGTAGGAATCCAGGGCGATGTAGCGCAGATCGCGCTTGCCAAGGCCTTTGTCCACGACCGCGGCCTGGTTGTAGAACATCTCCCAGGGCGTGATTGTCGTGCCGACGATGGCTATCAGGATCGTCAGGTAGGTCACATCCAGTTCAAACGTGGGCGCCATGCCCCGCGCGACCTTCGGCCAGGCCGGGTCGGCCATGAAACCGGTGATGAAGTAGGTGAT
The DNA here is from genome assembly GCA_964475735.1 of uncultured Anaerolineaceae bacterium. Taxonomy (GTDB): domain Bacteria; phylum Chloroflexota; class Dehalococcoidia; order Tepidiformales; family Tepidiformaceae; genus UCB2. The sequence goes on from CAYYYI010000171.1 coordinate 3,019, forward strand.
GTAGATAAGGGAGATGCCGAGCAGCGCAAGCTCAACCTTCCGGTACGTGCCGTAGGCGACGAGCGCGAACACGAGCACCGCCGCCAGCGGCACAGAAACGTAGCGCGATAGGCCGAAGATCTCCGAGGCTGCAGCCACGCCTGCAAACTCCGCGACCACCGTCGCCGAATTCACCATCAGCAGCGTGAGCATCGCGAGCAGGGCAATGCGCACTCCGAACTGCTCCCGGATCAGGTCGGCCAGGCCCTTCCCGGTGACGGCGCCCATGCGCGCCACCAGTTCCTGGACAACGCCAAGCGCGAATGTGCTGATGATGAGCGCCCAGAACAACGAGTAGCCGAATTTCGCGCCCGCGAGCGAATACCCCGCAATGCCGGTCGCGTCGTTGTTGACGATGCCCGTGATGAGTCCCGGGCCCATGACGGCCAGGAAGAGCGTCGCGCGCAGGCGAAGCCGCGAGCCTCGCCCGCGAAACGCCGATGGCGCCTCCGCCCTCTCCTTTCCCGTCACGCCCTACTCCCGCTGCCGCCTGGGCCGCCCATGCCAGACGCGCGGGGCGAACAGGTCAATGACGTCGCCGATGCTGACCGCGCCCTTCAGGCGGCCATCCTCATCGACCACGGGCACGGTGAGCAGCCCGTAGTGCACCATCGTGCGGGCCACCTCTTCCTCGGGGTCGTCTGTCCGAACCGTTCGAAGCCCGCGCTCCATCACGGCGGCAACCTCGATCCCCGGACCGGTTGTCAGGAGCGCAAGCAGCGAGAGCGCTCCCGCCAGCTTCCCCTCGCTGTCGAGAACATACACCTCACCAATCTCGTCGCCTTCGGCGCGAGCGGCGCGGACCAGGGCGACCGCGTTCGCGATGGTGGCATCTTCTGGCACGGTCACGGGGCCGGAGTTCATCAGTCCCCCGGCCGTGTCCTCGGGGTAGGCAAGCAGTTCACGCACTTCGCTTGCCGCCCCCGGCTCCATCAACTCCATGAGCTCCTGGGCACGCGCCTCCGTCAGGTCGCCCAGGACGTCCGCCGCTTCGTCCGGCTCCATTTCGTCGAGCACGTCGGCCGCTTCCTCCGGCTCCATTGCCGAAAGCACCACCGCCTGCTTCTCTTCCGGCAGCTCGGCCATAGCCCGCGCGGCCGTCTCGTCGTCGAGCGCTTCGAGTACGTCCGCGGCCTCGCCGGGCGACATCTGGCCCACGATGCTGGCGATGTCGGCCGGGTGCATGCGCCGGAGCCGGTCGTAGGGAACGCGCAGGTGAAGCTCGCTCAGGGCCGGGCCGATATCGACCTGTTCCCAATCGATGAGCTTCCCGGGCTTTCGTCCCGCTATGCGCCCGAGCCCGACCCGCCGCAGCAGGCCCGCAGTGGTCGCGTCGACCCCTGCCACCCGCATTTCGTCGTTCAACGGCGTGAGGGCCACGTCGTTGACACGCACCAGCTTGACGCCCTCGGTGTCGACGATCTGGCGGTCCATCACGTCGCGGCCGAGCCAGACCAGGGCGTCATCGTCAGAAGGAGGCCGATAGGCGCTGGCGACGTACCTCCGGCGCAGCGCCGCCCCCTTCGGCGTGACCGATGCGACATCGCGCCACGGGACGGAAAACTCCCCGCCGTCGCCGTCCACGACAATCGACCGCACAGGCGGATACGGCACTTCGGTGGTGATTACGAGATCGCGGAGCACCCCGACGCGTGCGCCATCGGCGTCGAACACGGGGCGGCCGCGGACCTGGCTGACGAATGGCATCGTTTCGCCTCCCCTGCTGGTCTTCTTCGGGGAGGCGTACAGGCCGCGGCAAGGCCGCGGCCGCTAGCGCTTACGCACTGCGGGCGGCCTCACCGGGGCGGCACGTCCCCCCGGCGCCTGGCCTGTGGCGGCTACTATCTCCGCCTTCTTTGGTACACATACAGTTTTATTGCTGCCCCGCCGCGCTCAGGCGCGCAGAAAGGCGCAGATTCGTACGCTACGTCTGCA
>CAYYYI010000172.1:0-4932 GCA_964475735.1 uncultured Anaerolineaceae bacterium
CATTTTACATACGGTTTTCGCTTTCCACGTTCGCTGATTACAGGAGGGATTGAGACTTAGCCGCAGCACAGTGGGTGGATGACGGCCCCACCCACCGGCACCCCTCTGGCTGAGGGCTCCAGGAACGCCTACCTCCGCCCCGGGCAACCGGGTGGCTGGCCTGGAGCCCTCAGCGCATATACTGACAGCGGCGGCCCGGGTCCCCTTGCCCGGCCGGCTTGGAACGTAATGGCACAGCGAATCCTGGTAGTTGACGACGAGGAGAATATCCGCGACCTGGTCACGCTTTACCTCGAGAAGGAAGGCTTCGCGGTAGAGGGCCTGGGGAGCGGCAAGGATGCCGTCGCCCGTTTCTCCCAGTCGCCGCCAGCGCTTGTCATCCTGGATGTGATGATGCCCGGCATGGACGGCTTCGAAGTGTGCCGCGAACTGCGCCGCCACCACGATGTGCCCATCCTCATGCTCACCGCCCGCAACGAAGATGTCGACAAGATAGTGGGACTCGAACTGGGCGCCGACGACTACATGACGAAGCCCTTCAACCCGCGCGAGCTGGTGGCCCGCGTCAAGGCGATCCTCCGCCGGTCGGAGAGCGGGCGCCGGGTGCAGAATGCTGTCTCGGTCGCGAACCTGGCCGTAGATAAGGCGCGCCGCGAGGTGCGCGTCGACGACACAATGCTCTCGCTGCGCACCAAGGAATTCGACCTGCTCGTCGCCTTTGTCGAGAACCCGGGCATCGCCCTCACGCGCGACCAGCTCCTGGAATCGGTCTGGGGGTACGACTACGCCGGCGAAACGCGGACGGTGGATGTGCACGTCCAGCACTTAAGGTCGAAACTAACAGGTGCGAAGGTGCAGATAGAGACGCTTCGCGGGGTCGGCTACAAGCTCATCGAAACTCCGGCCTGACGCGCGCGCGGGAGGCGCCCCCCGCCCATGGACAGCCTGCAGGTCCGCCTGTTCCTGACGTACCTGATCATCATCGTGGTCACCCTGGGGCTGGCCGCGCTCAGCCTTTACCTGCAGGTCGGCGGGTATCGCGATTCACTCTCGTACAACAGCCTCGAGGACCTGGGCCGCCTGGTCGACCTGCAGGCCGAAACGGCCATGAAGGGCAGCGATCCACCTTCCGGCGCCGACCTGCTGCTGAACCTCCGGAACTTCGTCAACTCCAGCAATTCGCCCACCGATGATGAGACCTCGCTGGCCGTGGTCGACGCTGCGGGCCGCGTGGTACCCGGGGGCTGGGCAAGCTCAGCTCCTCTCGATGAGGCAGTGGTGAAGGACCTGAAGAGCGGTACTGCCGCCGCAGGGCCGGCGGGCGCACGCTCGCCCAGGCGTTGCCGCCTTGAAGTGCCTGACCGGCCGGAGCAGCTCTGCGTCAGCATCCCGCTTTCGGAAGCGGTCGCGGCCTCCTTCGCGGGGAGTGGCGCGACAGATCTTGTCGTGGCCGAGCCCGCGGCAAGCCTGACAACGGTGTTCGGCGACCTGACGCCGCGCCTCGTGTTCTCCGGGCTAATCGGCGTCGCCGCGGCGCTGGTGCTTGGCTTCCTCCTTTCGCAGAGCGTGGCCGCCCCCCTGCGCAACATCGCTCGAGCGGCCCGCAGCGTGGCCCGCGGCAGCTACCGCCAGCGTGTCCCCGCCACCGGTCCGCGCGAAGTGCGCGAGCTCGCGGCGACCTTCAACCGCATGACCGAGGAGGTACAGCGTTCCCAGCAGACGCTGCGCGACTTCCTGGCCAACATCTCGCATGAGCTCAAGACTCCCCTTACTTCCATCCGCGGGTTCAGCGAAGCGGTCCAGGACGGCACGATCGACGATCCGGAGGGCATCCAGCGCTCGGCGAAGGTCATCAGCACCGAGTCGAACCGGGTGCTGCGGCTTGTCGAAGAACTGCTGGACCTTTCGCGCATCGAAAGCGGGCAGGTTTCGATGCGGCAGGAGGACATCGAGGTCCGAGAGCTGTTCGAGCACGTACGCGAGATCTTCGCCCTGCGCGCGGATGAGGGCGGCGTGAACCTCGAGATCGCGGCCGCTGATGTGATGCACATCCGCGGCGACTTTGACCGGCTGGAGCAGGTGCTGAACAACCTGCTCGACAATGCCCTTCGCCACACGCCGGCGGGGGGCACAGTTCGCCTGGCGTCGCACGCGATTCAGCCCGGTACAGTGCAGGTGACAGTGAGCGACACCGGCAAAGGAATCCCGCCAGAGGACGTGCTCCACCTCTTTGAGCGGTTCTACCGGGCAAAGGACAGCGCCCGCGCCGACGGGCGTTCGAAGGGTTACGGTCTGGGCCTGGCCATCTCGCGAGAGATCGTCCGGGCGCACGGGGGAGATATCTGGGCGACGAGCGAGGTTGGCCGCGGGACCATGTTCGTCTTCACTTTGCCCACCGCGGGCCGAGCAACGCGGAAAGGCGCTGAGCGATAGCGTCGAAGCCATAGTAGCCGGTGGCCCCGGCCATGCGCCCCGCCCAGCCTGCCATCACCAGGGCCATCTTGTAGAGCCCGGCAGCTTCGTAGTAGTCGAGGTTGTGCAGCGGCCGCCCTGTGATCCCTTCATAGGCATCCGAGAGGAGCGTGCGGCCGCCCTCGCCGGGCATGCCCCCGAAGATGGAGAGCAGCCCCGCGTAGAAGCCCAGGTCGGCGCGCGGGTCGCCGATGGCGGCAAGCTCCCAATCGAGGACGGCGGCTACGTGGTCGCCCTGCATCAGGTAGTTGCCCGGGTTCGGATCGCCGTGGATGAGGGCGTGGCGCGCATCGGTGGGCTCGTTGGCGGTCAGGAAGCTGCCAAGCGCGACGAGCACCGGGTTCGTGGCGAGTCCGAAGCGGACAGCGCGTGCCCGCCACTGGTCGAGGTCGCAGGCGAGCGGCGAAGGGAGCGCACCCTCGCCCGCGGCCGGGAGGAGGATCGAGAGGCCCACAGCTTTCCAGTCGACGGAGTGGATGGCTGCGAGCGCAGCGGCCGCGGATTCGAGGCGCGGTGAGCGGCCGCCGTACCAGAAGAGGGGCAGGGTCTCGCCGGCGACGCGCTCCATGAGGAAGAAGGGCGCCCCCACGATTGCCGGGTCGTGTTCGAGCCAGAGCGCCGCCGGTACGGGAACGGCCGTGCGCGACAGTGCGCGCAGCACCGTGTGCTGGCGAGCGATGTCGTAGGGCGCGAGGATCCCCTCGCTCCGTTCGGGGCGAAGGACGAGCGGCAGCGTGTGCTGGCGCTCGCAACAGGTGATGAGCAGGTCGAGGGCGACGGTTTCGTTGCTCGCGCCCGAGGGGAGCGCGAAGGTGCGGGCGATCTCGAGCGCCGAGGCGGACGGGAGCCGTTCCCGCAGATACGCCAGGAGGTTCGCGCGCCAGTCCATCAGGCCAGCCCGGGGAGGGCGGCTTCGAGGAGCTCGGCCAGCTGCTCCCACGAGTACCAGGGCTCGAAGTCGTTGTACCTCAGCCAGCCGTGGTAGATGACGCCGAGCTCGAAGAGCCAGCGCGCGCGGAAGTAGTTCATGTTCGCAAGCGAACGGCCTGAAGCCGCTTCGTAGGCCTGCACGAACGGCAGCTCCGAGGCGTCGACGAAGGGGGTCCCGGCCTTGAGATGGCCGAGAGCGGCGATCTGGCCGATGTCGTTCCGGAGGTCGCCGATGCGGGCCATCTCCCAGTCGACCACGGCCACCACTTCGCCGTCGCGGACCAGGTAGTTGAAGACGTTGATGTCGCCCTGGCAGAACGAGAGCGTGCCATCGCCGGGCACGGTGGCGCGCAGCGTTTCGAGCGCGCGGACGAGGAGGGGATGGCCCGCGCACCCGAAGGGCGCCATGCGGGCGGCGATGCGATCGAGGTCCGCAAGCGTGCCCGCCGCCGCCGAAGGGGGCACACCCAGGAAGTCCAGCCCGAGCGCACGCCAGTCGAGCGCATGGATGGCAGCGACGGCCCGGACGTAGGAGAGGAAGTTGGGCTGCACGCCGGGAACGCCCATGTGGGGCGCGTCGATCCATTCCATCACGGCGAACGGCGCGCCCAGGACGGCGGGATCGCGCTCGACATCCACGAGCGCGGGGACGGGGATGCCCGAGCCCTGCAGGCGCCGCACCACTTCTCCTTCGCGCACGACGTCGTAGGGGGCGAGGATGCCGGACTCGCGCTGCAGGCGCAGGGCCACCGCGGCGAAGGGGGCCCCCTGGAGCGTGGCGCGGAAGGTGATGTTCGACGCGCCGCCTTCCACGGGCTCGATGCGGAGGACGCGGGCGGAGTCGAAGCCCGGCCGGGACCGCAGCCAGGCGGCGAAGGCATCGGCAGAAGGGGTCACGGGGTGATTATTCGTGCCCGCAGAGAGAATGGCCAGCCGCGGCCAGCGCCCGCGTTTCAGCAAGGACCGTTCGCCCCAGGCAGATCGAGCCCTTCGGCCCATGCACTGCCGCCGGGAAGGTCCATTCTGCGATTGCGACATCTTTCACAAAGGGGGCTACAGGTGAGCACCGCAACCGTCGCCGCGATAGATATCGTCCGCCAGCATGTAGACGCGTTCAGCCGCCAGGACTGGGAGACCTGGAAGGCGAGCGTGACCCCGGATATGACATACGAAGAGCCGGCGACCGGCCGGAAGCTGACCGGCGCTGATGCAGCGGTTCAGGGCGTGAAGGCGTGGAAGCTCGCCTTCCCCGACCTCCGCGGGACAATCACCAACGCCTTTGCGGGCGACGGTCAGGTGACGGCAGAGATCCTCTGGGAGGGCACGCATCGCGGTCCGCTCGCCGGGCCCCTGGGCGAGCTCGCGCCGTCGGGCCGCAGCGGTATTGTCCGCGCCGTAGAGGTGGTCGAATTCGAAGGGGACAAGATCAAGGCCATCCGGCACTACTTCGATATGCTCGGGCTCCTGGCGCAGATTGGAGCGGTGCCGGGCAGGTAGGCCGGTGGCCGGCCTCCACGGTGGCCGCGGGGC
>CAYYYI010000173.1:0-4815 GCA_964475735.1 uncultured Anaerolineaceae bacterium
CAGCGCATCTTCCAGCCGTACTTCACCCCGCGCGCCCCCGGCGAGGGAACGGGGTTGGGGTTGTCGATCGTGCACAGCGTGGCGCAGGCGCACGGGGGCTGGGTGGAGCTTTCGAGCCCGCCGGGCGAGGGGGCGCGCTTCGCGGTCTACTTCCCGGCCGCTGTGTGAGGGACGGGCGCCGGGGAGGAGGGAGGAGTCGCGGCCCGCTGTGGTTGCCGGGTGTTCCACGGGGGTGGCCGGCCAGGCGCTTCTTCGGCGGCCAAAGACGGGCATTGGCGCCCGCACCAGCGCCCACGGTGGGGCGCGGCTACCTCAGTCCTCGGCCCTCAGTCCTCGACCCTCTTCCTCCACCCGGGCCCATTCGGCTTCGGGATCGTCGATGCCGAGGCGGGCAGCGGCGGTTCGGCGCGATTCGATGCCGGCCTGGACGAGCGCCCGTTCGTCGGCCACCTGGCGTGAGCGATCGACAGGAAGGACCGGGCCCCAGTGCATGACGGGGCGGACGCCTTCGATTTCGAGCCCGGCGAAGCGCGAAAGCAGGCGGAGGACCATGGCGGCGCGGCGTTCGTAGACGGCGGTGCGGATGAGCCTCTTGCGCGCGATCTTCTTGGCCAGGGGGTCGAGCTCGGTGTTAAGGGCGACGCCGCTGAGCCCCTGGGGGTTGTGGCCGAAGGCGGTCCGGGGCGATTCGCCCAGGTCGTGGAGGGTACGGTAGATGAGGTCGATATAGTCGCGGTGGAGGGCGACGCCGCCGCCCTGGAGGAGGTCGAGCAGGTAGGCGCGGGCGCGCTCGGGGACCTCCCAGACGGCGCCCGGCTCCACGGAGATGTCCTGTGAGCCAGCGACGCCTTCGAGCACGGCGATGGGGTTGCCGGAGAGTTCGAGAATCTGGCTGAGCTGGCTGAAGGCGCGGTTGAGTTCGCGCACCGACTCCACCAGCGGGGGGATGTCGCTCGCGCCCCAGGCCTGCTTCGGTTCGCGGACGTTGGGAAAGACCACGAAGGGGATGAAGCCGTAGGGGTTGGCGACGCGCTGCGCCCGCTCGTGGCCGCGCCAGAGTTCGAAGGTCTCCGCAGTCCAGAGCTCGGTGGTTTCGACCGGGCCCCCGGGCACGTCCACGGTGTAGCGGGAAGCGATGGCGGTGAGGCGGGCCGGGTCGTCGGGGACGCGCCAGGCGAAGATACCCTGCACGTCGGGGGCGGTGACGCGCACGCAGCGCTCGGCGGTGTCCCAGGTGACCTTGTAGGCGGCGTCGCCGAGGACGGCGCAATCGAGCTCGGTCTCGTAGTCCAGCTGGGCCAGGCCGTTGAGCGATTCCACTTCGCGCAGGGCGCGCTCCGCCACGCGGGCGCGGGAACGGGCGGCGGCATCTTCGCCGTCGATGGGCTCGACGTGCATGACGGCGTCGATGAGCAGGTAGGAGGCGGATTTGTCGACGAAGGCCTTCGCGTAGTTGAAGGTGAGGCGGCGCTCGCCGCGGCGCTGGCGTCCCTGCCACTGGCGCCCTTCGTAGAAGGCGAGGTTTTCGCGGTAGCGGCGCAGGCGGTCCTCGTCCATGCGGGCGAGGCGCGCGGGAAGGGACTGCTCCGCTGTCTTCGAAGCGTGGCGGGATGCGGGCATGGCGTACTCCGGGCGTTTTCCCGGAGCGTGCGTAGCCGGGCGCGGAGCGCCAAGGGGCCCCTGTCGCTATCCCCCTAACGGTTTGTTGGGCAGGAAGCGCGAGAGGGCGGCAAGCACCCCGCCAACGAGCAGGATGTAGAGCCCGATGGCCGGATCAAGAGCGTCGCCGGGCTGCGACATGATGAACTGGATCTGCATGACGCCAAGGGCCACGAGCAGCCCCCCGGCGCTGGCGGCGAAGGATGCGCCCCGCCGGGCGTCGATGCGGCCTGCGAGGGCCATCCCGAGGGCGACCAGCCCGGCGATGGCGATCAGCAGGACGGCCCCGGCGTCGAGCATCTCGGTGTCGCCCAGCCAGTCGCCCAGGCGGAAATACGCGCCATCATCGAACGGGCCCACGCTGAAGCTGAAGCCGCCCGCGCTGGCTTTCGCCCAATCGAGCATGGGGCTGATGGCCGCGAGTATCAGCCCACCGCCCGCAGCGAGGATGCTAATGGTGAGGGTGAAGCCGCCCGCGCCCGGGGCGCGCGGGGCGGCCATCGGCCGGGGGGCGGGGGCCGGGCGCATTGCAGGAGGGCGGCCCTGGCCGAAAGGCTGCCGCGGGGGCTGCGCCGGCGCCGGGGCGTAGCTCTGCTGCGGAGGTGGTGCGTACGCCTGCGGCGGAGGCGGAGGCGGAGACGAGGGCACGAACGGCTGCCGCGCCGGGGCAGCGGGCGGGACGACGTTTACGAGCGTCTCGGGCTGTGGAGCGGGCTCCCCGGCGGCGCCGCAGACACGGCAGAAGCGCGCCCCGGGGCGACGCGGCGTGCCGCAGTTCGGACAGAGGTTCCCGGCAGCCGCCGGGGACTGCGGAGCGGCGGCGGCGGCCTGGCCAGCGCCAGACCCGCAGGCGGCACAGAAGGCGTCGCCGGGGACGAGCGCCGCTCCGCAGGCCCCGCACAGCGCGGGCAACGGGGCGGCCGGGACCGGGGCAGGCGCGTGCCAGGCCGCGGCCGGGGCGGCGGGAGGTGGCGGAGCAGCCTGCCCGGCAGGCGTCCCGCACAAAGCGCAGAAGCGCGCCCCGGGAACAAGCGAAGCGCCGCACGACGAACACCCGGCTGGCGGGGGCGGCGGAGGCGGGGGCGCGGCGGCGCCGCAAGACGGGCAGAAGCGCTGGCCTTCGAGCAGCGCCGTGCCGCAGGACGGGCAGGGGGTGGCCGGCTGGGGGGCGGTCAACGGAAGTCTCCCGGGCGGATTTCCCGGCCGCTCCCGGGTGGTTGCGCGCGCAGTCTACCCGAATCGGCGGCCGCAGGTCGAAGTTGCGGCCCCCGGTGGACGGCTACTGCTCCCCGAACACGAACAGCCGGTCGTTGGGGCCTATATAGGGGCGGACGTCTTCCAGGTTGACGCGATAGAAGATCTGCACCCGGTGCGTGCCTTCGGGATAGAGGTAGTCGACCGTGGGCTGGACGACGAAGCCGAGGAGCAGCCCCATCTGGAACGGCACGTTGGTAACGTAGAGGACGCCACCATCCGGGAGTTCCGGGTGAATGCGGCGCAGGTCCTTGACCCACTGCTCCTGGACATCGGGGGTGGTCTCTTTCCATTGCTCAACGCGCTGGTAGGCAAAGGCGGTGACTGCCAGGACAGCCACGGATAAGCCTGCCGCCACAGTGACCGCCGCCGGCCTGGCGCCTACCAGGCGGGTGAGGACGGGCCACAGTTCCGCGGCGACAGCGCCAAGGGCGAGGGCCAGGAACGCGGTGGGGAAATAGAAGTAGCGTGGGCCATAGCCCACGCTGAACAGGGCATAGGGGACGATCGACGCCAGGAAGCCGAGGCTCAGCGCGAGCGCCAGCCATCGTCGCGCGGCCAGGGCAGCGAAGGGAATGGCAAGCACGGCCAGGCCGAGCGCCCTCTGCACCCACAGCGGCGCCCCGTACCTCTCCATGCCGATGGGCAGGAGCGCCTGGCGGACATAGAACCAACCCCTTTCGACCGCCCCCTGGTCGACGCTGAGCTGTTGGTCGCTGCGGACGGTGAAGAACCACGTGGCTACAAGCACGTAGACGGCAAGGAGGACCGCGTAGGGCACGAGGGGCAGATATGTGCGCGGCTCACGGATGCGGTCGCGGCACCGATCGAGCAGGTACCAGATCCCCATTGCCGGCAGGACCACGATCGATGTCTCGCGATTGAGGAGGGCGACGGCGATGAGGGCGAGCGCAAGGGCGTGCATCTGCCAGCGGCGGCGGGGCGTTTTCGCCTCCACTGCACTCACGAACACGAGCCAGCCCGCGAGGGCGATGGGAAGGCCGGCGAAGCTCAGGGCGGAGATCCAGGTCACCGTCTCGAAGCCGGCGGGGTGAATGGCAAAAACGACTGCGGCCACGAGCGGCGCGATTGTTCCTCGGATGAGGCGGAGCGCCAGCAGCCAGACCATCGCGATTCCGGCGAGATGGAAGGCGAAGCTCACCAGGTGGTACCCGGTGGGCTCTTCGCCAAAGAGGTGATACTGCACGCGAAAAAGAAGCCACGAGAGGGGGCGCCAGTGGTCTCCGGCAACGGTGGACCCCTCGGGGTCAGCCCAGGGGTAGAAGGCATCCTGGAGGAAGCGGGCCCACGACATGTCGCGGGAGGCGAGCATGTAGCGGTAGTCATCGCCAAAGAAGGCTGAGGAAAACGCCTGCGAATAGATGGCCAGAGCAAGAAGAGCGGCAACAGCAAGAATAGCTGCGACGATAATGCGGTGGGAATGCATTCGGATGTAGCCTTCCATGCCGGTCTCCTGCTCGCGCTGTCACATGCAGCAACGGGGATTCGCAGGTAATGTTTGGAGAGCACACGCGTACGGGCCAGCGGGACGGCTGTGACCGGGTAGCGCCCACGGAGAACTGGCACGAATGGAGACCGGCACCGGTGCGCCCGGGCTTCAACTCCCGCCGGACGGACATGGCCTGATCGGCGCCGGGCCGCGGAAGCGGCGGCTTCCAGATTGGCTGTCAGCGCTCGGCACGGGAGAGGCGAGAGGGCATGGGAGGCGGCTGGCGATCTTCGCGGTGATCGGGGCGATATGCACGGTCGCGTTCGCGGCGCTGTATGCGCTCATGCGAACGTCCGCGGGGCCGCTCACGTCGAACTTCGTGGCCCTCTCGCTGACAATGGTGTTCAATTTCGCCGCGAACCGGCGGTTCACGTTCGAGGCGACCAGCGGAG
>CAYYYI010000174.1:0-4805 GCA_964475735.1 uncultured Anaerolineaceae bacterium
AGGGGGCGCGCTGCCGCCGTTCCAGCGCGTCATCGATGATCATGCGCGGAGGAGGCGGAGGCACGAGGTGGTCCGGCGGCTCGGGCGGCGCTGGCGCGCGTTGCTCGCGGGCAGCGCGCGGCGCCAGGGGCACGGGCTCGCGACCTGGTTCCCCGCCGGCGTCTTCGTCGTCGTCTGCGGGCGGAAGCGGCTCCAGGGGCGGAATGCGGACGCGGGTACCCTCGCCGGGATGGGGCGTCTCGGCCGGCGATGCGAGCCCGGCCCCGTAGGCGAGCGCCACCGCGGACGACTCGTGCTCACGCTGAGTGGCGCAGCCGCCGTGCTTCACCCAGCATCCCGGGTGGTGCATCACGCCGCAGCCGCTGCAGCGGAGCACAGCTTCGCCATCGGCGAAGGCGCGATCGCAGAGCGGGCAGAATCGTTGCAGTTGCGAGGTCAAATGAGCAATCCGGACGCCGCGACCAGTATCAGCGCGCGCACTGGCGCCATCAACCTATACGCAGCTGGACTCACAAAGGTTCCTGTGGGCAGCGCTCACCTCCTGCCCCCGCCTGCCCCATTCTCCATCAATTCGATCAGCTTGATAAGCACGTCATAGGTGGCGTAGGCATCGGCAAGCGCTCCGTGCTCGCCCATGCGGCCGATGCCCAGCCTGTCCGCCACATGCCCGAGGTTGAAACGGTCGACCTGCTCACCGCTCTTGAGCACGCCCCGGGCGACTGGCTGGACATCGAAGGCCACTGGCGCGAAAGGCCACGGCCGGGCAAGCCGCCGGAGCGATTCGACGATGAAGGCGATGTCCTGCCCGATTCCCCAGCCCGTGATCACCGCGCCGGAGCCCACGCGCGCGAACTCCTCGATCGCCGAGGAGAGGTCCACCGCCTCGCGCCAGGCGCGGGGGCTGTAGCCGATGACCTTCAGCGCGGCCGGTTCGGCGTTGCCGATGTGGCGAGGCCGAACCTTCGTCCCCCAGCTTTCGATTTCGGGAAGCCCGGCCTCGAACCTGGCCCGTACGCCAGCGACGTCCATCACCTCGTGCATCTGGGCGTTCGCGCCGCTCATCTCCAGGTCAACAACGAAGATGGATTCAATCGTTTCGAGGACGTCGCGCGGCGCGGGCTCGCCCGTCATGCGGCCCGACTCATCGAGAAGGCGGATGCCGGGCAGAAGCGCGTCGAAGTGCCGTTCCATGGTGTTCTCCCTACACTCGCCGCATCTCGCGGGATGTGATCGCCAGGACCAGGGTGAGGAAGGCGGCGGCAGCCAGCCAGGCGCCGACCACCTCGGGCGCCCCCCAGGCATCGATCATCCTCCCCATTATCACGCCCGCGAACGGAGTTGCCCCCCACATCATGGTCTGGAGCGACATGACGCGGCTGCGGTATTCGAACTGAACCTCGAGCTGCATGAGGGAGGCGTTGAGCGCGGAGTAGATGCTGTGGAAGACACCGGCGACGACGAGCGCGGCCACACCGAGCCAGAGGTCTCGCATGAAGGTGAAGCCAAGCACGGCGAGGCAGTAGAGCAGGCAGGCCCACATCATTCTGGGCCCAAGCCGTCCGCGCCCGGAAGTTGCCGCCACGATGGTCCCGCCCAGCAGCGAACCGAGGCCAACCGCGGCAGCCAGGTACCCGTAGCCCTGCTCGTTGGAGTTCATCACATCGCGCGCAAAGACGGGGAGGTAGGTGACATACGGGTAGACGAGCACGCTCGGAATGAGCCCCATGACCACGATGATGAGCATCTTCCGGTCGCGGACGACGTACTTCATGCCCTCGGCCATGCTCCGCAGGATCCCCATGTCCTCCGTTAGCTCGGGCGGGCTGGGGCGCAGCTGCACGGTGAGCACCGCGGCCAGGGCGAGGCAGACGGCCTGCATGACGAAGGTGCCCTGCGTTCCCACGAGGCCGATGAGCGCGCCACCTATGGCGGGACCGATGACACGCATGGCGTTCCCGCCGAGGGAGTTGAGAGCGACGGCGTTGGTCAGGTCTTCGCCGCCCACGCTGTCGTAGACGAGCATGGTGCGAATGGGGCCCGCCAGGGCGTCGACCGCTCCGGCGACGAGCGCCGTGGCGTAGATCATCCAGATTTCGATGGAGCCGGTCGCCACCAACACCGCCAGGAGCGCGGCGATGCTCGCTGAGACTGAGGTGTAAACGATGAGCTGGCGGCGGCGTTCGAGCTTCCCCGCCAGGTAACCACCGACTGGCGAAAGGAGCACGAGCGAAGCCCCCCGGATGAGGGCCACAGCGCCGAGCTGAGTGGCGGACCCGCCGAGATCGTGGAGAACGAGCCACCCCTGCCCGATCATCTGCACCCAGGAGCCGATTTGCAGCGCCATGGTGCTGAAGAGCAGTACCCGGAAATCGCGGTGGTTGAGGGCTGCCAGCGCCCCGCCGCGAGCAGTGAGCCCGCGCCACGCTCCCTGTGAGGCCAAGTGTCTCCCCGGGAAGCAGATGCTGTCCGCCTTTGAAGCTACCGGAGCGGTGAGCAACGGGCCATACGGTTCGCGGCGGGATTCGCTACCATGGGAGCCACGGCGCGGCCTTCCGCGTGGAGCATGACTTGCCCGATCCCGCCTCCGAATCGCTCCAGTTCTTCGCCGGGCGCTACAACGTTGACCCCGCGGTGATGACGCGCGTGCTCGCCGCGGCGCTGGGCCACGGGGGCGACTTCGCGGAACTGTTCTTCGAACACCGCACGCAGGGCGCGATCACGTGGGAGGACCAGCAGGTCAAGTCCGCCTCGCGAAACGTGGCCCAAGGCGTGGGCATTCGCGTCGTGCGGGGCGAGTCTATCGGCTACGCCTACACGGAAGACCTTGAACTCTCGGCGATGCTGCGCGCTGCGGAGACGGCTGCGCGCATCGGCCCGGGCGCCGCGCAGCCCGGCCCCATCGACGCCACGCCCTGCTCCGTTGCGGGCAGCTCCTACTCGGCCGCTGACCCGCTGGCCACGCGACCCGCAGCAGAGAAACTGGCATTGCTCGAACGGGCCGACAGGGCGGCCCGCGCCTTCGATCCCCTGGTGAGCCGCGTCGACGCTTCCCTGGCAGACGAGCTTCGCTACATCGCCATCGCACGCAGCGACGGACGTGTGACCGGCGACGTACAGCCACTCATTCGCCTCAACGTGAGTGTCCTCGCCGAGCGCGACGGCGAACGCCGGGTGGCGCGCACCGGCGGCGGAGGCCGCCTGGGGATCGAGTACTTCGACGCGGTCACTCCCGAGGACACGGCCCGGGATGCCGCCCGGCAAGCGATACTGCAACTGGACGCCGGCGAGGCGCCCGCGGGTACGCTCCCCGTGGTGCTGGCAGCGGGCGACAGCGGCATTCTCCTCCACGAAGCCATCGGGCACGGGCTGGAGGCCGACTTCAACCGGAAAGGCACCAGCAACTACTCGGGCCGTATCGGCCAGCCAGTGGCGAGCGAGCTGGTGACGGTGGTCGACGACGGCGCCATCCCCGATTCGCGGGGCTCCATCAACGTTGACGACGAAGGCAACCCGGCCGGGCGCAACGTGCTCATCGAGAACGGCATCCTCCGCGCCTACCTGCACGACGAGATCAGCGCGCGGCACTTCAGCATCGCTCCAGGAGGTTCCGGGCGGAGGGAGTCGTTCAAGCACTACGTGATGCCGCGGATGACCAACACGCTGATGCTCGCGGGCGAGAGCCACCCGGGCGAAATCATTCGGGCGGTTGACCGGGGCATCTACTGCGTGTCGTTCAGCGGCGGCCAGGTGAACATCTCGAATGGCGACTTCGTGTTCACGGTCACGGAGGCGTACATGATCGAAGGGGGGCGCATAACGCGTCCCATCCGCGACGTGAACCTCATCGGGAACGGACCGGACGTGCTTTCGAAGGTGACGATGGTGGGGAGCGATTACCAGCTCTCCGACGGCCGCTGGATGTGCGGGAAGGCCGGGCAATCAGTGCCCGTGGGCGTCGGAACGCCGGCCGTGCTCGTTTCGGGCATCACCGTGGGAGGGACGCGAGTTGGCTGAGCCTCGCAGTTCTCCGCAGGCCGGGGCGCAAACACAATGACATCGCTCCTGGAAACCGCTGCGAACCTGGTCGAGATAGCGCGCCGCCACGGCGCCGGGCAGTGCGATGTCTTTGCGACGGCCTATGACGAGTCGAGCGTGACGGTGCGCCTGGGCGAGACGGAGAAGCTTGTCGAGGCCGGCTCACGCGCGCTCGGGCTGCGCGTAATCGACGGTGGGCGCACCGCGGTCTGCTCAACATCCGACCTCGCGGAAGCCTCGCTCGACCGGCTGGCCAGGGAGACAGTGGAGCTTGCCCGCATCTCCGCTCCGGATGAGCATGCCGGGCTTCCCGATCCCTCCCTTTTCGCGCAGGGCGGACCCGATGGCTTACAGCTCTACGACGAGCGGCTGGGCTCTCTCACCACCGAGGAGAAGCTTCGGATTGCGCGTGATTGCGAAGCGGCCGCTCTGGCCTTCGATACGCACATCACCAACTCGGACGGCGCTTCACTCGTAACCCGCGTGGGCGAAATTGCGCTGGCGAACTCGCTCGGGTTCGCGGCCAGCTACCCGGCCACGGCGGTGTCGCTTTCCGCCCAGGTCATGGCCGATGACTCCGATGGCAAGAAGCGCAACGCCTACTGGTTCGGCAGCGAGCGCAGCCTGCACCGCCTGCCGGACCCGGCCGAAATTGGCCGCACGGCCGCCCGGCGGGCAATCGGCCAGTTAGGGGCGCGCAAGGTAGGGACAAAGCAGGTCCCGATTGTGTTTGAGCCGATGATGGCGGCCGGCCTGCTCCGCGACGTGGC
>CAYYYI010000175.1:0-2556 GCA_964475735.1 uncultured Anaerolineaceae bacterium
TCTACCGGCTTGCTGCCTACAATGCCGCCATGCTCATCGAACGGATCGACCACGTACAGGTGGCTGTGCCGTCGCTCGAAGCGGCGGCGGAGTCTTTCGCTCGGCTGGGACTGGCGCTCACGCCGCGCTCTCGTGGCAGGGGTACCGGCACTGCCAACACAGCCTTCTTCACGGGTGACGGAGCCTCCGAGTTCTACGTCGAATTGCTGGGTGTTGCCGACAGAGAAGGGGCTGCGGCAAGCGCGAGCGGGCAACGGGTGCTGCGCCAACTCGCGGCAGGCGGCGGCCTTGGTCGCGTGCTCTTCGCGGTAAACGACATGGGCGAAGCCGTCGAATCCCTGGCGGCGAAGGGTGTCGCCATCGAGCCGTACGAAGCGTTCGCGGACGATGGACGGAAGATCTCGGTGGCCGCGGCGCTGCCAGACGACGGGCCTGAGTTCGAAGCGGCGCTGGTGGAGTACCCGGAAGCGCTGCTGGAGCGGCGAGAGCGCCACGCCCGGGCCGGGCTGCTCGACCACACGTTCTCGCTCAAGCGGCTCGACCACCTGGCGGCCATCACGCACGACCTGGAGGGCGCAATGCGCTGGTGGGGCGAGGTGATGGGCGTAGCGGTCGTTGGAGAGATCGTCACGCCGGGGGTGATCATCCGGCAGCTCCGGATCGGCGACGCCATCCTGGAGCTGCTGGCCGCGCCTTCGCCTTCGAGCCCCCTTGCCAGCCGTCCGCCGGGCATGGCGAGTATGGTGGCCTTCGAAGTGGACGACCTCGAAGCCGCTGTGGCGCTGGCGCGCGAGCGGGGGTTCAGCCCCACAGCGCCGGAGGCAGGGGTGATCCCCGGAACGCGGCGGGCGACCATCACGGCAGGGGAGCTGGCCGGGCTTTCGCTGCAGCTGTTGGAGTACGTGTAGCGGGCGCGAGGCTCAGGCACGTCGCGCTTGCGGGGAAAAACCTGGGTCTCTGCCGATCGGTGCGATGGCATCGGCGGAGAGCACTTCGAACTCAAGCAGGCCATCCGCGGGCCGGTACAGTATGGACCAGCGATCGAGCACGTTCCGGCCAAGGAGGGATGGAACCGTCATGAGGTGTGGGCGAGCTTCGGCTATCGTGAGCTGAATCTCGTAGACGTAGATGCGCTGCTCATCCGCAAACACGGCCAGGGCAGGCTCCATGTAGTCGTTTGTCGGACCGCCTACACCGAGCGCGGTCGTCCGTTCGGCCAGGCGCGAGTAGTCAATGCCGAGCACCCGGGCGTCTCCCGGCATCAGGTAGGTCCTGTCCGCCCCGGTATCGACAAGAAACGAGAAGTCCCCCCGGAGATCCAGCCTCGGGATGACCAGACGCCCCTCAATGTATGGCCGCCCCGAAGTGTTGCCGAACCGCCCTTTCAGCACTCCCGCAGTCAGAGGATGAGGACGCGCTCGTCGCGTTCTATGTACCGGACGATGACGTGCTCGCGACTGATCCCTTCCCCGTCGAGCTGGCTCAGCAAGTCCTCGAGGGTATTGGCCGCGAGCACCTCGTGGTCATGGAGAGCCACCCACTGCCCCTTGTAACGGTCGATGAACCGTGGATGGTCTGCTGAGAGGGCGCTTGCAGCCGCCCGGGATCGCGCGAGACCCTCGGCAACCTCCGCAGGGTCGCCCACGAGCTTCAGGAGCTCGGCCTCCCCGTTGTCCCGGTTCGCTGCGCTCATGGTTCGATTGTGACGCCGCGAGATAGGCATGGCAATCACCCAATCCCGAAGCGGGGGAAGAGCGCCGGGTAGCGGTTCAGGCTGGCGCCGCCGTCCAGGTAGAGGGCCTGGCCGGTCATGAGCGCCGACTCGTTGCTGGCCAGCCAGAGCGCGAGGCGCGCCACGTCGTCCGGTTCGCCGGCGCGGCCCAGCGGCGCTTCCTGCACGAAAGCCTCTTCGAGCCCGGGAATGGCGAGCATCGGCGCCACCGCGGGGGTGTGGATGAGTCCCGGTCCGATCGCGTTCACGCGGATGTGGTGGCGCCCCAGTTCCAGCGCGGCCACCTTCGTCAGCCCCACGACCCCCGCCTTCGCCGCGCAGTAGGCGGCGAAGCCCTCCGCGGGCTGGATGGCGTTCAGGCTCGCGATGTTGATGATGCTCCCGCCCTGCCCCTGGGCGATGAGCTGCGCCGCGACGTGCTTCGTGCAGAGGAACGTCCCCGTGAGGGAGATGCCGATGACGCGCTCCCAGTCGGCGAGGGGGTAGGACTGGATGGGCGAGAAGCCGCCCACACCGGCGTTGTTGACCGCCACATCGAGGCGGCCGAAGCGGCGGGCCGCCTGTTCGACCATGCGGCGGACGGCGTCTTCGTCGCGAACGTCGACCTGGGCGCCGTCGGCGTAGTTGTGGCCAAGGCGGGCGATCATGGCGCCGATGCCGTCGCTATCGACGTCGGCGATGAGCACGCGCGCGCCCTCTTCGACGAACACCTCGGCGATGCGTTGACCGATGCCCGACGCGCCGCCGGTGACGATTGCGACCTTCCCTTCGAGCCTGCCCATGCCGGGATTGTGCGGCCCGGGGCTACAATGCCGCAACGGAGG
>CAYYYI010000175.1:2656-4789 GCA_964475735.1 uncultured Anaerolineaceae bacterium
TTCGACCGGATGTAGAAGACCGTTCGGCAGCTCCTCAGCCGCGGCGGGGGGCACGGCCGGTGCCTTCGCATGCGCCGCACGGTTCGGAGAAGAGCCAAACGTGGCGGCGGCCAGTGCCCTGGCAGACGCCGCAAGCGTCGCGCCCGGGGGAGGGGCGCTGCTCCAACCACCGCCAGATGCGGTCTCCCCGCCGGCGCTCCTGCCGCGAGGTCCCTGGCGGGAACCGCACCAGCCCGCCCGCGGTACGCAGGGCGAACGGCTCCGCGCGCGCCTCGAACGCCTGCTCCACGCGCGTCACCACCTCCGCCGAGACACGCTCATCCGCATCGACCACGGTGAGGTCTAGCCCAAGGTGGGCGACCCGTTCGGGCATGGACGCTGCAACGACCTTGGTCCCCGTGCGGACCAGCCGCGAGACACGCTCGACAATGCCGGCTCCTTCCGCTCCGCCGGGAGTGACGAGGATCACCTCCGCACCGGAGATTTGGCGGGCGACGTTCCGGTGGCCGACGTCGCCCCATGTCGCCGGGAAGCCCTCAGCGCGCGCCCGGCGCACGGCCTCGCCGTCGGCTTCAACCACGAAAACCGAGCGCCCCTGGGCGCGCAACTTGAGTGCCGCCAACCGGCCCAGGCGCCCATAGCCTACGATCGCGACGCCGCCCGGTGGCGCCACCAGCCTGGCGCCCCGTTCCCCCCGGCCGCGAACGGCCACGAAGATACTCGACGCGAACAGCGAGACCACCATCGCAAGCACAACTGCCGCCACTATCGGCTCAGGGGCGATGCTGGCGTCAGCAGCGCTGACCACTACGAAGGAGAACTCGCCCGCGTTGGCCAGGATGCCGCCAAGGCCAATTGCCAACGGCCACGACACCCCGGCGAGTCTCGCCAGCCCGGCAACGGCCGCGAACTTCACTACCATCACCGACACCAGGAGCACGCCCGTCACGGCCGGCTCATCAAGCACGACTCCGGCATCGAAAAGGAGCCCGGCCGAGACGAAAAACGCGGCGGTGAAGAGGTCCCTGAGGGTCTCGGTTTCGCGAACCGCCTGGTAGGCGTAGCCCGACTGGCGGATTACGAAACCTGCCACGAACGCTCCCAGCGCTGTCGACAGCCCGGCTGCGGCGGCTCCTGCCGCCGATGCCGCCACGAACGCCAGCAGTGCGACGATGAACACCTCGCGGTCGACGCGCGCAGCAAGCCGCCTGAACAGCGCATCGCTGAGGAGGATGACGATGGGAAGGATCGCCAGCAGGGCGGCCAATGCACCGCCAAGCCCCAGGGCGACGCTGCCTGCGGTGGAAAGGGTCCCCTCGTGGAGCATGGGCGCAAGACCGAGCAGCACCACGGCGAAGACGTCCTGCACGATGAGAATACCGGTCGCGAGCGGCAGCAGGCGGCGGCCCATGTCACCGAGTCCGGGCAAGAGCGCCAGGCCAGTGGCGGTGGACGACAGCCCGGCTGCGCCCGCGAGAATCGCCGCCGTCGTCTCCTCCTCCCCGGCCAAGATGCCGCCTGCCATCACAGCCGCGCCAACGATGAGGATCTGCCCGAGGCCAATCAGCAGCGCTGCGCGCAGGTGGGCGGCAAGGTCTCGGATGGAAAGTTCGAGGGCCACCGCAAAGAGGAGGAGCGCCACGCCCGCTTCGGCAATCAGGCTCAGGTCGTCCGGGTCGCTGACAAACCCCGCGCCGCCCGGTCCGATA
Organism: uncultured Anaerolineaceae bacterium; assembly: GCA_964475735.1. Taxonomy (GTDB): domain Bacteria; phylum Chloroflexota; class Dehalococcoidia; order Tepidiformales; family Tepidiformaceae; genus UCB2. Next base: position 4,366 of record CAYYYI010000175.1, read on the forward strand.
ACCGCGCCCGCGATGAGGTAGCCGGCTGGCCGTGGTATCCGCAACGCTTCGGCCAGGGCAGCGCCCACCAGGGCGGCGACGATTACCGCCAGCGCAACCTGTCCGCCTTCTGGAACTGTGCCCGCGAGGAACATGACCGCATACTACGGCCTTGGGCGAGGGGAGGAGGAGGCCGGAGTCGGAGATAGGAGCCCGCTGCAGCGCCCACGGTGGGGCGCGGCTACTGGGGGTGGCGGCTCCGGTGTGTGCGGCCGAGGCCGGACGTTGGAGGCCCCTCCAGCGACGCTGGGGCGCGCCTACCGGCCGGCGAGCACCTTCTTCTTCTGGGCCACGTAGTCAACGAGGATGTATTCGCCGAGCTTGTCGGGGGTGGTGTAGAAGACGCGGCCCTTGTTGATCTTCGCGACCTGGTTCACGAATTCCT
>CAYYYI010000176.1:0-4776 GCA_964475735.1 uncultured Anaerolineaceae bacterium
ACTAGGCTTGCGTTCGTTCTCAGTGAGAACACCATTCTCACTGAGAACGATGCTTTCAGTGTGATAGGATCGTTCCATGATCCGGAAGTCCAGCCACATCACCCGCGTCGGCAAGCGTAACCAGGTCACCATCCCGGCCGCCATGCTGCGCTCGCTTGGCGTCGGGCCCGGAGAGGAAGTTGAGGTTCGCCTTGGTGATGAAGGGGATGTCCACGTGTCCAGGATCGAAGATCCCTGGGCGAAGTTCATCGGCTGCCTGGAACGTCCCGGGCAACCGGTGTTCACCGACGCCGAGCTGGTAGCACTGGTGAAGCAGGCTCGACAGGAGATGGCCGATGCGGCGACTGAACGCTATCTCCGGTCTCTGACCGATGACGAGTAATCAGGAGTACGTCGACGCAAATGTCCTCCTGCGCCTCGGCCGGCGGGACGTCCCCGCTCAAGTTGCCCGGTCGGAGAAGTACCTGCGCGCCGCGCTTGAGGGCGGTACTGCGCTCGTGGTGGCGCCCACAACGGTCAGTGAGTTCGTGTACGTGCTCTCCGGCGCTGTCCTCGCCTATTCCCGCAACGACGTCGTGAGTGCGATCGAGAATCTCCTGGCTCTCCCTTTCCAGTTTGAGGACGCGTCTGTGGTTGCTTCGGCTCTCACCCTTTACCGCGACCACCATCCCGACTGGGACGACTGCGTTGTCGCTGCATACGCATTGGAGAGGGCGGACGGCAGACTCGTTTCCTTCGACCGCGGGCTCAGCCGCATACCGGGCCTGCAACGCCAGGAGCCCGGCGCATGACACCCCCACCACGTTACGCCGCACGCTGCGCCTTCAACCGCATGACGCTCGACTCGAAGCGAATCGGTGGTGTCGTCAACATCTGCGAACACGGGGCCCGCGAAGGGATGGAGTGCGTCGGACCGTTCATGGACGACTTCGAGACCACCTGCGGCTTCTGGGAACTGATGCCCGGGACGGCTGCGGTGCCCGTATTCGGCCAGGATGACTCCGGCCGGCTGCGGGAACTCCCCCGCCGTGGTTGAGCAACACGAAGATGCCGGACCCCCGGCCCGGCATCTCCTGGAGTCTTTCCTGGGAAGAAGCTGTTACTCCTTTGGCGCCTGCGGCGGCATAGGGTTGCGCAGGCCCGCGCCAAGGGTTGCCGGGAAGGTGCGCTCCAGCGAATCCAGGTCCCAGCCGCCCTCTCGGAAGATGCTGCGCTCGCGCCCGGGGAGCGACACGAGGCTGATCTCATTGCCGCCAACGATGAAGTCGCGCCCGTTTACGTTGGCCGCAGCGTCGGTGCAGAGGTAGACGACCAGGGGCGCCACAAGCTCGGGCTTGAGCGCTTCCAGCTGGGCGAGAGGGTCCTCGCCGGCGGGGCCGCCACGAGCCTGTCCCTGGGCCGCGGCCCGTGCCTTCTCCATCGCCTCGCGCAGCTCGGGCGAAACCGTCATGCGCGTCCCGGCGCGCGGGCGGATGGCGTTCACTGTCACGCCGTAGCGGCCGAGGTCGAGGGCGGCGGTCCGCGTCAGACCCACAATGCCCTCCTTGGCCGCCGAGTAGTTCGCCTGCCCCATGTTCCCGAGGCCAGACTCGGAAGACGTGTTCACGATGCGCCCGCTCCGCTGCTGCCGGAAGACGAGGGCGGCGTGCTTGGTCACGGTGAAGTGCCCCTTCAGGTGCACCGCGATGACAGCGTCCCATTCCTCTTCGGCCATGTTGAAGAGCATCCTGTCCCGCAGGATGCCCGCGTTGTTGACCAGGATGTCCAGCCGTCCCCACTTGTCGAGCGCGGCCTTCACCATGCGCTCGCCGCCTTCCATGCTCGTGACGCTGTCGTAGTTGGCTATGGCGTGACTGCCCATTTTCTTGATCTCGGCGACCACCTCGTCGGCAGGAGTGGTGTCGCTCCCTTCGCCCGCGGTGCTGCCTCCAATGTCATTTACGATGACGCGGCAGCCTTCCTTTGCGAGGAGAAGAGCCTCGCCGCGGCCGATACCGCGGCCCGAGCCTGTGACGATTGCGACCTTGCCTTCGAGCCTTCCGGCCATCTCGCTATTCCCTCGTTACCGAATTAGTTGCCGCCTGTCAAACCACGGGCGGGCAAAGCCCCGAAAATGTACCACCGCCCGGGCGCCACGGCCATCCCGGCCCGGCCGGGCCGCCGTCAGTCCTCCGCGCCCCGGTCGTCGCCACTCAGCAGCAACGCGTCGAGAACGAAGACGATCGTCGCCACCACCGTTGCCGTCACGGCCAACCGCACGAGCCTGAGCGCCAGCCCGCGAAGTGAACGGCCAACGGCGCCGGCGGGGCCGCTACGGGTTTTCTGGACGGACATGATTCACCTGGATCCCCGGCTCGCGGCCTTCAATGATGGTTGCACCGGTACGCCGCACCAGCGTTGCCTGGACGCAACAATTTGCACGCAGTTTACGTCTCTCGAAGTGGTAGCACCGATGCGAGGCGTAGAATCCGCACGACCTGGTCCCGTTCTCCGATTCTGGGCCTCTGGGAGAAGACGGATGCATGACGCCCTTGAACGCCTGAGCCCGCGACAGGCGTCCAGAACCGGGCCCAGGCAGCGGCGTTGTGGGCAGGTCACGCCGGCGGCCGTTTGGGCGAGGGCCACGGGACAGGTCCGAGCAGCCCCATCCGAAAGTGGGGATTGTCAGCGGTACTCGCGAGGGGCATCTTGGCTCAAGGTCGCAACTGGAGGGACTCCGCCAGCGTCCGGCCATCTCAAACGTGGAGGACCCATGGAACGCGGGTCTCACAGACAGCTTCCTGGTCGGAAGCGGCCACGGGAAGGACCAGCACGGCTCCGCTTGTGGCCTCGCGTGGGCGAAGGCATAGGCAAGAGCAGAACAAATTCTCGGAGAGGAGAGACCCATGACGATGAGAATTGAGGATGTTGCGTGTCAGCCTGTTGGGAGCGCCTGGTGCGGATGAGCCCAATCGCACTGCTTATTCTCGTCACGTTGCTTCTTGCCGGTTGTTCCTCAAAGGAGGACGAGGTTCCAGACGTTGCGCAGCGCGTGATCGACCTGGTGGCGATGCGCGACCTTGATGGTTTGGTCGCTGCGGCGTCGCTGGAGGAGCGTCCTTGCACACGTGACCCAGAGCGGTCGCCGCAGTGTGATGCGGGAGACGCGGAAGGGACGATATACGCGGTCTTTCCGTCCGCCGTCTGCCAGGGCTTCTGGACGGCAGACATCGAAGCCAACATGGATGGGTTTCTGAGTTCGGCAGGCGAGCCGTTCGCTGTCGCCCGTCTTGGCCGGCCGCCGGACTGGACTCGTCAGTCGCAGATTCCCTACGGAGAATATGTCGTCATATTCGCCGCGCTGTCCGGGGTAGAGGCGCCGCAGGCGGTCGCCGTATACGTGTCGCACGACGAAATTGTGCGCACGCAGATCGGTTGTCGTCGGGCTGATCAGTTCCTGGAGCCAGGCGTCGGCGAGGAAAGGCCGAAAGTCATCTGGCAGCCTTAGTAAGCTGACCGGTGCCCGAGCGCTAGCAGGGTGCTGAAAAATCCAATCCGTGATGTTTGAGACCCGGCGAGCCGAGTTCAATAATCACACTACGCAATGTACCATTGTCGAGCGTGACGAAATCGAAGGGTTTTTTCATCTTCCTGCTAGCCGGCCCGACCGGGTCGCCTTCAGTCCTCCGCGCCCCGGTCGCCGCCTCTCAGCAGCAACGCGTCGAGAACGAAGACGATCGTCGCCACCACCGTTGCCGTCACTGCCAGCCGCACAAGCCTGAGCGCCAGCCCGCGAAGTGAGCGGCCAATGGCGCCAGCAGGGCCGCTACGGGTTTTCTGGACGGACATGATTCACGTAGATCCCCGGCTCGCTGCCTTCTATCAGGGTCGCCCCCACCGCTCGCGCGTAGAACCCGGCCGGGCCCACGCCCCCGATGATAGCGTAGGCGTACCCCTCAGCGGCGAGCGCCTCCAGGCACTGGATGAGGAGCACCCTGCCAATGCCGCGCTTGCGCTCTGCTTCGAGCACGCCCGTTGGCCCGAAGAACCCCGGCCGCGTGGCGTTGAAGGCTGCGAAGCCGATCACCTTCCCTCCCTGCACCGCTATGCAGGCCGTCGGCGGCACGCGCGCATAGGCCGCTTCCACCTCGTCGCCCCAGGCCGGCCAGTGGCAGCGCACGAAATCAAGCACGGCCGTGCGCTCGTAGGACTCGGCGCGGCGGCAAGTGACTCCATCAGCAGCAAGCCGGGCAAGGTCATCGCCGGCAGCGGGAAGCGCATACAGCCGCACAAGCATGTCGGGCATGAAACGCCTCCCTGGCAGGTTGGCTAGGCGATGCCGCCGCCGTCCAGTACCAGTGTCTGGCCCGAGACAAAGGACGAGGCCGGGCTGGCGAAGTACACCACAGCGCCCGCCATCTCGTCCGGTTCGCCGATGCGGCGCAGGGCCGCGGTCGTAAGGCTGTTCTTGAGGATGGCCTCGTTCTCCCAGAGGGCGCGCGAGAACTCCGTCTTGATGAGCCCCGGCGCGATGCAGTTCACGCGGATGCCATCGACGCCCCACTCCTTGGCGCAGACCTGCGTCAGCATGATGATGGCCGCCTTGGAGACCGAATACCCACCAAGTCCCATCGACGCCCGGATGCCGCCCGTCGAGCTCACGTTGATGATGCTCCCGCCCTGTCCGTGTTCGAGGATCGCCTCGCGCACGAGCTTGCTGAGGAAGAAGGCGGACTTCACGTTCGTGTTCATGATCGCGTCCCAGGCGCGCTCGTCGATGTTCTGAACAGGGCCGAA
>CAYYYI010000177.1:0-4637 GCA_964475735.1 uncultured Anaerolineaceae bacterium
CGGGGTAAAGCCGGGCTAACCGGCCACCCGTCACCCGGCCCCGGGTCCTGGCCATATGCCATCGCAAAGGGGGAATCGCGATGAGCAGGGTAGCATCACTTGCGCTGGTGGCAGCGCTTTGCGCGGCGGTCGCCGTGGCGGCGGTTGGCTGCAAGGACGGGACGCTCCCGGTGGCGGATCCTGGCGACGGGGAGGATGCGGCGGGCGGGACTCCGCGGCTCGTCGAGACGGTGCAGGTGAACGACGGCTACGCCACAGCGGCCTTCGTGCGCGCCTTCTACGTGGAGTCGAAGGACCGCATCGTGGTCACCTTTGGCACGGGCGACTACACGAAGGTGCAGATGGGCAAACCGGGCGGCTGCTCAGAGGCCCACATGGGCTACGTCTACCGCGAGTTCACGACCGGTATGAAGGACACCGGCGAGAGCGGGTACTTCGTTGACTTCGCGCAGTCCTGCGCGGCGGGCGACTCGGCCTCGGTGATGATCGGGGACGACTACTACTTCCTGGGCGGGGCGATGGGCGGGCCGGGCATATGGCGCCTTCGCCGCTTCGATGCGAACTGGCGCGAGACGGGCTCCGTCGACATCAAGCTCGATCAGCAGACCGAGGCGATGAACGACCAGATGCTGGCCTACGCCGGGGGAGATCTGATTGCCAGCTCGCTGTACGTCGAAGGCGGCATCGGGACCGGCCCGCTCGATCAGCGCAAGACCGACCCCACGAAGGGCGAAGCAACCTTCCAGAAGCTCGTGACGAAGGACTTGAAGCTCGCGGGCGAGCGCGTGCTCGACGACGTGCCTCACATCAACGGCTCGTCGCTGGTGGAAGTGGACGGCGTGTACAACCTGGTGACCTCGCGGGCGTTCTTCGGCGAACTGCTGGTGCTGCAGTACGACCGCGAATGGAACTTCCTGGGCGAAAAGAAGCTCGCGGACTGGGGGCAGTGGGCCCAGGGCACCGTCTATGACAATGGCCGCTTCTACGTGGCGTACATCGACACCAGCGTGAAGGGCGCGTCGAATGTGGTGTTGGGCGAATACGACAAGAACTGGGACCTGGTGAGCAGCACGCCGGTGACGAACTACGGGCCCGAAAGCCACAAGGGCGCGGGCCGCCCATCAGTGATGAAGCACGGCAACCGGCTGTACGTGTCCTATGATGTAGAGAGCTTCAACCCGCAGGGGCGGGTGGAGAACAAAGACTGGCAGGGCTACGTCGCGATCTTCGAGATCTAGCCGCCAGGGTGGGTGCCAATGCTTCCCCGCGCGGTCTTCTTCGACCTGGACGACACGCTGCTCGACGGCTACAACGCCATGCAGACGGCGTGGGCGATCGTCTGCGCAGACTTCGGCCAGCGGCTGGGGATTGCCCCGGACGCGCTGCGGGACGCCATCCGCCGGGAGGCGACCGCCTTCTGGAAGGACGAAGAGGCGGTGGGGCACTGGCGCGTGAAGCTCCAGGACGCGCGCACGCACGTGATCGGGCTGGCGCTCCGGGCGGAAGGGCTCGACGCCACGCAGGCGGAGCCGCTATCGCTGGCCTACGGGGCCGAGCACCGGGCGCACCTGCGGCCCTTCGACGACGCCTTCGAGACGCTCGAAGCCGTTCGCGAGGCTGGCCTGAAGACGGCGCTGCTCACGAACGGCCCGCGCGAACTGCAACGCGACAAGATCGCGCGGTTTGATGTGGCGCGGCACATGGACGCGATCGTCATCGAAGGGGAGTTCGGGAAAGGGAAGCCATCGCGGGAGGTGTTCGAGTACGCCCTCTCCGAAGTGCGGGTGGAAGCGCCCGCGGCCTGGATGGTGGGCGACAACCTCTACGCCGATGTGGGCGGCGCGAAGGCAGCCGGGCTGCACGCAATCTGGATACACCGCGAGCGCCTGGCCCCGCGGGAAGACATCCCCACCCTTCCCGACCGGGTCATCGCCCACCTGGCGGAGCTGCGGGAGGCGCTGGAGCTGTAGCGGGCGGTCAGGGGACGAGCGTGAAGCGCTCGCAGTGGGCGGGCTGGATAGCGGCGAAGTGGCGCTGGTCCAGGGTGAAGAGGGTGGTGACTTTCATGCGTTCGGCCATCGCGGCGATGAGGGCGTCGACGGTGCCGAGCGGGAAATCGGCGTACTTTTCGACGAACCAGGCCGCGCGCTCGTAGTCAACGAGGAGTGGGTCGACCACAGGCAGCTCTCCCTGGCCGATGCTGCGCAGGAATCGAACTTCGGCCTGCACGCCAATCCTGCGAGGAAGGAAGTAAGCCAGCTCCGGAACGACTGGCGAAGGGATGGCCAATCTATCCTGCCGCGCACGCTCGAAATGCGGCAGGACAGTGCGATGCGCCGGGTCCCTGGGGTCGAATAGTGCCAACAGGGGGGCTGTGTCGACCAGGATCACCAGTCGGGCTCGCGGTTTGTGGCGTCGCGATAGAGGTCACGGGCCATTTGGTCCTTTGCCTCGTCCGAGTCCACCGGGGGCCATGGTCTCCCCGGCGGGGGCTCGGATGCCGCGGCAATCTCCTGCAGTTCGCGGGCGAGGTTGAGAAGTGACTGGTTGGGGTTCTCTTCTTCGACGTCCTTTTCGAGGGCGCGGCGAAGCTCCTCACTGACTGTCGTGCCGCGGCGGCGGGCGCGAAGCCGGTAGCGCTCGTAGATCTCCTTGTCGACCAGCAGGGTGGTCCGATGGGCGTTCATATGCCATATGCTAGCATACCGCCCGCCTCTCGCCGCGCATTCGCGGGCAGTCTAGACTCCGCGTATGACCGTCCTGGTGCTGTTCCCGGAGGGGTCTCCGCCTGGCGAACTGCCGGCCGGGGTCGAGGTCGTGGCCTACGCCAGCGCGGATGGCCTGGCGAACGCGCTCGCGCGAGACTTTGCGGCGGCGGTGCTCGTGAGCGACGGCCTTTCAGCAGACGGCCTGGAGCAGGCGGCCGAAGCCGTGCGGACGTGTGACCGCCCGGTTATCGAGGTGCGAAGCGAGCGCTGGGACGGGGCGACGTTCAGCCCACTGAGTGCGGCCTGCCGCGGGGTCATCTCCGGGTTCGGCCCCGCGGGTGTGCGGGCGGCCGTAGCGCTGGCGCGAACCCCCTAACCCGCCAGGCGTGAGCGCAGCTCGGGGCAGGACTCCAGGAGCGCTACGCCCTTGCCGGCGAGGTCTTTGATGGTGGAGGCATTGCGGCCGTCGAGGAGGGCGCCAATCTGCCGGAGGCTGCGCCCGCGCTGGTTTAGCGCAGCAACGGCCACTGCGCGGGCCTCGCGCTCAGTGGCGCCACTGGCGCGTCCTCTCACGTCCTCGGCCTTCACGGCGTAGTGACGGGCGATGGCGGCGAGGAGGTCGTCGTCGCTGCCCGCTGCCGGGGCGGCTTCGGCCACGAAGATGCTGGTGAGGGCAGCGTCGAGGCGGCGCAGTTCGAGTTGTCCCGCCTTCTGCAGGGTCACAGCGGCGTTGACCGCGCCCTGCAGGACACGCACGGAGAGCACTTCGGCGTTGGCGATGCGGTCGATGGCCCACGCGGGGAGCGCAGCCCGCAGGTCGCACGCCCGGGCTTCGACGAAGGCGCGCCGCTCTTCGCCCATGAACGGCTCAATGCGGGTGATGATCCCGCCGGTGAGGCGCGAGGCGAGGCGGTCGGGTAGGTCCAGATCGTAGGGGTGGCATTCGCTGGCGATGGCCACGTGGCCGCCCGCGGTCGTGATGGCCTCGATGGTGTGGACGAGTTCTTCGAGGGTGCCCTTCTTGCCGGCCATGTACTGAAGGTCATCGATGACGAAGAGGCCGGCGCTGCGCACCGCCGACTGGAAGTCGTGCAGCGTGCTGTTGCGAACCGCCGACATGAACCGGTTCGTGAACTCCTCGGCGCTAAGGCAGACAACGCCCTGCCCGGCGCTGGCGGCGCGCCCCGCGAGCGCGTGGAGGAGGTGGGTCTTGCCCATGCCCGGGGGGCCGAAGACGGTGATCGGGCTGATCGGCACCTCGCCCTCGTCGACAAGCGCGGTGCAGCACCGCAGCGCCAGCCGGTTGCCTTCGGCGGCGAGGTAGCGTTCGAAGGTGAAGGCGCAGTTGATGCTCCCCACGATCGAGCGCGCGCGGTTCTGTCCGGCGGCATCCGGGGGGGCGAACTGCGAGGCGAGGTCCTCGCTTCGAGCGGAGACAAAGAGGACGTTCAAGTCTTCGCCCACGGCTTCGAAGATGGCGCGGCGGACCACAAGCGAGAGGCGCTCGTTGAGCCACTCGCAGTCACCGGGGCGGCGGGCCTGCACGACGATGGTTTCGTGTTCGATGCGCAGGGCGCGGGTGCCGCGCAGCCAGGTCTCGAAGTTGTGGCGGGTAACTTCCAGCTGGAGCCGGCCGAGGACCGCCTGCCAGGCGAAGGCGAGTTCGCGCGCGTCGTTCTTGCGGCTCAACATGCGCGAGGCAAACTCCTTCCTCCCACAGGGTAGTGGCGGTTCTTGCGACCGGGCTTCGGGCTGATCGGCGTCGCCGGTGGTGGCGGTTGCCGGGTGGTTGGGCCACCAGAGCGTCGGCGGCGTGCGGCGTAACGTAGTCCCCCCGGCGGCGGGGTTCAACGTAGTTATGTGCTCCGGCGCCGGAAGCTAACAGATCATTTACGCCCGGGGGCGGTTATGTGGGAATGGGGCATGACA
>CAYYYI010000178.1:0-4580 GCA_964475735.1 uncultured Anaerolineaceae bacterium
CGCTGCGTGGGCAAGGGCGATCGCGAACGCGTCCTTCCGCTGCACCAGCGCCCGGTCGACGAGCTTCGCCAGTACATCTTCCACATCCGCCCCAGGCTCGTGCGAAGCAGGAGGGAATCGGCGCTGTTCGTGAACCGCCGGGGCGAACGTCTTACCCGCCAGGGCTTCTGGCTAATCCTGAAGAACTATGCGCGCGAAGCCTGCCTGGACAAAGCGATCACGCCGCACACCCTGCGTCACACCTACGCCACGCACATGCTTTCGGGCGGTATGCCGCTGCGCAACGTCCAGGACGCGCTCGGCCACGCCTCCATCTCGACCACTCAGATCTACACCCACATCACTGACCAGCAGAAGCGCCAGCAGTACGACAGCGCCCATCCTCGCGCCTGAGCACGCGGCAATTGCGCTGCCACAATCGCCAGGGCCCGCGCGCGCGGGCCTTTCTGCTGCCGCGGTGTAGCGGCGCGCCATCACCTACACTTGAACGATGCAGCCTCCGCGCGCCCTCCTTGATGCCCTGACAGGGCCCGCCGCAGCGGCGGCGCTCCGGGACCTCGACCGCGCGGGCGAGCTGACGGCGATCATTCCCGAACTTGAAGCGGGGCGCGGCTTCGTTCAGCCCGAGCGCCACTTCTACGATGTCCTCGACCACAACCTTGCCGCCGTGGCCGCCATCGACGCCGTCCTCAGCGACGGCGACGACAGGGAGGAGCTCATCCGGCACCTGGGATGGGTGGACATCAACGCCTCCCTCGACCGCGAGATCGAAGGGACGCCTCTTGCTGCGCTCATCCGGCTTGCGTGCCTTCTCCACGACGTCGCCAAGCCCCATAGTGCGGTGCGCGACGAGGACGGCCGCCTGCGCTTCCCACGCCACGGCCCAAGGGGCAGCGAGCTGATGACCGAGCGCCTCCCCGCGCTCGGATTCGGCGCTGAATCCACGCGCCTTGTCGCCGCTCTCATTCGCTACCACCTTCGGCCCGGTGAGCTGGTGAAGGCCTGGCCGCCATCCGACCGCGCCGTCCGCCGTTTCGTAAGCGACGTGGAAGGGCACGTGCTCCCGCTGCTGCTGGTGAACCTGGCCGATGGCATGGCGACGCGAGGGCCCGGGTACACGCGCGAGAACTACCGCCGCCACTGCGGCTTCATCAACTACATCCTGGCACGGTCGTGGGCAGTCGCGGGCGAAGGCGAACCGCCGCTCGTCACCGGCGACGACCTGCAGGCTGAACTCGGCCTCGAAAGTGGACGCTTGCTGGGGGCCGTCCTAACATCGGTTCGCCGGGCACAGGCCGAAGGCCTCGTTTCGGGACGGGAGGAGGCGCTGCAACTGGCGCACATTGCCCTGGCAAGCCTGCAGGCCGGAGCCGGCCAGCCCGGGCCCCGCCCGGAGTGACAGGCGGGAGAGTCTCCAAATGGCCGTCATGTGGAGCGTTATCTTCTACACCGTCCTCGCGGTGGCGGCCTTCTACTTCATCCTCTTGCAGCCCGTCCTCAAGAACCAGAAGGCCCAGCGCAAGGCCGTTCGCGAAATGCGCATTGGCGACGAAGTTGTGACCACAGGCGGAATCATCGGCGAAGTGAAAGACGTAGTGACCCCACCCGACGGCCCCACGGAGATACTCCTCGAAATCGCGCCCGGTGTTCGCGTGCGCGCCCTCACTGACTCGATTGCGCGCCGCCTGACCACGCTCGAACCCGAGCCCTTGCCGGAACGTAACGACCCATCCAGCCAGGAGGCCCCCGAGCCCCGTGCGTAGCTCTTCAACCGTCGCCCTTTTCCTCTCCGTTGTCGTCCTGACAATCGCCGCCACCATTGCGGTCTGGCCAAGCCAGCCGGAACGGTACCTCCCGGGCGACTTCTGGCCGTCGGGCCGCGGCATCAAGATTGGCGGCTGGGAGCGCGAGACCATGCGCCTTGGGCTCGACCTGCGGGGCGGCTCTTACCTCGTGCTCGAGGCCGACCCCCCGGCGAACTACGAGGGAGACCTCGATGAGGCGCTCGAGGTGGCCCGTGAGGTGCTCGAACGCCGCGTAAACGAGTTCGGCGTTTCCGAGGCCGAAGTGCAGTCCGCCAGCGGCAACCGCCTCACCGTCCAGGTTCCCGGCATGTCCCTGACCGACGCCCAGAACCTCATCGGCAAGACCGCCCAGCTGGAGTTCCGGGTCGTCAACGACCTCGGCGAGGTCGTCCCGGCCACAGGAGTGGTCGATGGCCAGACCCTCACCATGAGCGGGCAGTACCTGAAGAGCAACACATACCCTTCGCGCCTCGCCACCACCTACGCTGTGAACTTCGAGACAACCAGCACCGGCGCAAAGCTGATGGAGCAGATTACCACGCAGGCCGTGCGCTACCCGGAAGACGACCCGCGGCGGCTCCTTCTGATCTACCTCGACGACCAGGAGATCTCCAGCGCTGTCGTCCAGAGCGTGATTTCTGACCAGGGGCAGATCACCGGCCAGCCATCGTTCACGGAATCGCGCAACCTCTCAAAGCAGTTGAACGCTGGCGCCCTGCCCATCCCCTTGAAAACGATTCAGTCGAGCGAAGTGAGCGCCACCCTCGGTGAGGATTCGGTGCGCGACTCGGTCCACGCCGGCGAAGTCGGCCTGCTGGCGGTGGCGCTGTTCATGATTCTGTACTACCGCCTCCCGGGCCTGCTGGCGGCGATTGCGCTGGGCGTCTACACGTCGCTCACGTTGGCCGTATTCAAGCTGTGGCCGGTCACGCTCACGCTTTCAGGCATCGCGGCCTTTGTCCTTTCCGTTGGCATGGCGGTCGACGCCAACATCCTCATCTTCGAGCGCATGAAAGAGGAGTTACGGCGCGGCCGCACGCTCAATTCGGCGATCGACATTGGCTTCCGCCGCGCCTGGACGTCCATCCGCGACTCGAACGTCTCGACGTTCATCACCTGCCTCATCCTCTACTGGTTCGGCGACCAGTTTGGCGCGGCGCTGGTGAAGGGCTTCGCCCTCACGCTGGCCATTGGCGTGGGCGTGAGCATGTTCTCCGCCATCACGGTGACACGCACCTTCCTGAAGATGGTCGTGGGCACGCCGCTGGCCCGTAACCACTGGCTCTTCAACGCCGAGGAAACGAAGACCGCTGCGGGCGGCCGCGCCCCCGCCAAGGTCCAGGAGGGTTAGAGATGCTCGACTTCGCCGGGAAGCGCTGGTGGTATCTCAGCTCTTCACTGGTCCTGTTCGTAGTGGCCGCAGTAATCCTCGCCATCCCCCCCCACATGGAGGCGGGCATCGAGTTCACTTCGGGCTCGTCGTTCACGTTTGCCTTTGAAAACACGGTCAAGCAGGAGGACCTGCGCAGCGCGATGGCCGAACTCGGCCACGGCGAGGCGCGCATCCAGGGAGCCGGGACCAATGAGTTCCTCTTCCGCACGACGGTGCTTGAAGGCGCGCCCAGCCTGGGTTCAGCCGAAGGGCCCGTGCCTTCCGGCGAGATCGACCAGATCCAGGCTGCCCTTGCGGAGAAGTTCGGGCCAATCACGCGCAAGGACTTCGCCACCGTCTCAAGCACGGTATCGACCGAGATCGCCCGGAACGCGACGATCGCCGTGATCGCTGCTTCGCTCGCAATCCTCGTCTACATCTCGCTGGCGTTCCGGCGCCTGCACAAGCCGTGGCTATTCGGCACGGCCGCCGTCATCGCCCTCGTCCACGACGCCGCCATCGTGCTTGGGATCTTCTCGTTGCTGGGGAAGTGGTTTGGAACGCAGGTCGACACCGGCTTCATCACCGCGCTGCTCACGGTCATCGGCTTCTCCGTGCATGACACGATCGTGGTCTTCGACCGCATCCGTGAGAAGGTGACCAACGACCCGTTCATCCCCTTCACCGAAGCGGTGAACGCCAGCCTGACGGAGACGCTCGCCCGCTCCATCAACACGTCGTTCGTAGTGGTGCTCACTGTCGTCGCCATGCTGCTAATCGGCGGCGTCACGATTCGGAACTTCTTGCTGGTGTTGCTCATCGGCATCGTTAGCGGCACCTACTCGAGCATCGGCATCGCGAGCCAGTTCCTGGTGGCCTGGGAGAACGATGACGTGGGCAAGTTCTTCCGAAAGCTCATCGGGCGCAAGGAAGAGCCCGAGCCGGAGCCGGCGTAGACCCGGGGGCTACCCGAAGAGCCCGGCGGGCGTAGGCTCGCCCGGTGGGCGAGCGCCCTGCATGCGGTCGCGGAGCGAGGCACCCGGCGTACGCGTGGCCGGCAGGTCGGGCGGCCGCACCATCACAGGCATGGGCAGGGCGTGCCCGAACACCAGTGCCTGCTGCCGGCTTTCGAGCGACGCGATCACCTGCCGCAGGCCGGTCCGGCCTACCACTCCCCCGACGAGCGCCTCCACATCGGCATCGCTGTCGAGCTGGAAGCAGAACTTCGTGCCTATCTGCGATAGCACCTCGCTGTCGATCTGGCTGGGCCGCTGGTCGATAACGAGCAGAGTGACGTTGTACTTGCGCAGTTCGCGGGCAATCTGCCCGAAGATCGACTGGCCCGCCAGCGAGCGGTCAACGAACTTGTGCGCCTCTTCGACCACGATCACGAGCCGGTTCGG
>CAYYYI010000179.1:0-4543 GCA_964475735.1 uncultured Anaerolineaceae bacterium
AGGGCGGCGGCTGCGAGAACATGTCGCGCTACCAGAACTTCCTCCCCGGCATGGGGAAGAAGGCGGTCATCGACTTCGTTTGCGAGACGGTTGATATCGCGGGTGGCAACCCGTGCCCGCCGCTCATCATCGGCGTGGGTATTGGGGGCACGGCCGAAAAGGCGATGACCATCGCCAAGCACTCACTGTTCCGGAAAGTAGGCTCGCGCAACCCGGACCCGGAAGTGGCAGACCTGGAGGACGAGCTTCTCGGGGCGGTGAACGCCCTCGGGCTGGGGCCGCAGGCGGTCGGCGGGACCACGACCGCGCTGGACGTGTTCGTCGAGACCCACCCCACGCACATAACTTCTCTGCCCGTGGCCGTGAGCATGCAGTGCCACAGCGCACGCACACGGCAGATGGCGCTGTAGGCGGCTCCGTGGAAGCGTCCAAGACAGCAACGCAGGTGCGAGCGGCGGCGCTCGCGGATGCAGCAGCGATCGCCGAACTCGTGAACCTCGCCTACCGGGTTGAGGACTTCTTCATCGACGGGGACCGCACCAACACCGCGGAGATCGGGGCGATGCTCGCGAAAGACATGTTCCTTCTCGCCGAGGATGAGCAAGGGCGGCTCCTGGGCTGCGTCTACGTCGCGATCAAGGAGGGTCCGCGGGGGTACTTTGGCATGCTCTCGGTGCACCCGGATGTGCAGGCAAACGGTCTCGGGCGCGAGCTGGTCGCACGCGCGGAGGAGTACTGTGCCGCCCGCGGCTGCAGAGTGATCGACATCCTCGTCGTGAACCTGCGCGAGGAACTGCCGTCCTGGTACGAACGGCTGGGCTACCTTCAGACCCGTACCGAGCCGTTTCCCGTTACCTCGAAGATCCCCTGCCATTTCGTTGTGATGAGCAAGGAACTGGCGCCACCCCACGTCCAAGACCCGGAGGGCACCCCGTGAGCGACACAATCGCGATCACAACACCACTTACCGATGACGTCATCGAGCGGCTGAGGCCGGGCGATCATGTGAGCATCAACGGCGTGATCTACACGGCCCGCGACGCCGCCCACAAGCGGCTGATCGAGATGGCGGACCGCGGAGAGGCGCTCCCGCTCGACCTTCGCGGGCAGATCGTCTACTACGTGGGGCCGACCCCGCCGCGCCCGGGAATGGTCATCGGCTCGGCGGGCCCAACGACGGCCATGCGGCTCGATCCGTACTCGCCCCGGATGCTCGAACTGGGGCTGAAGGGGATCATCGGCAAGGGCGGCCGGGGCCCGGCCGTGCGCGAGGCGATCGTGAAGCACCATGCGGTGTATTTCATCGCGGTTGGCGGCACGGGCGCGCTGTTGAATCGCCACATCAAGAAGGCGGAAGTCATCGCATTTGAAGACCTGGGCACCGAGGCCATCCGGCGGCTCGAGGTGGATGGCTTCCCCGCAATCGTGGTGAACGACTGCCGGGGCGGCGACCTGTTGGAAGAGGGGCGGAAGCAGTATCGCACCAGCGAGCGGCCGGTCCCGGCGGCCCGGGCATCTGGCGGGTAACCCGTGCCCGGCTTCCCATCGCTAGAATAACGTGACAAAATGAATCAACTTTATGGTCTTTACCGCCACACTCCCGGTTCAGTCCTTGCGTGCGTGCTGCTGGAGCACGGTTTCGCTGCCGCGCCCGCGCGTCGCTGAGATTGCGGCGGTGGCCGGGGGGCACGCCGGTTCGGCGGTAGTGGAAAGCTGCCAGAGGCTTGAAGCGTATGGCCTGGCGCCCTGCGACTGTCCTGCGCCCGAGCGCCTGAGCGGCGTGGACGCGCTGGTTCACGTGGCCGAGGTAGCGGCCGGGCTGCATTCCGTGGTACTGGGCGAACGGGAGATCCTCGGGCAGGTGAGGACAGCCATGGCGGCCGCGCCGCCACCTATCCGCGGGCTGGGCGACGTCGCCATCGCGGCCGCCCGCGACCTTCGCCGCGAAACCCGCTTCGCCAGCCACGCCGGACACCTGCTCGATCGGGGGCTCCGCCTCGGCGGCGTTCCCGCCGCGGGACGAGTACTGATCCTTGGCCCTGGCCAGATGGGCCGCCTCGTAGCTGAGCGCGCCCGGGAGCTTGGCTTCGACGAGATCGTGGTTGCCGGGCGCTCCCGGCCGTCCAGTCTCCCGCCCGGCGCGACATTCGCGCCTCTTGCGGAGATTGCCGCCATGGGGCCGGCCGACGTGATCGTTGGCTGTCTGGGCTCGAACGCGCCGGAGCTGCACGTAGACTCGTTGCCGCCAGTTCGGCGCCTGCTGCTCGACTTCGGCACGCCGCGCAACTTCT
The DNA here is from genome assembly GCA_964475735.1 of uncultured Anaerolineaceae bacterium. Taxonomy (GTDB): domain Bacteria; phylum Chloroflexota; class Dehalococcoidia; order Tepidiformales; family Tepidiformaceae; genus UCB2. The sequence continues at coordinate 2,292 of CAYYYI010000179.1, forward strand.
CAGGCGTGCCTGCCGTCCGCTCGCTGATGCTCGCGGACCTGCTGGCGGACGAGCAGTGCGAACGCCCGCACGCAACACGTCGCCGCGGCGAGTTGCAGGTTCGCGCCCGTGCGCTGGTCGAGCAGAGGCTGGAGCGCTTCGCCGCGACAGGCGCTGCCGTAACGTCTCTGCGAATCGAGGCGGAGCGCATCCGCCATCTCGAATTGGAGAGAATCCGGCGCCTGCACCCGGAGATCTCGCAGGACACGGCCGAAACGCTCACGCGCTCGCTTTTGAACCAGCTTCTTCACCGCCCGACCGAGCGGCTGCGCCAGAGCGGCGACGCCGGGTTAGCGCAGGCCATGGCGGACCTCTTCGCCGAGAAGGCCTGATCGCCCTGCTCCTACGCGGGCTCCCCGGGCTGGCACTTCGGGCACCAGGCTGTGCGGCGGACGTCGAGCCCTTGCGGCGCGCTTCGTAGCCGCGTGTTGCAGCGGCGGCAGGGCATTCCCGTGCGGCCATAGACGTACATCGTGGGCCGGGGCACCGGAATCCCGTCGGCGCCCTTTCCAACGCTCGCCCGCAGCAGTTCCTGCGCCTTGAGCACGAGTGCCATGAGCGTGACGTCATCGAGGTCACGCACGCGTCGCCAGGGGTTGACGCGGCAGCGGAAGAGCGTTTCGTGCTTCCAGATATTGCCCACGCCCGCCATAGCTCGCTGGTCCATGATGGCGTCGCCAATGGTGAGATCCGCGCGGGAGGGGTCGCGAAGGCGGCGCACGGCCTCTTCCGCGTCGAAGGCGTCGTCCAGGAGGTCTGGGCCGAGGCCCGCGAGCGGCCGGTGAAGAGGAAGCGCGCGCTTCTCAATCAGCTCAATTTCGGGGGCATTAAAGTTCACCACAACTGCCCCCGGCACTTTGATTACCAGGCGCATGGCGCGCTCGGGCAGCCGCCATGGCTCGCCGGGGGCGTACACATGCCACGCGCCGTACATGCGCAGGTGCCCGCGCAGGGCCAGGCCGTTGTCGAAGCTGATGAGCAGGTTCTTGCCGCGGGAGTGGACCCCGGTACAGGTCGCGCCGACGATGCGCTCGACGTCCGGGACCGGGCCCGGGCCGTGGCTGCGGGCGGCCAGAACGGGTTTCCCCTCCAGCGCGCCCCTCAGGAGAGCGGCGAACCGGTAGACGCTATCGCCCTCGGGCACGGGAAGCCGCCTCCGTGCGTCCGGGACGATACACGAGTCCCCGGTAGCCGGGAACGAACCCGGCATCGAGCAGCACACCAGCCAGCGGGGACGTAGCCGCAGGCTCGGTGTCGATGCGCTCGATGGTGATTGAGCGTCCGCGGGTGAGGCCGGGCCCTTCGAGCAGCACGCTCAGCGCCGCGGCGAGCCGGTCGCGGTCTTCAGCGGCGGGGAATGTGACCAGTCCGCGGCCGCTCCGCTCCAGGTAGAGAACCGGCTCTCCTGACACCAGCACAACGAACGCCCCCGCAGCGCGCTGGGGCCCGCTGCGGCCGGTTGACTCACGCCCGGGCCAGGGCAGGGCTGCGCCGTATGGGTTTGCGGGATCCGTGGCGGCGAGCGCGAGGGCAGTCGCCTCGGATGGCGCGTCGCGGCAGGCGCGAAGCCGGTCCACTGCCCCGGGGAGCGCGAACTGGGCCCCGCCGAGTCCTTCGATGAAGTAGCCGCGGCGAACGCGGCCGCTTTCTTCCATGGCCTTGAGCACCGGGTAGATGGCGGAGAAGCCGCCCGCCAGGCCTTCCGTCGCCGCGCACTCGCGCGTGACCACGCCGTAGCGTTCAAGAAGGGCAGTCACGAGTGCATGGGCGCGTTCCGTGGGGTTGTGCGCGTCGCCGGGGTGGGTGGCGAGGGACCAACGGCCGGCGGCTTCCGGTGGGAGCAACGACCCCCGGCCGCGCAGTGGCTGGGTGCCGCCCCTGCGCGGCCAGGCAAGGGCGCGGACGGGCGCGAACGTGTCGTTGGTGACAAGCCCGGCCCAGACGAGATCCCAGAGGGCATCGAGAACTTCGCGCAAGGGTGCACGCGCAGCCGCGACGAGGTCGGTGAAGAAAAGAGCGCCCCTTTCGCCCAGCGCGCTCAAAATTGCCTCATGGACCTCGCCCGCGGGAGCGTCAGCCGGGGAAGCAGGGGCGAGGGCGGGCAGGCGCTCTCGCCGGTAGAATGCGATGCGGCCGTCGTCCCTGCCCAACGGGCCGCGCCCGGCCCAGGCGAACTCGCCCGCGGCGCAGAGCTCATCGAGCATGCGCGGCTG
>CAYYYI010000180.1:0-4460 GCA_964475735.1 uncultured Anaerolineaceae bacterium
AGCGGACTTCGACAACACGTCGGACATCTGGGCTGTGCCCGTGGAGGGCGGCGAGTCCCGGTTGATCACGGTGACAGAGGGCGGCTGCGGGGCGCCCTCCTGGTCGCCGGATGGGGCCACGATCGCTCACATCTTCACGCCGGTGTGGCCTTCGAACCCACGCCTGCGGCTGGCGGAGTCCGGGGGCGGCGGCCTGCGCCCGCTCGACCCCGAATTCGACCGCGCGACCGGCGCGGGCGCCCTGCCGGGGGCGGTGGCTCAGCCAGCGTGGCTGCCGGGCGGCCGCGTCCTCAGCCTTGCACAGGACCGCGGCTCGGTCTCGCCTGTCGTCGCGAAATGGGGCGAGCCCACCCGCTGGATCAACGCTGGCCGCAGGACTGCGTCGTGGTATTCCGTGGCGGCGGATGGGCGCACCGCGGCCTTCGTTTCATCAACGGTGAAGCAGCCCGCCGAGGTCTTTCTGCTGGACATCGAATCCGGCAGCGAGCGCCAGCTTACGAGCATGAACGCGAAATGGCTTCAGGAGATGCAGCTCGCGGAAGCGGAGCGCTTTGCCGTGTCCACGGCGGAGGGGGTGGAGGTCGATTGCTGGTTCATGAAGCCGGGCAACTTCGAAGCGGGGAAGCAGTACCCGGTGCTGCTCAACGTGCACGGCGGGCCCTTCGGGCAGTACGGCGAGACCTTTTTCGACGAGTTCCAGGTGTATTCGGGTGCAGGCTACGGCGTGGTTTTCTGCAACCCACGCGGCAGCTCCGGACAGGACACAGCGTTCGCCCGGGCGCTGGTCGGCGACATGGGCGGGCCCGACTACGGCGATGTGATGGCCGCCTTCGAGGCTGCCCTCGCCCGCATGCCCTGGGCCGATCAATCACGCCTTGGCGTCATGGGTGGGAGCTACGGCGGCTTCATGACCACGTGGGCCATCGGGCATACCAACCGCTTCAAGGCCGCCTGCAGCGAGCGCGCCGTGAACGACTGGTATTCAATGCAGGGCGCGAGCGACATCGGCTCGCACTTCAACAAGAACTACCTGGGCGAGAACGCCACCATCCAGGAGGACCTGGAGGCGGTGCTGCGCCAGTCTCCGCTGACATACGCGAAGAACATCGAGACTCCCGTCTTGATCCTCCATTCCGAAGACGACCTGCGCTGCCCCGTTTCCCAGGCCGAACAGCTCTGGGTGGTGCTCAAGCAGCGTCGCAAGGACGTGGAGTTCGTGCGCTTCCCCGATGAGAACCACGAGATGTCGCGCGCGGGCCGGCCCTCACATCGCCGGGACCGGTTCGAGGTCATCCTCGATTACTTTGGACGGAAGCTGTGACGGTACCGAAAGCGGGACGGCAGTAGCGTCGCTCAGCAGCGGATGGGCGAGAATGAGCGCATGAACGGCGATGAACCGGACGGCGGCGAGACGATCTTCAGGCTGCGCGACGGGCGTGAACTGCTCGTCCGCGGGATCCGGCCGGACGACTGGACACGGCTGATTGAGCTGCACCGGCGGCTCTCTGCGGAGACACAGCGGCTGCGCTTCTTCGTGAGGCTGGCGCGGCTGAGCCCTTCCTTCGCGCAGCGGCTGGCGACGGTCGACTTCGTGGACCGCGCCGCGCTGGTGGCTTGCGATCCGGAGCGGGGCGACCTGCGCGCGGTGGGCCGCTACGAGCGAGTGACCCCCGAAGCGGCGGAGATAGCCTTTGTGGTGGAGGACCAGCTCCAGGGGCAGGGGCTCGGCCCGGAACTGTTCGACCGGCTGGTGGCCATTGCGCGCCGGAACGGCATCAGGGAGTTCCGGGCAGAGGTGCTGGTGGAGAACCGGCGCATGATCTCGCTGCTGAAGGAGACGGGCTATCCCTGCCGCACTTCCGTTGACGGCACGGTCGAGGCGCTGGTGCTCGAGATAGGCGCCGAACGCGCCCCTGCTACTCCGCGAGCTGAAGCGCCAGGTTGATGAGCGAGCGGACGCCGTAGCCCGTCGCGCCCTTGGCCGACCAGCCGCGGTCCTTGTCGCCGATGTCGACGCCGGCGATGTCCATGTGCACCCAGGGGGTGTCGGCGACGAAGTGCTCGAGGAACTTCGCGCCCACGATGGTGCCGGCGCCGCGGTTGCCTGTGCCCGTGTTCTTGATGTCGGCGACGTCGCTCTTCACGAGCTCGTCGTACTCCTTGAACATGGGCAGGCGCCAGGTCTTTTCGCCGGCGGCGGCGGCGGCCGACTCGACCTTTGCCGCCAACTCTTCGTTGTTGGTCATGATGCCGTAGCAGACGTCGCCGAGGGCGGTCGTGACGGCGCCCGTGAGGGTGGCGATATCCACCAGGCGCTGCGCGCCCAACTCGCGCGCCCAGCAGAGCGCGTCGGCCAACACGAGGCGTCCCTCGGCGTCGGTGTTGAGGATCTCGATCGTCTTGCCATTCATGGCGGTGACCACGTCGCCGGGCTTGGTGGCGTTGCCGCCGGGCATGTTTTCGGTGCAGGGGGCCACGCCAACGACGTTGATGGCAGGCTTGAGGGCTGCGATTCCTTCCATGGCAGCGATGACCGCGGCGGCGCCGGTCATGTCGGCCTTCATGGCATCCATGTTGGCGGCGGGCTTGATGCTGATGCCGCCCGTATCGAAGGTGATGCCCTTGCCCACGAGCGCGAGGTCGTACCCTTCGCCGGCGCGGCCGCGGTAGGAGAGGCGCAGGAGCTTCGGCGGCTGGGCGCTGCCCTTCGCCACGGAGAGGATCGAGCCCATCCCCTTACGCTCCATATCGGCGCGCTCGAACACCTCGAACTCGAGGCCTGCGGCTTCGGCCACCTGGCGGGCGCGTTCGGCGAGGACGGTGGGAGTGAGGTGGTTCGAAGGCTCGTTTGCGAGGTCGCGCTGGAGGTTAGTGGCCCGGGCCATGACAATGCCCCGGGCGGCGGCGGGCGTCATCTCCGCGGCCTTCGTGCGGTCGTGTTCGACGAGAACGACGGCCTCGACCTCACCGTTCTCGTCGTCCCTCGAGGACTTGTAGCGGGTGAAGCGGTAGGAGCCGAGGAGCGCCCCTTCGGCGATGGCCTGTGCGCAGGCGGCGCCCGGAAGCCCGGCGACGCCCGCCCCGTGGGCGATCGTGGCCACCGTCTTCACCCCCGGCCGGCGGAGGAAACGGACCACGTTCGCCGAGAGGTTGCGGATTGCATCGAGGTCGAAGTCCTGCTGCTTGCCGAGGCCGGCCACGATGACGCGGGGCGCGGGGATCTTCCCGAGAGTGTGGATGAGGGTTAGCTCGCCGCTCTTGCCGCGGATATCGCCCTGGGCGATGAGGCGAGAGATCGCACCGTCGAGCGCGCGGTCGACGGCTCCTGTGGCGCCGCCGGGCGAGGTCACGCCTTCGAAGAGGTTGACGACGATGGCGTCGGCGGTTGAAGACGTGATGTCGCCGGATTCGACTCGAAATTCCAAGGTGGGCGCCTCCGCGGTGATGGCTGAACGTTAACGGTCGCGGAAGTGAGTGTAGCGGCCCGGCGAAGGCGGGGGCAAAATCGGAAGAGGCATGACCGGCGAAGGGCTGAGGGCGGTACGGACATTACCCGCGCGGGAGCGGGCGGCGCAGCTGTGGCGCGTGACCGGGCGGATCGGGTTGCACGAGGTGGTGGTGGTGGTGGTGTCGTTCCTGATCTACTTCGTGATTCGCGGATCGGTGGTGGGCCGAGCCGGGGAGGCGATGGTGCGGGGCATCCGCCTCATCGAGCTTGAGCAGCAGCTGGGGATCTATTGGGAATTGGAGATGCAGTCCTGGATCCTCGACAGCTACTGGCTCATCAAGGTGATGAACTGGGTTTACTTCTGGGGCCACATGCCGCTAATCATCGTCTTTGCGGTGTGGCTCTACGTGTGGCGCCGGCACACCTACACGCTCGTGCGAAACGCCTTCCTGGCCTCGGGGGCGATTGCGGTGATGGTTTACTGGCTCTACCCGGTCGCGCCGCCGCGGCTCATCCCGTTCGCGGGCTTCATCGACACCATGGCAATGTTCGACCGGGTGGGCTACAACGCCCAGGAGACGAAGGGGCTCGTGAACCCCTTCGCGGCGGTGCCAAGCCTCCATTTCGGGTGGTCGATGCTGCTGGGGCTGGCGGTGGCGTGGGTGGGGAAGCGGCCGATCCTCTGGGTGTTCGGTGTCGCCTGGCCGGTGGCGATGTTCTTCGCCGTGGTGATGACCGGGAACCACTTCATTTTGGATGCGGTGATCGGGGGAGCGGTGTCGTTCGCCGGGCTGGGGATAGCCATAGGCCTGGAGCGCGCCCGTCCACGGGTGGCGGCGTGGGCGAAGGGGCGCTCCATGCTGTTGCTGGCGTGTGCTCTCGCCGGAATGGTTGCGCTGTCCTGCGATGGCCACGACGCACCCACCGGGGACGAGGCAACGCCGGCTCCCAGCTTCGCTGCCACGTTCAGCCCGAGCCCGGCCCAAACGCGCCTCGAAGAACTGCCCGCTGT
>CAYYYI010000181.1:0-4427 GCA_964475735.1 uncultured Anaerolineaceae bacterium
CTCGACGACGCCGCCGTCCTGCTGGCGCATGCGGAGCGCACCCCGGCTCGCACCCTGCCGGCGGAAAGCGAGGAGGAGCGTGAGCAGCCCAATGACGCCGGCGACAGCAAGGATGGCCGTTAGCACTCCCCGCTCGAGATCCGCGTCGTCAACCTGGAAGAAGGCGCGCAGGTTCACGCCCCGGGCGTCAAGGTCGAGCATCTCGTCGTCGTTCCAGAGGAGGACGCCAAGGCCCGCGCAGGCAGCTATCCAGAGCAGGCTGTAGAGGGCAAGCACGATGCGGGAAAGGACGTTCACTGTTCGCCTCCTGTCAGGGTTGCCAGGACGCCGTCATGGTACACCGCTGCCAGCAACGCGGGAGTGACGCGGTTGCGAAGGTTCTCCCCTTGCGCGAAGGCGGGGACGTAGTTATCGGTGTGGCCGTGCCACCAGCGGCCTTCCGGCGAGACGCGCTCCTCCTCCCACAGCACCGGGCGAACCGTGCCTTCGAGGCCGCGGCGAAACGCCAGGGAAAGCTCTTCGCCAAGCCCGATGAGGCGGCGCACGCGCTCCTGGCGGACTGCGGCCGGGACCTGCTCCGGCATCAGGGCCGCGGCCGTGTGCGATCGCGGTGAGTAGGGGAAGCAGTGCATCCGCGCGAAACCGGCGTCGCGGCAAAGCGCGAGGGTGTCGGCGAAGTCCGCCTCCGTTTCGCCCGGGAACCCGGCGATGACATCGGTGGTAATGGCGGCGTCCGGCACGGCAGCCCGGATGCGCGCGACGGCCAGCAGGAATTCGCGCGGGGTGTAGCGGCGGCGCATTCGCGCGAGAACGGCGGCGCTGCCCGACTGCAGGGCAAGGTGGAAGTGCGGCATCAGCCGCGGGTCCCCCCAGAGCGCGAGCAACCCGGTTGTCATGTCCTGTGGTTGCAGCGAACTGAAGCGCAGCCGGGCCACGCCGGTCCCTTCGAGGATGGCGGCGATGAGGTGGCGCGGTTCGAGCGGAGGGTCCAGCTCGCGGCCCCAGGCCCCCAGTTGCGTGCCCGTGATCACAACCTCGCGGGCGCCAGCTTCGACCGCCAGGGCGACCTCGGCCACAACTTCATCCACCGGACGCGACCGCTCGCGGCCGCGGGTGCGGGGCACGATGCAGAATGAGCAAACGTCGTTGCAGCCCGATTGAGCGCGAACGAAGGAACGGGTCGCCGGCAGCGGGGACCCCGAACCGAGGGAGCACGGAGGAGGGGGGAGAGAGGAACGGGTCGCCACGAACGAGACGAGGCGGGCGCGATCCGCGGGGGAATTGCCCACCACCAGGTCCGCGCCGAGCGTGGCCGCGGCATCGGCGCCGGCAGATTGGGAGTAACAGCCGGTCACGGCCACGATCGCAGCGGGCGACATCCGCCGGGCAGAGCGCACCAGCCGGCGCGACTTCTTGTCGGCCACGTGCGTGACGGAGCAGGTGTTGACGATGTAGGCGTCGGCTTCGCAAAGGCGGCCGGCTACATCGAACCCGGCCGCGCGCAGCCCGCGGGCGACCTCGGCGCTATCGGCGAGGTTCAGCTTGCACCCCAGGGTGAGGATGGCTGCGAGCGGGCGGCGAGGCACGAAGAAATGGTACCGGACGATCGGGGGAAAGGCCCGGAACCGGGCTGAAAAAGCGGGACGAACCCTTGCGTCCGGGGGCTATAATCCGGTGTCATTTGTTCGGAGAACGGGCGTCATATGCGCATTCACCAGTACTTGTTGCTCGTCTGCCTCTTCGCCGCGTTACTGCAGGGAGGCGCCGCCCTGCCCCGGGCCGCAGCGCAGGGCGCGGTCGTTGCGCCCTCCGACAAGTCTCCCGCGAAGAACCCGTGTCCCGACAAGGGAAAGGTCCCCGATGGCGACTACGCCGCCTTCAAGGAGATGTTGAAGAACGTCTTCGCGGGAGAGTCGGGGGTGATCGATGACATCGACGCACAGGTGAAGGCCCGCGTGCCCGGCGCTGACGAGCGGGCGGTCGCCGTGGAGTTCTACGTCGTCGACGAGGAGGAATTCAAGAAGGAGTACAGCGGCGACGTCGACTCGCTCTACCCGGAGAAGAAGCAGGCGGAACTGGAGAAGGAGGCGTCGGGCCTATACAACTCGAAGACGGCCTACACCTACATCACCGAGCCGGATGGCGACGGCAACCAGAAGGTGAAGGTGAAAGTCTTCTGCAAAGACTCGTTGCGCATGGGGATGATCGACGGCTCGATGCTGGAGACCATCATCCACGAGCTGGTGCATGCGAAGCTGTACGTGATGCGCATCCTCATGCCCGAAAAGGACCCGGACGACAAAGGCGCCTTTCCCTTCCCCGACCACGATGACAAGGGCGGCAATGACGGCGACGACTGGGACAAGGGGGGCGACAAGGGCTTCTACGATGAAGTGAAGCGGCTGCTGCAGAAGGCGAAGAAGAACCCAAAGCTGGCCCTTGCCCCCGGCAACACCTTCACGGGCGAGTTCGCGGGGCTCGTGAAGCTGTACGACGTGTACGGCCTGCCCATCGGGACTGTGCCGGTGGCGGGACAGGGCACGATTGTGCTCGGCCCCCCGGCGGGCGGCGAAGGCCCCCCGGTGATTCCCATCGAGATCGTCGCCATGAGCCTGGCGGGGACCACGTCCTACCCGGTGACCATCCACGAAGACCCGGCGCGTAAGTCGAGCGGGAAGGTGACGCCCAACAACCCTAACGCGGCGTTCCCGGCCGACAGCTTCTTTGATGTGTTCTTCGAATTCGAGGTGAGCCTGGCGAAGGGAGAGAGCGGTAACCGGCTCAAGGGGACAGTGAACGACTGGCCGCCGTTCTACGCGAACTGGGAGTGGGACGGGCAGATGCCGGGCAACCTGCCGCCCGCCGGGGAGCCGCCAGCCGGTGAGGAACCTCCTCCACAGCAGCACCTCGTCGCGGCTGCCCTCAGCCCGAACGGAGTGGTGCTGGCAGCGCTCATGCTCATCGCCCCCGACTCCGACAGCGACGGGATGACGGATGACGTAGACCCCGACGACGACAACGACGGCATCCCCGACGCAGAGGACCCGCGGCCGCGCCCTCTGCCCTACCGGGCGGTGACGCCGGCCGTGGCGCGCGACGAATAGGGCTTCCTCAGCGGGCGGCGCTCTCGGCCGCCAGCCGCTCGCGAAGCGAGAATACCTCGCCCGTCCTTTCGGCCTGTAGCCAGCCTGCGACAGCCTTCTTCCCGGAGACCAGCACGAAGGCGGCTAGTCCCGGCTCCCCGGCTGCCGAGGGGACCCAGGCCACCCGGATCACGCCCGGGCCGGTGGCATCGCCAGCGTGGAGGCCGATGTCGTGCGTGGCGTCCTCTTCGGCGGTGCCGGGCGCGCACTGGTCGCCGGTGAGCTGGTAGTTCAGGCGATCCGGGCGCGAAGGCGAAAAGCCGTACTTGCGCAGCAGCCGTTCGGCCACACCACGGGGGTCCGGCGCTCCCCGGACGGCGCTCGTGAAGTCCCCCACCGTGCTGCCCTGCCACTCGGCGAGCGGCCCGGAGACGCGCCCATCGGCGACCGGCCATGCGCCCAGCCGCGCGCTGACGGGGACGAAGAGCCGTTCGTCGGCGTTGTAGACGCGCGAATTCGGGCTGTACACCGACGAGAGGAACAGGATGGCCTCCTGCCCGGCGGGAAGGGCCTCCGGAAGCTGGATGGTCATTGTCGAGACGCTGGCCCCGATGTGGTTGTCGACCACATGCGTCACGCGGAACGTACCGTCGTCGCGAGCGATGCCGCGGACGACCGTATCCGCCACGCCGGCCAGCGTTGCGAGGTCCGGTATCTCCGCCACTGGCCCATTGCTGGCCGGCAAGGCGCCGACGCGAACGGGCACGTCCACAGGCTCTGAAAGCTGGTTTGCTTCGGGCCAGGCGATAAGAATGCCGCTCACAACCGCAAGGAGGATGACCACGGCGATCATTCCTCCCGCCACTCCGCCAGGGGCGAACTTGCGCCAGCCCGTGCGGGCCAAGGCGGCGTCGTGGGCAGGGGCGTCAATGGTCATTCCGCGTCCTCCAGGCCGGGGCGGGCGGGCGCGCGCCGCAGCAACACACCCACGCGGGGCACAGGCGGCAGCAGGAACGGTCCCGTGTTCACAAGGTCGATGGCGTCAAAGCCGCATTCGCTGAAGGTGGCGGCCAGCCTGCCCCAGCCGCGCAGGTCAACCTGTGCGCACCCCGGGCCAACAAGCCACGAATGAAGCCTGTTGAGCCACCGGCTCCGCACGGGCGCGATCTCCATCACGAGCGCGGAGCCGCCCGGGGCAAGCAGGCGGGCAATCTCCGAACCAAGCGCGCGCAGGACATCGTCGTCGAAGCGGCGGATGAAGTAGAGGCAGCTGATGGCGTCAAACGCCCCGTCGCGGAAGGGGAGCTTTTCGGGCCAGGCGGTCATCTCCACCGGCCCCGGGCC
>CAYYYI010000182.1:0-4385 GCA_964475735.1 uncultured Anaerolineaceae bacterium
GGCCGCACCCCTCCCCAGCCCCGCTCCGCCTTCGCGAAAATCCGCGCGGGGCTGGAGGGGCGGTAGGGGGAGGGCGCCGCTACTTCACTTCGATCGCAGCGGCCATGCCGAGTGCGGCGTGGGGCGCTCCTTCCGGGCTCGGCAGGAAGCAGATGAAAACGTATCGCCCCGGCTTCAAGTCGATGCGCATGCTGGTCGACTCCCCGGGCATGATCACCTGCGGACCACCCAGCGCGAGGTACTCGAAGTCTGCAGGCGGCTCAGTCTCCTCCAGGAAGACGGACACCGTCTTTTCGACCGTCATGTCGCCCGAGACGCGGGCGAGCTGCATCTCGTGGGGCTCGGATCCGTTGTTCTTGAAGCTGACAAGCGAATCACCGGACTTGATCGACTCCGGCAGGCCAAATGCATAGCTCTGACCCTTCGAGTCATCCTCGCCGGTGACTTCGACCTTCGCGGCGGGGAATTTCGCCGAGCTCTTCTTGCCCTCGAACGTGACCTCGCCCAGCATCCCCTTGGCGAAATGCGGTTCACCGTCCGGGTCCTCCAGGAAGCAGAGGTAGATGTATCGTCCTTCATCGAAATCGATGTAGTGCTCGGCGGTCTCGCCTGGCGAGAGTATGCCCGGTCCGCCCCACCACGTAGCCCACTCCGGGAACTCCGCGCCCTCCTCCATCGCTGCGCCGACAGCCTCTATTAGCTCCTCTGCAGAGTGATCACCCTCAACGAGAAAGAACTGGACATGGTGCTCGTACTCGCCTTCGTTCGGCATCATAACTTTGACGACGCCCCGCTTCGGGCTCCCGTCAGCTGCGAACGCGAAGTCCGTAGCCTTCAGAGTCAGCGTCTCCGGCTTCTTGTCGTCGTCATCGCATGCCGCCACGCCCACGGCGAGGCCCGCCGCCAGGACAATGGCGAGCACCCCGATGCCGGCATATCTTCGTTGGATCCGTTCCCATCGTGTCATTGTCATTTCACTCCCTAGATCAGAATCGAGCGGCGTCTAGTGCGCGGCCGCTAGCCTGGAGTCTGCGCGCGCTTCGCCCTGTCCCGCCCGGAAGAGCAGCCACCCTCCGAGGATGCATACAAACAGGAAGCTCGTGACTAGCCCGGCGAAGATCAGCGTCATCCCCGTATCCCAGTGAGCGACAGCCACCCAGCCGGACAACATCAACAGTCCCGATACTCCGCACAGGCCGCCAACCCATCGCGGCGGGTTCACCTCTCCCTCCGGTGCTGTGGCGATGAGTACGCCCCACGCCAGCAAGCCTGTCCCCGTAGAAGAAAGACCGCACAGAGTCGCGAACATGGACAGCAGCAGCAGTGTCCTCGCCGACTGGAGGATCACCGGGTCCCCCGCCACCACCCCCTCTGCGCCACCCTTCTCAAGGAAGTCGCTCGCCAGGTAGCCCAGGGAAACCACAGCGGTATCCGTAGCCGCGAAACCGGCGGCGCCACCCAGGAGCCCAAGTGCCCCAACAGCTGCCAGCGTATGGCTCCGGTCTCTCAGCAGCACATAGAGCACCGCTGCCATCACGAGCATCACGACAGCGTCCGTCGCGATGTTCAACGCTCGGACCAACGCCCACAGCGTTCGATCGGAGTCGAGATCGCGAAGGATCTCTTCCGTGTCGCCGCGCGCCAGCGGGCTTGCCGACGTGCTCGTGACATCGAGCGCCACGCTCAAGACGAGAAGCGCCCCGAACACAAGCAGAACACCCCCCGTCACCGTGTTGATGCGGTCTGCCCAGTACATGCCGGACCGTCCTTCCCGGGGCGCGGCGCTTGTTTCCCCAGCTCCCCGCCCCTGTTCCGGGGGCCACAATGAGGGAACAGGGCAGGGGCTTGATAGGGGGAAACCCCTCAATCGCGGTAGGCGGCCGGCGGAGGCGCCTCTGCCGTGAGCCCCTGCTCGACCGCGTACACAGCTAGCCGCGTCCGCGAAGGCAAATCGAGCTTCACAAGCATACGGCCGATGTGGTTCTCCACGGTCTTCTCCGCCAGGTACAACTCCTGCGCGATCTCGCGGTTCGTCAGCCCCCGGACAACCAGCTCCACTATCTCCTGCTCCCTCGCTGTCAGCGATTCCTGCCTCATCGATAGCAGTCGCAGGGAGCGGCCGGTCCCGGCCCCCGCCTTCTCGGAGGGCGCCACCCCAAGGAACGTGATCATCGTGCGCAGCACCGCCCGCCAGTTCCCCAGGTAAGGCATCGATGCTTCACCATCGAAGAGGGCAAGCTGCGCGCCCGGGATCCGCGAGACGATGCGTTCCACCCCCCCGTCAAGGACAAACCCGGCGCCCGGGCGGTACATCACCAGCGTGGGACAGCGAACGCGTTCCAAATCCTCCCACACGTTCATCCCATGAATCGCCGGCAACATCGCCTGCAGCGTCGCCGGCGTGATTCCCGCCCTGATTACGTCTGCGAACTGGCTCGCCGTCTCCGGGTCAGACCAGCCTACCATCGTGTGCGCCGCTGTCTGCACGAACATCTCCCAGTCAGACTCCACGAGCTTCCGCAGGGCTTTCAGCTGCTGGTTGCCTGCAGGCACAGCCCCGTCGGCAACCGGGCACCAAAGCAACAGGTGCGAAACGCGCTCAGGAAACCGCGCTGTGTAGGCGATTGCCACAGCCCCCGCGTTTGCCGCCCCCCCGATGGCCACCGGGCCTTCGCCGACCGCGCCGACCACCGCATCCAGATCGAGCAGCATTGTCTCCAACGAGAAATTCTCAACGTCTCGCTCCGAAAGGCCCATGCCCCGGCCGTCATAGCGCACGACCCTGGTCGCGGCTGCCGCGAGCTCAAACATCCGCCTCTGCGCCGGCATCGCCCACTCGGCGCGAATATGGCTGTGCGGAAGCGAGGGCAGCAGCACAAGAGGCCGGCCCTCTCCGAGGCGCCAGTAGGCGATACCCACGCCATCTGCCGTCCTGGTGTAGCGGACCAGCGGCTCATCCATGGCCGGTTCATTATACAAACGAAGGCAAGCCCATCACGGAATGCTGACCCGGCCCGCCCATCGCCCGCGCGCACCCACCCGGGCCGCGCTCCTCGCTCTCTGCTGGCGTGGTCGGGGTGCCCAGATTTGAACTGGGGGCCTCTTCGTCCCGAACGAAGCGCTCTGCCAGGCTGAGCTACACCCCGCCGCGAACCTCAATCCTAGCAGCCGCGCCCGCTTAACGGAACGCTGTTTTCGCGCCGCTCAGCCCGGCGCCACGCGCAGCCCCGCCGGGCGGTGGTACATCGGCGTCCCCGTGCCACCGTGCCGCAGCATTATCACCTCCGCCACGATGCTCACCGCGATCTCCTCGGGAGTCTCCGCACCAATGAAGAGGCCGATGGGGGTGCGTACGCCCGCCAGCTCCCCCGGGTCAAAACCCTCGTCCAGGAGGTGGCGAAGCACCGTCCCCGTGCGCCGCCGCGAGCCGATCATCCCCAGGTAGGCCGCGCCGCGCCCGAGGCAGCGCCTGAGGGCGATCTCGTCCTGCCGGTGCCCCCGCGTCACAAGCACGATGCTGGTGTTTGGCCCGATCGGGTAACGGTCGAGCGCCGCCTCGAACTCGTCGCAGATGACCTCGTCCGCCTCGGGCAGACGCACCGGGTCGGCGTACTCCTCGCGGTCGTCGATCACGGCGACGTGGAAGTCGAGCATGTTGGCCAGCTTCGCCAGCGCGCGGCCAATGTGCCCGCCCCCCACTATCAGGAAGACCGGCTTCGCCTCGACCGCTTCGATGTAGATCGCGGCTGCGCCGGGGATTTCGCGCGTCGAAAGTCCGTCCGCGGCCGCGTACACCGTCTCGGCGGCGTGGCGGGCGAGCACCCCCGGGGCGTAGGCAGCCACGAAATCGTCGACTCTTCCGTCGCCCAGCGAGCCCACTCGCTCGCCTGACGGCTCGACGAGCAGCCGGCTGCCGGGACGTAGACCGTTCTCGCCGCCGTCGATCACCGATGCGAGCACCACCGGCTCGCCGCCTTCCGCAGCGGCCAGCAGGCGTCGTGTCAGTTCGAGCATAACGACAGCGTACAGCCGCGCGCCGCCGGCGACGAGGGGCGCCCGGCGGCCCGAAATGCGTGAATCTCCTGCTCGGAAGCCGGCCAGAACATTGACAATTCCCCGATAAATCGCTAGAACCCACGGCAACGTACATTTACGTGAACGTCAGGATTACCGAGGGGGAAAACTCAAATGGCAGAGGAAAACTACTGGCTCCGTCTCCGGAACCGCAGCCTGAGCAGGCGAACCGCGCTGAGGGGCGCAGTCGCCGGCGGCGTCGGTCTTACGCTCGGCCTTGCCGCCTGCGGCGGCGATGACGACGACGATACCGCCGACGTCGTGCCAACATCGACACCCACCAAGGAAGAGGAAGAGAAGCAGGAGGAGAA
>CAYYYI010000183.1:0-2646 GCA_964475735.1 uncultured Anaerolineaceae bacterium
CGGGCCAGAAGACGATACCGGCATAGGCGCCCGGCGCTACACGGCCTTGCCGCGCAGGGACTCGCTCTCCTTCGGCCGCGCAATCAGGATGTCGATGATCTGCTGCCAGTAGCGGCTGATGACGTATTGCCCGGCGAGAGCGCCCGCCACAGCCGTCCCCACGATCACCCAGTCCCCGGGCCTCACCTCTACGAAGTCGAAGAAGCTGCGCAGCCACGGCGTATAGATCGTCAGCAGGAACCCGCCGACCAGCAGCGCCCCGAGCACGGTGGTGAGCACGGGCCGGGTGAGGCTACGCCACGACGCGCCTTCGAACCCCAGCACCTCGACCATGAAGCAGAGCGCGGTAATCCCGATTGTGAGCGAAACCAGCGTCCGCGCCCGTTCCACGTCCTCGCCCATGAGCCCTTCGACCAGAAGGTGCACGATGATGGCGGCGCTGGCCAGCGCCAACGAAGCCGGAACGGCGAAACGCAGCACGTTGCGGTTGAAGTCGCGCCCCGCATTCGGCGGCGGAACGCTTATGGAGATGAAGACCGCGGGAATGCCGAGCGTGAGCAGCGAAGTAAGCGAACCGTGCCGGGGAAGGAAGGGGAAGTTCAGGCCGAGCATGTTCGTGGCCACGATGAGCATGTAGGCGTAGAGGCTCTTGGCGATGAAGAGCTTGCTCAGGCGAGCCGAGTTCCCCAGGACCGCCGTCGCCTCCTTCGTCCCGCGTATGAACGCCTCGAACGAATCGCGCAGGAGCACGATGCCGGCCACCGCCCGCGCCGTACCCGTCCCCGATTCCATGGCCACGGCAACGTCCGCAGCACGCAGGGCCTGCACGTCGTTCGCGCCGTCGCCAATCATCGATACGAAGTGGCCCCTCGCCTTCAGCGCCCGGACGATCCCGGCCTTCTGCGCGGGAGCGATGCGGCCGAAGACGGAGTTCGCCTCCACGGCCTCGCCGAACTCGTCCTCGTCGAGCCCAGCAAGCTGCGCGCCCGAGATCACTCCTCCCTTCATCTCGATCCCGAGCTGCTTGAGGAGCGAGGCCACCGTGTGCGGATTGTCTCCGCTGATGAGCTTGGGCTCGATGCCCAGCCTCTCCATGGTGGCGAACGCTTCCTTCACCTCCGGGCGAAGCACATCGCCGAGCGTGATGAGCGCGAGCGGGCGCAACCCCGTGAGGGCAATCCCGAAGTCGGGCAGCCTGTCGCCTTCAGCGAAGAGCACGCCCCGCAGGCCCTTTTCGGCGGCGTCATCGTAGGCGGCGCGCAACTCCTGGCCGCCGTCGCAGAGGGGAAGCACGGTCTCGGGGGCGCCGAGCACGAAGACCCGCCGCTCGGCCCCGAGAACGAGCCGCTGCGCACTCCAGCGACGCTCGGAGTTAAACGGCACGCCGCCATCGGGAACCGCGCCGTTGCTCTCGGCGGCCAGCGCCTCGGCCAGGGCGCCCGATGTCTTGCTTTCGCCCGCGCTCGCGGCGACGAAGGCGGCCAGCCAGGGACGCATCGCCGCCTGCCCGGGGGCCCAGTGGATGTCCTCCAGCGTCAGCCGGTTGGCGGTTATGGTTCCCGTCTTGTCCAGGCAGATGATGTCGATGTAGTTCAGGGCCTCGACGGCGTTGATGTCCTGCACAATTGCGCCGGCCCGCGATACCCGCAGCGCCCCAACGGCAAAGGCCACCGTGAGCCCCAGCAGCAGACCTTCCGGAACCACTGTCGTGAGCGTGGCGGTGGTGCTGCGCAGCGACTCCCCCAGCCCTTTGCTCTCGACGTTGTACGAGATCATCAGCGCCACGCCGAGGACCCCGGTGGCCGTGAGCAGCACCCGCAGCAAGCGCTTGAAGCGCAGCTGCAATGGCGACTCACGATGCACAATTTGGCGGGCTTCACCCGTCAGCCGCATGGCGTAGGCGTCGGCGCCCACGTGCTCCGCCGTGTAATAGCAGTCGCCCGCGGTGCAGAAGCTCCCCGAGCGGAGCTCCTCTCCCGGGTTCCTGCGCACCGAATCCGATTCGCCGGTGAGAAGCGACTCGTCGACTTCGGCCGACTTCGCCACGACCTTGCCGTCGGCCACGACCTGGTCGCCCTGCTTCAGGTGGAGGAGGTCACCCTGCACAACGTGTTCCGCAAAGATGGGCGACTCGACGCCGTCGCGCACAACAATTGCACGCGGGGCAGTGAGCGCCACAAGCTCGCGGAGGGCGTGCATGGCGCGGATTTCCTGCAGTGTGGCCACAAGTACGTTCGCCGCCACCACCAGGCCAACGAAGAGGCCATCCTGGAAGTAGCTCAGCTTCCGCTCTGCGATGCCCACCGCGAAGAGCGCGAGAATCAAAGATGCGAGGACCATGTTGAAGAACGTGAGCGTGTTCGAACGCACCACGTCGCCATCGGTACGTTTCCTGGTCTTATCGACGTTGACCAGCCCGGCGGCGGTCTTGGCCGCCACCTGGGCGCTGGTGAGCCCGCGCATGGCAGCATCGGCCGCGGTTGTTGGCGGCGGATCGGGCTGCCGGGTCGTCCTGGTCACCGCGCTAGCGTGAACGATCGGGAGGAACGGCGGAAGGGGCCTGCCCCGGCGAGCGCCAACCGCGGGCGGTCCTTACCATGACGCCAGTGAAGCCCGGCCATGCCACCAGGGAGCAGGGGCTCGCGC
>CAYYYI010000183.1:2746-4290 GCA_964475735.1 uncultured Anaerolineaceae bacterium
TACGCCGAGGCGGCCGCCCTGGGCGGGATGACGGTCTACGCGGTCCGCTTCGAGGACTGGCCGCGGCCGGAGGCGATTGGCGCCCTCGCTCTGGCAGCCTCGCTTACTGTCGCCTACGCGTCCGCCCGGATCGATGCCTCGTTGGGGACAGGCGGCCGAACGTCCGCCCCAGGGGCGTTCCTGGCCGCCCAGGACGCGCGGTGGGCCATCGCTGCCGTTGGGGCGTTTGCCGGGCAGTGCTACTGGGCGCTCGTGGCCCTGGCCACGGTCGGAGCGGCCGCGGCGGCGTGGCGCCTGGCCTACCTGCGCTTCAGGGGGATTGGCGTGCAGCCCTGAACCGGGGCTTTCTCGCCGGATCTGCTCCGTTCAGCCCCGCTGTGGTTCAATCGAAAGCGTGAAGTTCGGCGTTCGCGACCTCGTCCCGGTCCTGCTCCTGCTGGTGGCGCTCGTCATCGCCTTCAACTTCCTCGATCCCTCCAAAGGCTCGTCCGACGGCGGCCACCCGACGATTTCGCTGGGGGAGCCCCCACCAACGCCCACGCCGGCGGCCACGCCATCGCCCACTGAAGTGCCGGTCGCCGAGGTCCCCGCGCCGTCGACGTGGGTGGTCATGTTCGTCTCCATCAGCCCCGCAGGCAGTGAGACCGTGGACGCTCGCTACGCCTTCAACATGCTCGACTTCGAGTTTGAGGGCCCTCCGTTTCCCGACATGCGCGACAACGCCTGGAAGCTCGTGGTCCAGGGAACGGTCACCATCTCCGAGGGCGGGCGGCACGCCTTTACATTCGAGCATGATGGGGAGGCCCGGGTCTTCGTGGACGGCCGCGAGGAGGCCTTTCAGGCCGATGCAGCGCAGCCGCGAACGCTTAGCGCTGTGTTCGACCACCCCGCCGGCGACGCTGTCATTCGCGTCGAGGTCCGGGACACCGGCGGCGCGCTCGTTCTGAAGTCCGAGACTGTACGCTAGCTGCAATGCTCATCGGGCTGATCTCCGACACACACATTCCCGAGGCCCGCCACGAGCTCTGGCCCCAGGTGTTCGACGCCTTCCGCGGCGTCGACGCCATCCTCCACGCCGGGGACATCCACGACCTTGTGGTCATCGACCGCCTTCACGACATCGCCCCGACCTACGCCGCCCGCGGCAACGGCGACGACGGCTCCGGGGGCCGGCCCATCCAGCCATTCGATCACCGGCTGAAGGAGGCCTGGCTGCTGGAATTCGACGGCGTGCGCGTGGGCATGACCCATGACGTGCCCATTCCCGAGTACCCTCCGAACCTCACGCTTGAGCGGGCGCTCAAACGCTATTTCGGCACCACAGACCTGGATGTGCTCATCTACGGCGACACGCACGTCGAAGCCATCGACCAGATCAACGGGACGCTCTGTGTGAACCCCGGCTCCCCGACCTACCCGCACAACCTGGAGACGCAGTACGGCACCATCGGCTTCCTTGAGGTCAGCGGCGGCAAGGCCGAAGCCACAATCTGGCAGGTGACCGATGACGGCATCGCCCCGTTCGACTGGGGGAAGTGGAAGCG
>CAYYYI010000184.1:0-4232 GCA_964475735.1 uncultured Anaerolineaceae bacterium
AGACTGTCTTCGGTCTTAGCTACGCCAGGGGCCGGGTGCAAAACCCGGCCCCTTTTGCTTTCATGGTGAACATGAAGGAGTTCGACACCGCCGCCTTCCGCGAGGCGCTGACCACCGCCCGGATAGGCAGGGCGCTCGAGTACCGCCCGGTGGTTGACTCAACCATGGCGGTAGCCGCAGACCTGGCCCGGGCGGGCGCGGCGCACGGCACGCTGGTCCTCGCCGAACACCAGACGGCCGGGCGCGGCCGGCGCGGGAGAAGCTTCCACAGCCCACCCGAAGGCAATCTCTACTTCACACTCGTCCTGCGGACCGCCCCGGAGATCCACCGCCGGTTGCCGGTCGCGCTGCCTGTCGCAGTCGCGCTTGCGTGCCGCATGGAGGGTTGCGATGCGGGCATCAAGTGGCCGAACGACATCTGGGCGTCCGCGCGTAAGCTTTGCGGGATGCTCATCGACGCCGAGACGCCGAGAGGAGAAGGCGCGGCGCTCGCGCTTGCGGGGATCGGGATCAACGTCAACGGCAACCCCGCGGCCATTCCAGAACTGCGCGATACCGCCACGAGCCTATCGCGCGAAGTGGGGCGGCATGTGAACCGCGAACGGTTCCTTGCGCGCATCTGCCGGGAGATCGAGAGAGCGCTTGCAGAGGAGCCCGGCAGCCTGCTTGCGACCTACCGGGAATTGAGCCTCGTGCTGGGACGGAGCGTGGTGCTGTCGTTCCCGGGTGGCGAAACGCGCGAGGCGCGCGCCGAGGCGATCGAAGGTGACGGCGCGCTACTGGTGCGCTACGCGGACGGAACGGCCGAGGCGGTCACCGCAGCGGATGTCTCGCTACGGGCGCAGGGAGACTGAGCTCAGGAGACAGCAGGCGCTGCGACCAGGGGCGCAGACAACTCGTGCGCGGGGTAGCGGCCACGGAACCGCCAGGCTACCACGGCGGCGCCGCCGCCGATTGTGAGGGGCAGCAGCCCAAGGCCCAGCGCGGGCGAAACGAGCACCGCCGTTGCCAGCTTGCAGACCGTCATCCCGCCGATGATCGCCGCTGTGGTTCGCGGCCGGGTGATGAGCGGCCGGGACTCGATTTCAGGGCTCGTCTCGAAAAGCAGACCAACCCGGTAGCGCGCTGTTGCGAACATGATTCCACCTCTTCATCCGTGATCCCGCTCTGATCAGAGTGTCGCCCACTGGCGACGGCAGTGCGGTTTCGCCTGCGTGGAGAGTTGTTCACGCTCCGGGTGTGCGTACGGCCTTCTCGACGATGCGGGCGCAGTCCAGCAATTCGGGAATCACGAGGTATTCGTCCTTCGTGTGCTGGTTGTAGCCGCCGCGGCCGAAGACGATACTGGCGATACCGTGCCCGCGGAAGATGTTCCCATCGGTTCCGCCGCCCACCGGGTGCGGGTCCGGCGTCATGCCGAATTCGCGCAACACGCCGTAGAGGAGTTTCGCGGCGGGGTCGTCCTCGGCGAGTTTGTAGCCGGGGTATTCGCGGCGGAAGGCTGCTTCGATGCGCGCCCGGGGGTGGCGAGCGCGAACGACCTCAACGTGAGCGCTTGCCCGGGTGACGAGCGCCTCCACCTTGCTGCCGTCCATGCTTCGCATCTCGCCCTCAATGCGGCAGTAGTCGGGCACGGCGTTGCGAACAACGCCACCCTGGATACGGCCGACGTTGCCCGTAGTCTCGTCATCGAACCGTCCCTGGGGCAGGCCGGAAACGATCTCCGCGGCGATGGTGATGGCCGGGACGCCCTTCTCCGGCTCGAGGCCAGCATGCGCGGAGCGCCCGAAGACTTCGATGTCATACGTGTGGTGGAAGGGCGCCTGTCCCTGGATGCTGGTGGGCGGGCCGCCGCTGTCGATGACCAGCGCGACCTTTGCCGAGATCCGGTTGTAGTCCATGTTGCGCGCTCCAACCAGGCCGACCTCTTCGCCTCGGCTGATGGCTACTTCGATCGGCCGGTGCGCCCCGCTGTCTTCGATAACCGACTGGAGCACTTCGAGGATGACAGCGCACCCGGCCTTGTTGTCGGCGCCGAGGATTGTGGTGCCGTCACTGCGGATGATGTCTTCGCCATCGAACACCGGCTTGATGCCGCGGCCAGGCTCCACGGTGTCCATATGGGCGGAAAGGAGGAGGGGCTCACCCTGGCCATCGAGGCGTCCAAGCACGTTTCCGTGGGCGTCCTGGGCGGCCTCGGCCCCGAGTGCGCGCAGGCGGCGTTCGAGCTCGGCAGCCACAGCGTCTTCCGAGCCAGAAGGCGACTCAATGGCAACGAGGTCGAGGAAAGTGCGGACAATGCGGTTGCGGTCGATCATGCCCGGTAAGGTATAGGGCGGACCGCGCCAGGAAAAGAGCGGGGCCTACTTCGCGGAGGAAGCGACCGTGGAGCCCGATTCCATACCGACTCCTGCAAGCATGGCATGGATGCGGCGCAGGTTGCTGACAATGCGCCCGGCTTCGCGGCCGACAGCCTGCTTGCCATCGCACAGCGCTTCGGCGGGGTTCGAATGGATGTCGAACTCGATGCCGTTCGCGCCGGCGGCAACGAAACCGTAGGCCACACGCTCAACGAGCTTCCGATCGCCGGAGCTGTGGCTGGGGTCGGCGATGAGCGGGAGGTGGGACTTCGTGCGCACAAGGGGGATCATGGAGATGTCGGCGGAGAAGCGCGTTTCGGACTCGAAGCTCTTGATGCCGCGGTAGCAGAGGATGACGTTGGTGTTGCCGTGGGCGGTGGCGCGCCCCTCGCGGTCGACGCCGGACATGATGTAGGCGGCGGCGCAGAGCCACTCGCTCATGTCGTTGCCGAAGCCATGCTTCAGAACGATGGGGACATCGATGCGCGCGAGCTCTTCGAGCAAAGGCGAGTACTGCGCGCTGCGGGCGCCAACCTGGATGACGTCGACGCCGGCATCGAGGAAGGCGTCGAGGTGGCGGAGGTCGATGAGCTCACTGACAATGGGGAGCCCCGTTTCGGCCTTCATGGCGCGCGCAATCTCGAGCCCGCGGCCGAGCTCAAGACCACGGTAGTCGTAGGGACTGGTGCGGGACTTGTCGACGAACGCCCGCAGGATGTCGACGCCCGTGTCTTTCGCCATGCGCGCCGACTCGAGGGCCTGGTTTTCGCTTTCGATGGCGCAGGGACCACCAAAGACCGTGAGGTGTTGGCCGCCGACGGGCACCCCGGCCACATTGATGACCGTATCCTCGTGGTGGAAGTTCCGGCTCGCATCCTTGAACTTCTCGGTGATGCGAATGACGCGGTCGACGCCGGGAAGCTCGGAGATGCGGCCCTCATCGATGATGGCGGCGATGCCCTTGACGCCGATGACGGTCGTGTCGCTGACGATGGTTTCGCAGCGGAGGCCGTAGTCCCGCATGATGCGGTCGATAACGTGCTGGACCTGGTCGGAGGTGGCCCCCTCGGCCATATGGATGATCATCTGCTGGTGGACTCCATTATGTTGGGAGTCATTGTCCGGCGACGCACCGCTACGGGCGACACGGGAAAAAGGAAACGGCTCAGAAGAGGACGGAGGAGAGGCGCCGCTGGTATTCGCGCGTGACGGGCGAGTCGAGGCCGAGGATATCGAAGACGGCGAGGGCGGCCTTGCGCGCGGCGCCATCCGCGAAGGAGCGATCGAGGCGAACGGACTCGATTAGCTCATCGAGGGCGGCCTCGAACTGTTCACGGGCGGCACGCATGACGCCCCAGCGGTAGCGAGCGCGGGGGTCTTTGGGGTTGGCTGCGGCCTCTCCCTCAAGGTCTTCGGCGGCGTGCCTGGCGGCGAACCGGTCCAGGAAGATGCGGTGCTTCATGGCCCTGGCTCGGCGGTCGGTGGGCGCGCGATCGAGGAGACGCTCAGCCTCTTCCGTCTCGCCGCGGCTGGCAAGGATAGCAGCAAGTCCGACGAGCGCCTCGGCGTTCGGCGGCTGCGACTCGAGGAGGGCGCGGAAGCTCCGCTCGGCCCCGCCGACATCGCCGTTGAGGAGCATGCTGGCCGCTTCGGCGGCGGCGCGGTCGGCGACGCTGGGCGCTAACTGTTGGTAGAAAGCCTGGACGCGCGCTTCGGGGATTGCGCCTGTGAACTCTGCCACCACCTTGCCATCGCGGAAGGCCTTCACGGCCGGGATGCCCTGGATGCCGTAAGCCATGGCTACCTTCGGGTTCTCGTCGGTGTTGAGCTTCGCGAGCACGAGCGCATCGCCGTACTCGGCGGCGACGCGCT
>CAYYYI010000185.1:0-4224 GCA_964475735.1 uncultured Anaerolineaceae bacterium
CGGGAGTGGGTGGGGCCCGGTGGTCCTCGCCGTCTTCAAAACGGTTGCCCTGTCGCAAGCGCGGCGGGGGGTGGGTTCGACTCCCATGCACTCCCGCCAACGTGAAAGCTGGACGCCCGGCCCAAAATTCGTTTCGCACAGGCGAAAGAAATCTGCGATAATGGGCGCGAGGGCACGAATACGGGCCCCGGAGGCAAGAGGAGACAATATGTTTGCACCATCCCTGAATCTCGACCTTTCGAAGCTGGCTCAGTCCGACGAGAAGGCTTCGGAGCCGGCCAAGAAGGTTGCCAAGAAGGGCGCCCGCGCCACCGCTTCGAAGACTGCTGCGGACAAGGCCAAGAAGTAAGGAGCGCGCTGGCGCTGTGACAAGGCCCGGCCACCTGCGCCGGGCTTTCTCGTGTCAGCCGCGGGGCCGCCCAACGGCCAGGCGTGGGCCTCCGGTACTTTCGGCCGCTCGCAGGCAGAGCGCCAGGCTGGCCACGTAGTCGTCGTTCAGCCCTTCGCCCCACCACCAGAGCCGCCCGCCCCGGTGGGATGCCCGGCAGCCGCGCAACTCGGCCCGGCAGGCAGCCGCCTCTGCGCTGCCGTCGGCGGCGAAGAGGGCGAACCGGCCTGTCTCCACGGCAGCCAGCAGGGCGAAGCCCAGCGCTGACTTCGACTGTGTGGTGAACACGAACGGTTCCACACGCGGCCCGAGCGCGGCGGCGAGGCCTTTCGCCAGCGGCGCACCCAGCCCGGTGGCATCGACGCTGAGCCGTTCGAGCCGCCAGCGGCGGGCGAGGGCGATCACTTCGCGCTGCACCGCTTCGAACGGCGCCGACCGCCACGCGGCAAGTTCGGCCACTTCGCAGCGGTCGCCGGCGAGGCGCGCGATTGAGAGCACGGTGGCGTCGGCGCCCTGGCCTTCGCCGCCAAGGTCGAGCCCGCCAACGTAGCGCTCGCCGGGGCGCGGGGCCTGCTCACGCGGGTGGAGGCCTTCGAGCATCGCCAGTTGCCCGGGCGAGAAGAACCTGCCCGCCGCGTCTGAAGCAACAAGCTCGTACTGGCTCAGATACAGGGGGTGGTTGGCGCCCAACCGCTCGCGTTCGTAGCGCACGTAGTCGCCGTAGGCGGGGATGGAGGCGGAGACTTCGCGCCAACCTGCTTCATGGTGGTACCGGACGGCCGGGTCGCCCGCATCGTGTTCGCGGTTGGCGGCCACGGCGCGTTCGAGGAGCGTCGTCCCATCCCACGGCGTGCCGAAGAGGACGGTGGGCGCGCCCGTTGAAGCCGCCATTGGCCGGAACTGGCGATCGAACCAGTCCGCGTCCATCTCCTGGGCCTCGTCGGCGATGAGCGCCAGCGAAGCGGTGTGCCCGGCGACGTGCGCCCCCACGGCGGCGCTCAGGAATACCGCTTGCGCCCGGCCGATGGCGATAGCGTTCCCCGCCACCTTCGCGCGCATCCCGCCCGGCGCGAGCCGCGCGATCGCGTCGAGCGCGTGGCGTGTTCGTTCCAGGCTGATGCGCGTCTGCGGCCGGAAGGCCGGGGCGCAGACGACGATCGACCCGCCGCGCGCCGCGTTCGACCAGAGCAGACATGCCACAAGCCACGCCGCCACCTCATTCTTACCCGCCTGCCGTGGAAACATCACGGTGAAGGTGGCGCCGCGGCAGGACTGCAGTCCACGCAGCAGCGCGATAAGCGTTCGCGCCTGGTAGCGGCGCAGAAAAGGAGTGCGAGTCAGCGCGGGGCGAATCGCGGCGGGCCGCTCAATTTGTGGCATTCCGCCAGTGTCACACAGGAAAAGGCCATCTCCGGCGGCCGTGAGGCACTCACGATGTGGGTACGGTGGCCGATTAATAGCGATAAGAGGGGATGCGTCTCAATTGGGGGAAGCCAGCTTGAGGATAGTGCTGCGCCCTGCGGTGGAAGCTCAGTGCGAGCCGATGGCGTCATGGATCGTGGATGGCGGACACGAGCTTGTGGCGGCCGGCGAGCCGGCGGACGTGGCCATCGTCGATGGGGCGATGGGGCCGGAAGCTGCGGCCCTGGCCTGCCGTGAGGTGCGCGCACCGGCAATCGTGGTCAACGTTCGAGACGAAGACGTGGCGGCTTTGGTTGAGGCCGGGGTGAACGATGTGCTCTCCCCGCCAGTGACCCGGTCGCGGCTGCTGGGGCGGCTTGCGCTGTTCCAGAACAGGCGGGGCTCCGCCCATGGGCCAGGTCTTGAGGGCGCGTGGGATGGCCCGACCTACAGGGCCGTGCTTGATGCCGCTTCGGACGGAATTTTCGTGCTGGACCGGGACGCTGACCGCCTCTGGCGAATGAGCTTTGTGAACCCCAGCTACGCCCGGCTGGTCCGGCGTCCCGCCGGGGAGATCACCGGCAGGACCGTTGAGGAGTTCCTGCCCCGCACGACCGCGAAGGATGCCGGCCGGCGAATACGCGAAGCGGTCAGAGCGCGCGGCCCGATCGAATACGAGGAGGCCTTGGACTATGGCGCCAGGAAGATGGCGTTACAGACGAGCCTGACACCGATCTTCGATGTGCGTGGACGGTGCCGCAGGCTGGTGGGCACGGTGCGCGACGTCACCGAGGGCCGCCTGGCGGAGGAGATTCTCCACGCGAATGAAGAGCGGCTCCACGCTATTGTCGAAGCGGCGGGCGACGGGATCATCGTCATCGATGGCCAGGGGATCATCGAGTCGTTCAACCCGGCGGCGGAGCAGATGTTCGGGTATGAGGCGATTGAAGTTCTTGGCCGGAATGTCAGCTGTCTGATGCCCGAGCCCTTCAACGCAGAGCACGACGGCCACATCGCGCGCTATTTGGCGACGGGCAGGCGCCGGGTGATGGGTGTGCGCCGCGAGACGGTGGCGAAGCGGGCCGATGGTTCGACCTTCCCGGTGGAAATCTCGCTCAGCGAGATGTGGATCGCGGGCGAACGAAAGTTCACGGGCATGCTGCGCGACGTCACCGAAAGGAAGCTTGCGGAGGAGCGGTTCGAGACCCTCGCCGAGCGGGCGCCGGTCGGCATCTACATTGCCCAGGACGGCGCTTTCCAGTACGTGAACCCGCGCTTCGCGGCTCTCACCGGCTACGCGGTTGAAGAAGTGCTCGGCTCGAATCCTCTCGACATCGTGCTGCCCGAGGACCGCGAGCTTGTTCGCGAGAACGCCGTGCGCATGCTCAAGGGCCAGGCCACTGGCTCATATGAGTACCGGATTCGCAGCAAGTCCGGCGAAGTCCGCTGGATCATGGAGAACCTGGTTTCGTTGGACTACCGGGGCAAGCGCGCAGCCTACGGCTACTACGTTGACGTCACCGGGCGGAAGGAGGCCGAGGCGGCCCTGCGCGAGAGCGAGGAACGGTACCGGGCCACGTTCCAGCAGCTGCACGACGTCTTCTATAAGACCGGCGAGACGGGCGTCATCACGATGGTCAGCCCCTCCGTTCAGCGGCTCCTTGGCTACGCGCCTGAGGAGCTGCTCGGCGTCAGCGCCGGCGTGCTCTACACGAGCGGCGACAGTGCCCGGACGATGCTCGAACGGCTGTTACGGGGCGAGTCGCTGGAGGACTACGAGATAGACCTGCTGCGAAAGGATGGGACCCCGGTAACGGTGTCACTCACCGCCTCGCTCATCTTCGGGGAGGGCCCCGACCGGATGGCCATTCAGGGGACAGTGCGCGACATCACGGAAAGGAAGCGCGCGGAGGCGGCGCTGCGTGAAAGTGAGGAGCGATACCGCTCTACCTTCGAACTGATGCACGACATCTTCTACCGTACGGACGCGGAGGGCCGGTTCACCATGATCTCTCCATCCTGCTTCCGGCAGGCGGGCTACACGGTGGAGGAGATAGTTGGCAAGCCGGCCGAGAGCGTCTATGCGCGTCCCGAGGAGTACGGAGCCTTCCTGGCCGAAATCGCGGCGAACGGCTTCGTCAACGACGCCGAGGTTCTCATGCTGCGCAAGGATGGGAGCGAGATGCCGGTGTCGCTGAACGGGGTGTTGCTCCGGGACGAAGCGGGGGCGCCGGCCGGCATCCAGGGCTCGGTGCGCGACATCAGCGAGCGAAAGCGGGCCGAGGAGGAGCGCGACCGGTACTTCGAGCTTTCGCTGGACATGCTTGCGGTCACGGACCTGGAGGCGCGCTTCCTGCGGGTCAACCCGGCCTGGGAACGCGTGCTCGGCTACCCGAAGGAGAAGATGATCGGGCGAACCGTCATGCGCTTCGCTC
>CAYYYI010000186.1:0-4223 GCA_964475735.1 uncultured Anaerolineaceae bacterium
AGCGCGCCGGGCTCGTCGAACCCCGCCGCACGACCGGCAACATCCGCATGTACTCCAACAGCGACATCCAGCGCATCCGCCAGGCCCAGCGCCTCATCGACGAGCTCGGCGTCAACCTCGCCGGCGTGGACGTCATCCTCCGCATGAGCGAGCAGATCCGCCTCATGCAAGCCGAGATGGAAGCCATCCGCCGCGAGCTCGACCGGCTGAGGGCCACGCGGCTCCCGGCCCCGAGAGAGGGACGAGGACTGAGGACTGAGGACTGAGGTCGTGTGGAGGCGCCCTGATGACTGAACAAGGAGCGACTTGATGACAGCGATACAGAGGTTCGAGGACCTTGTGGCCTGGCAAAAGGCCCGGGCGCTGCGAGCCGACGTTTTCCGTGTCGCGCGCGCGGAGACCATGCGCCGCGAGTTCGACTACAAGAACCAGCTTCGGCGCGCCGCGATCTCTATCATGTCGAACATCGCCGAAGGCTTCGAGCGTGGCGGGCGAGGCGAGTTCGCCCAGTTCCTCTCGACGGCGAAGGGCTCCTGCGCCGAAGTCCGTTCTCTCCTTTACGTTGCCCTGGACGGGGGCTTCATCGATGAGCCCACCTTCGGCCGACTGTCCGCACGGGCGGAAGAGGTCGCCCGGATCGTCGGCGGGCTCCGTGCCGCCGTCGCCCGCCAGCGCGACGAAGGACGCAAACCCCGATGATCACCCTCCTCTCAGTCCTCAGTCCTCAGTCCTCGCCACTCGCCCACCCACCTTCACCCTTCTGCCAACCGGAGTTACAACGATGATGCGCCAGGATCGATTCACCGAGCAGGCCCAGCAGGTTCTCGCTCAATCCCAGGAGATAGTGCGCCAGCAGCGGCATAGCCAGTGGGGCGTGCCCCACGTGCTCTCGGCTCTTATCAGCCTGAAGGGTGGGCTTGCCCAGCAGGTGCTTTCGCGCCTCAAGGTGGATGCCAACCGCCTTCGCCAGAGCGTTGCGCAGGTGCTCGCTGAGATGCCGAAGCTCCAGCACGACGTCGTCCAGATCTACACCACGCCGGAAGTCGTCCGCATGCTCGAAGTGGCCAACGCCGAAGCGGAGCGGTTGAAGGACGAATACGTCGGCGTCGAACACCTCCTCATCGCTATCGCCGACAACGAAGAGAGCGGCGCCACGCGCCTCCTGGCCGAATCGGGCGTCACCAAGGAGGGCATCTATCGCGCCCTCCAGGACATTCGCGGCAAGTCCCGCGTCACCAGCCCCACCGCCGAAAGCCGCTACCAGGCCCTCGAAAAGTACTCAACCGACCTCACCCAGCTCGCCCGGGATGGCAAGCTCGATCCCGTCATCGGCCGCGACGCGGAAGTCCGGCGCGTCATGCAGATCCTGAACCGGCGCACCAAGAACAACCCCGTCGTCATCGGCGAAGCCGGCGTCGGCAAGACCGCCATCGTCGAAGGCCTCGCCCAGCGCATCGCCAGCGGCGACGTCCCAGAAAACTTGAAGGACAAGCGCCTCCTTTCGCTCGACATGGGCGCGCTCGTGGCCGGGTCCAAGTTCCGCGGGGAGTTCGAAGAACGGCTCAAGTCGGTCATGGAAGAGGTCAAACAGTCCGAAGGCGAAGTCATCCTGTTCATCGACGAGCTGCACAACGTGATGGGGGCCGGTGGGGCCGAAGGCGCCATCGACGCCAGCAACCTCATGAAGCCAGCCCTTGCTCGCGGCGAGTTGCACGCCATCGGTGCCACCACCCTCGACGAGTACCGCACCCGCATCGAAAAGGACCCCGCCCTCGAGCGCCGCTTCGCGCCTGTCTACGTGGAAGAGCCCACGATCGAGGACACCATCGCCATCCTCAGGGGCCTTCGCCCCCGCTATGAAGCGCACCACAAGGTCGAGATCACCGATGAGGCCATCGACGACGCCGCGCGCCTCTCAAGTCGCTACATCACCGAGCGCCACCTGCCCGACAAGGCCATCGACCTCATCGACGAGGCGGCCAGCAAGCACGTCATCGAAGCGCAGGCCATGCCGGGCGACGTCCGCGAGATCAAGGAGCGCCTGGACGAGCTCGCCCTCGAAACCGAGGCCGCCGTCCAGAAGGAAGACTACGAAGCCGCCGCCCGCATCCGGCAGGAAGTGCTCCAGCTCCAGGAGGAGTACACGCGCCTGCGGGGCGAATGGGCGGCCGAGCACCAGGCCGACATGCGCGTCACCGCCGAGGACATCGCTGCGCTCGTCGGCCAGATCACCGGCATCCCCGTCTCCCGCCTCGAAGAGACTGAGAGCGAAAAGCTCCTCAAGATGGAGGACCACCTCCACCAGCGCGTCATCGGCCAGGAGCAGGCCATCGCCGCCCTCAGCGACGCCATCCGCCGCGCCCGCGCCGGCCTGAAGGACCCGAAGCGCCCCATCGGCTCGTTCATCTTCCTCGGCCCCACCGGCGTCGGTAAGACCGAGCTGGCCAAGACCCTATCCGAGTACCTCTTCGACGACGAGGACGCCATGATCCGGCTCGACATGTCGGAGTTCCAGGAGCGCCACACCGTCAGCCGGCTGATCGGCTCGCCCCCGGGCTACGTCGGGTACGACGAGGGCGGCGGCCTGACCGAAGCCGTCCGGCGGCGCCCGTATCGCGTCATCCTCTTCGACGAGATTGAGAAGGCCCACCCGGACGTCTTCAACACCCTGCTGCAGATCCTTGACGACGGGCGCCTGACCGATGGTCACGGCCGCACGGTGGACTTCCGCAACACCGTCATCATCATGACGAGCAACCTTGGCACCGGCGCCCAGGAGAAGGCCACCCTCGGGTTCACCCGCCGCGTCGACGGCGCCGGGCAGACCGAGCAGGCGAAGCTGCGCGAATCGGTCGAGAAGGCGCTGCGCGAGCAGTTCCGGCCCGAGTTCCTGAACCGCATCGACGAGTTCATCATCTTCGAGCCGCTCACCAAGGCCGAGCTGGAACAGATCGTCGACCTGCTGGTCAACGAAGTGCGCGAACGGATGTCGGACCGCGGCGTCGAGTTCGAGCTAACGAAGGCCGCGAAGGACGAGATCGTGCGTGAAGGGTTCGACCCCGCCTTCGGCGCCCGCCCCCTGCGCCGCACCATCCAGCGCCGCGTCGAGAACGAGCTGGCGAAGCGCATCCTCGCGGGCGAGTTCCGCGAAGGCCAGTGCATCGCGGTCGACTTCGCCGCAGGAGAGTACCGCTTCACCGCGCGCGAACCGGCCGTGGTGTGAGGGTCGAGGACTGAGGTAACCGCGACGCCCCAGCGTCGCTGGAGGGGACTCCAATCGCCGTAATCGGATACCTGGCCGCAGCGGCCAGACGGGTCACACCGGTGGAACATCAAGCGGCCACAGGGCGCCGCGGCTGCCGGGGCGCGCTGCCCCACAGCTTCACCCGGCGATGTTGCGCCAATCTTCCGCGGGCACGAACCTCGCGATGTGAGCCACGTTCGTTGTAGCCACGATAACCTCGTCTCCGCCCTGCATTAGCTCGATCGCCGTCGCGGCAAGGATCACGTCGCCGTCGAGCGCCCTGTCATCGGCTGTGGGCTGACCCCGGCGGCGAGTCTCAGCCCACAGCCCGGCTGCCCGGAGGATCACGGGCGTCGTGATCGGTGCGTATGCGCAGACACCGATGAGGCGGTCCAGCCTGGCGATGCTTTCGCTCCGCTCCATGCGGAGCAGTTCACGCCGTAGTTCGTAGTGGGCGATCTCGGGGATGACCACGCGCGCCCCGCTTCCCTGGAGTGACGCAAGCCATTCGCGAAACCCCTGGACGGGGCTCGGATGGACCGCCAGTCCGAGTGGACCAGCATCCAGGAGGACGGCTCTCACCAGTCCGCCGGCTCTCTAAGCCGGACGCCGCCGCCGATTTTCAGCGCCGCTTCGAGTTCGAGCAGCACGGCCTCGTCGTCTCCCGGTCCTGCGGCCGTCCACTCGTTCACTAACTCGAGGATTGCGTCCATGTCCGTGTCGCCACGCACCGCAGGCTGTGCAAGCGCACTCTCGGCGCCGGGGGCGTCATCTCTGCGCGTGGCGCCCATCCGGGCAAGCCAGACCCCGGCCTCTTCCTCCGAAAGGCCTTCGACCACCTGCCTGAGTGCTTCCTTCGCAGTCACGCCCTCATTCTATCTCATACCGGAATGCGTCCCGCCGCCGCAAGGTCAACCGTCACTCGTGGTCCGGCCTGGCGCGTCCCATGCAGCCGAAGAGCGTTAGGTTGCGGACCTAG
>CAYYYI010000187.1:0-4207 GCA_964475735.1 uncultured Anaerolineaceae bacterium
TTCGAACAGAAGCTCGACGCCGTGTTCGTGCTGGACGAGGCCGGGCGCTACCTGGACGCGAACGAAGCCGCCTGTGCGATGACCGGCTACAGCCGCGAAGAGCTGCTCTCGATGACCGCCCACGATGTCGTGGACCCGGGCGAGCTGGCAGAGAGGCCATTCCAGCTGCCGTACCTGGCCGAGGGCGGGGCGCTCTCCGGCGTGCAACGCCGCATCCGGCGGAAGGACGGCGCAGTCGTCGAGTGCGAGACGAGCGTCAGCGGAATGCCCGATGGGCGCATCCTGGCGATCACGCGGGACATCAGCGAAAGGAAGCGCTACGAAGCGGCGTTGCGAGAGAGCGAAGCGCGCTTCCGGGCCTTCTACGAAAAGACCCCCGTGATGCTCCACTCCATCGACGCGGACGGGCGCATCGTGGCGGCGAGCGACTACATCCTTGATGCCCTCGGATACGAGCGCGAGGAGGTGCTGGGAAAGCTCTCCACGGACTTCCTGACGCCCGAGTCGGCGGAGCGGGCCCGCACCATCGCCATCCCCGAGATGCTGCGCACGGGCTCGTATTGGAACGCGCCTGGCCAGATGGTGAAGCGCAACGGGGAACTCATCGACATCCTCACGAGCTCATTCATGCTCACGGACGAAGATGGGCGGCACCTGCAGTCGTTGGCTGTGAGCATCGACGTTACGGCGCAGCGAAAGGCGGAGCGGGCCCTGCGCGAGAGCGAGGAGCGGCTGCGGCTCATCCTCGACGTTTGCCCGGATCTTGTGGGGTGGATCGGAACGAGCGGAGAGCTTGTGTTCGCCAACGCCGCCCACCTGCCGGCGCTGGGTTTCGAGCCTGCGGAGCTGGTTGGCACGAACATGCTCGACCTGGTGCATCCCGAGGACATGACTGACGTCACAGAGGGGATGACGCGGCTCGCCCGTGGTGAGCCGACACGCCGCGATGGCGCGGTTGTGCGCTTCCGCCGGGCCGATGGCTTGTGGGCGCCGCTGGAGATGCGCGCCCGGGTACTGCGCGACGCGGAGGGCAAGACCACCGGCATTGTTGTGGTGTCGCGGGACGTTTCCGAGCGGCTGGCGCATGAGGAGGCCATCCGGGAGGCAGCGGCTTTCCGTGACCTGGTGATGGAGAGCGCCACGAATGCCATCTATGCGCTCGACCTGGAGGGCCGGTTCACCTTCGTGAACCACAGAACCACGGAGATCACCGGCTTCCCCGAAGAAGAGATGATCGGCCAGCCATTCAGCGAGCTATTCGAACCGGAGCCGTTGGCGCTCGTGACTGAACAGTTTGCGAAGGCGGCCGTGCACGGCGAACGGGTCAAGGAATTCGAAGTCGAGCTGCGCCAGAAGGACGGCTCGCATGTGGTGATCACTTTCAGCATCGCGCCGCTGCTGAAGGACGGGGCAATCACCGGCGTGGTGGGCACAGCCGAGGATATCACCGCACGGAAGCGCGCTACCGAGGCCCTGCAGGAGCGGGAGCGGGCGCTCACAACGCTCATGGCCAACCTTCCGGGCGCCGCCTACCGGTGCAAGAATGACCCCAACTGGCCGTTCGAGTTCATCAGCGACGGCTGCTTCGCGCTCACGGGTTACCCGGCGTCCGACTTCCTCAGGCCGGGGGGCCTCACCGTCGTTGCGCTCACGAATCCGGCCGACCAGGAGCGGCTCTGGAACGAGGTCCAGGCGGCGGTTGGGCGTCACCAGCCGTTCGAGCTGAACTACCGCATCTCCACCGCCTGGGGCGAAGAGCGCAGGGTCTGGGAGCGGGGCCAGGGCGTGTTCGACGACAACGGCGAACTGCTGGCGCTCGAAGGCTTCATCATGGACGTCACCGAGCGCGAGCGCGCGCTGGCGATGGTTCACCAAAGCGAGGAGCGGTACCGGCGGCTGGTGGAGATGTCGCCCAACGCAATCGTCGTCCACCAGGCCGGGACGATCGGGTACGCCAACGCCGAGGCTCTGCGTCTGCTCGGGACGGACAGCCAGGGCGCCGTCATTGGCCGGTCGCTCACGGACTTCATCGACCCGGGCGAGCTGGAGCACGCGAGGGAAGCGGCCAACAAGCAGGACGACACGAATGCCGCGGTGTTCGTGGAGGTGCAGGTAAAACGGCTCGACGGCTCATCGCTCGACGTGGAGCTCTCATCGGGCCCGGCCATGTTCGAGGGAAAGCTGGCGACCCAGACGGTCGTCCGCGACGTGAGCGAGCGGAAGCGCGCCGAAGAGGCCCTGCGGCAGAGCGAAGAACGGTACCGCCGGCTGATTGAAGTGTCACCGGTGGCGATGGTGGTGCACGACGGCGGCTCCGTCCTCTATGCGAGCCAGGCTGCGCGGGCCCTCTTCGGGGTGCCGCCCGGGCAGGAGATCGTGGGTATGCGAATCCGGGACTTCGTCAGCCCGGATTCCATGGAAGGGCTGGACGAAGAGCGCCGCCTGTTGGCGGAAGGGGCGACGGTTCTGCCGCCGGTTGAGCGGCGCCTCCAGCGTATGAACGGAGAGAGCTTCGAAGGCGAGCTAACCGTGGTGGCCACCATGTTTGAAGGGCGGCCGGCCGTCCAGGTCGTGGTGCGCGATCTCTCGGACCAGCGCCGCGCCGAGGAGGTGATGCGGCGGACCTCGGAACAGTACCGGCGGCTCGTGCAGATGTCTCCCGTGGCCATGGCGGTCATCCGGGGTGCGCGCATCATCTACGCGAACAACGAGTGCTTAGGCGTGTTTGGGGCGTCGTCGCTCGACGAGGCGTCCGGGCGGCACCTGTTCGAATTCGTCGCTGAGGAGGACCGGCAGGAGGTTGAACGCTGGGTGACGCAGTTCCTCGCTGGCGAAGTCCAGGCCGGGGCGTTCGAGGCCCAGGTGCGCCGTTGGAACGGCGAGAACTTCCTGGCCGAGGTCTCGGCAGCCATCATCTTCTACGATGGGGCGCCCGCCGCGCTCATAGTCGTTCGGGACCTTTCCGAGCAGAAGCGGGCGGAGGAGGACCGCCTGGCCTTCGAGCGGCGCATGCTCGAATCGCAGAAGCTCGAAAGCCTGGGAGTGCTCGCCGGCGGCGTGGCTCATGACTTCAACAACCTGCTGGTGGCGATCATGGGCAACGCCAGCCTCTCCCTGATGGAGGCGGGCGAGTCGTCACCGTTGCGGCCGCTCCTGGAGGAAATCGAGATCGCCGCCCAGCGCGCCGCCGACCTCGCGCGCCAGATGCTCGCCTATTCGGGCAAGGGGCGGCTGGCGATTTCGCGCGTGCAACTCAACGAGCTTGTGGGCGAAATGGGCAAGCTCGTCAGCGTCTCCATTCCCAAGAAGGCGATGCTGGAGTGGCAACTCGCCGAAGGCTTGCCTGCGG
This sequence comes from uncultured Anaerolineaceae bacterium, assembly GCA_964475735.1. Taxonomy (GTDB): domain Bacteria; phylum Chloroflexota; class Dehalococcoidia; order Tepidiformales; family Tepidiformaceae; genus UCB2. The sequence goes on from CAYYYI010000187.1 coordinate 3,350, forward strand.
TGGAGGCCGACGCGACGCAGCTTCGCCAGGTTGTTATGAACCTCGTAATCAACGCCGCAGAGGCGATCGGCGATCGCGAAGGCGTGGTCCGCGTCTCCACGGGTGCGATGACGGCCTCGCGGGAGTACCTCGACAGCACCTTCATGCCGCTCGATGGGATCGCCGAGGGCGAGTACGTGTACTTCGAAGTGGCCGACACCGGCGCGGGCATGGACCGCGAGACGATGGAGCGGATGTTCGACCCGTTCTTCACCACCAAGTTCACGGGCCGCGGGCTGGGCATGGCAGCCGTACTGGGGATTGTGCGCGGGCACCACGGCGCCATCAGGGTTGAGAGCGAGATGGGCCGGGGGACCACAATCCGCGTGCTCCTGCCACCGGCCGCTGACGCGAACCGCCCCGAGGAGCAGCAACCCGTGGCAGCGGAGCCGGCCGTGTCACGCGGACGCGTGCTGGTTGTCGATGACGAGGCGAGCATCCGGGCGGTGGCTTCGCGCATGCTTGAACGGATAGGCTTCGAGGTGGTGGCTGTCGCCGACGGCGCGGCGGGCGTGGAGCACTTCCGAAACCACCATCAAGAACTGGCGCTGGTGCTGCTCGACCTGACCATGCCGCAAATGGGGGGCGTGGAGGCGTTCGCCGAGCTGCAGATGATCGCGCCCGGAGTGCCCGTGGTGGTGATGAGCGGCTACAGCGAGCAGGAAGCGCTGGGGATGTTCAGGGGAGCCTGCCCGCGGGCCTTCCTCCAGAAGCCGTTCTCAGTTGCGGCGGTAGAGGCGGCGCTCCGCGAGGCGCTTGCAGCCGGGGGCTGATAGCGGCGCCCGGATCCCTTAGGCTGTACCGGCGGAGGCAAAGGCT
>CAYYYI010000188.1:0-4192 GCA_964475735.1 uncultured Anaerolineaceae bacterium
GCGAGGTGCTCCTCCATCGCAGCGTGGCGGTCATCAGCGACGGCAAGGTCGAGATCCGGGCGGCGCGGAGCACCATCGTGCTGCCGCTCATCGGCCTGGCGCTCTCAGCCGCGGCGGGCTACCTGATGGTCGCGCGAATGGGCGCGCTGCCGTTCTGGCTGCTGGTCGTGATGCTCCTGGCCCTCATCTTCCTGGTCCCACTTTCCGGGATGAGCCTGGTCAATTCGGTCGTCGGCGCCGATGTGGTGGTGGACCGGTCGAAGAATTCGGTGACCTGGCAACAGGGGTACCTGGGCATGGGCGTGGGAACGAGAGAGGTCGCGCCCTTCGAGAAGATAGACCGCCTGGAGATCACCATCGAGGGCGGCGAACCCGACCGCTGGCAGGATATCCCCGACGACCTGCGCCAGTTCGAGCTCTCGCTGGTGAAGGCGAGCGGCAAGCGGCTGCGAATCGCCTCCGTTCCCGTCCCGGCGTTCGGCGAAACCGACGGCATGGACCGCACCCTCGCCGTAGGGCAGGCCATTTCGGCGGTCACGGGCGCCGCCGTGAAGCTCCCCGATGGCTGGGAGATGGTTGAGATCGACACCGGGACCGGTGAGATTGTGACACCCGCCCGTGAGGCTGGACCCCCGGGCACAGGCACGAAGGAGACACATGGACGAAGCAGTTAGGGCCCTGCTGAGGGCGAAGACGATTGCTGTCGTGGGGCTCGACTCCCGCGAGGAGCGCGCTGCTCATCGCGTCGCGCGCTATCTGAAGGCGCACGGCTACGCCCTGGCTCCCGTGCCCGTTCAACAGCCCGCGGACCAGGTGCTGGGCGTCATGGCCTTCCCCGGCCTTCGCGCCATCCCCTTCCCGGTCGACGTGGTCGATGTGTTCGTGCGCCCTTCGGAGACCGATATCATCATCGACGACGCCATCGCGATCGGGGCGAAGGTGCTCTGGCTGCAGGAGGGGATCACGAACGACGCGGGGCTTGAGCGGGCGCGTAAGGCCGGGCTTATCGTGACGCAGGACCGCTGCGCCATGGTCGAACACCGGCGCGCCACCGGGGACCTGGCCTCGGCTGCGAAGTAGGAGGCCTCAGATCCAGCGATTGAGCCAGTACTTCTCGAAGGCAATCTTGCCCACGTGCCACGACCGGCCCGGGCGGTACATGGTTACGTTCGGCACCGGCGAGGCGTAGAAGTCGCCCCGGGCGAGCCCGGCCTTGCCGCTGCCCGTTTCGAGGAAGCACATGCCGTGGCCGTCGAACGGCGCCTCGCGCAGGTCGCCACGCACCCGCCGGGCGATGTTCTCGGCCACCGCCTCGGCCTCGCCGTGGGCGAAGACGCCCGCCTTGGGCAGCAACATCCCGTTCTCCAGCGGGATGGCCGTGATGTCGCCGATGGCGTAGACGTTTGCGTGGCGGGTGCGCAGGGTAGCGCGGTCGACCGGGATCCAGCCGTTCGGGCCGGCCACGGGGCTGGCGGCCACCACATCGGCCGGGCGGTGCGGCGGGATCACAACGGCCAGGTCGAACTCGGCCGTCGTTCCGCCAGCGAAGACCAGCTTGCCCTCTTCCACGCGCTCAAGCTGAACCTTCGAGTTGAAGGGGATGTCGTGGCGTGCAAGCTCGGCCGCCACCTGGTGTCCGATGAAGGGTCCGGCCACGGGCATCGGCAGCGGCTCGGGGGTGTACATCGTCACCTTCGAGCGGTCGCGCAGGCCTCGCCGGCGCAGGTAGCCATCGATGAGCAGGGCGGTCTCGTAGGGGGCCGCCGGGCAACGGTAGGGCAGCGAGGCGATGGCCACGGCGACGCGCCCGCCGCCAAACCCGGCCAGCGCGTCGCGCAGCCGCTCGGCGTGGAGCAGGTCGTAGGGATGATGGGCGTGCTCCTCCAGCCCCGGCATCCTCTCGGGGGCGGCAACCGCGCCCAGCGAGATGACCAGGTAGTCGAAGGCGATGGGGCCGTCGGCGGTCTCGACGCGGCTGTTGTCCGGGTCGATGCCGGTGACCTCGGCGTGGCGCACTTCGACGCCGCGGCCGGCGAGCTTCGCGTAGCCGCGGGTGATGGCTTCGGGGCGGCGTTCGCCGGTCATGAGCCAGAGGAGCGAGGGGGCGAAGACGAACTGCGGCGAGCGCTCAACGAGGATGACGCGGCCGAGGCGGCCAAGCTTCCTGGCGAGCTGCGTGGCCGCCACCTGTCCGCCAATGCCGCCGCCAAGTACCACGGCCGTTGTCCGAGAATCGGGTGCTGTCACGGTATCTACCTCAGAAGACGAGAACGCGGTCGTGTTCGACCACCCAGGCGGCGAGGTCGGCCATGGTGGCCATGATCGCCTCGGGCATCAGGTCGCCGCGACCGATGCCGCAGCGGTTGATGCAGGTGGTGCAGATCTTGATCCGGGCGCCCTTCGGGAGGATGCCGCGGAGCATGGCCTGGAGGTCGAACTCGGCGCCTTCCGGCGTGCTGCCCTGCCGCACCAGGTCGATGGCGTCATTCATGACAAAGATGCGGACGGGGGTTCCACGTTCGAGAAGGGAGCCCGCGAGCCGGAGGGCGTTCCAGGTGACGTCGCCGTCGTACGGAGCGTTGCTGAGGATGATGAGCACCTGCGGCGGCGGAGCGGGCGGACGGATGGCCCGCTTCGCGCGGCCAGTAACAGAAGAGACAACCGGGACAGCCATGGGTACCTCTCAGGCAGTTGTGGTTTCGACAGGGAGCCCGGCCGCGCGCCACTCGGGCATGCCATCCTCCAGGCGGCGGGCGTCGAAGCCGCGCTGGCGAAGCTCGCGCACGGCATCGACGGCGAGGAAGCAGTAGGGGCCGCGACAGTAGGCGACCACCTGCCGTCCCGCCGGGAGATCAGCGATGTGGGAGGCAAGCTCCTCCAGGGGCACCGAGATGGCGCCCGGGATGTGGCCAGCACGGAACTCGGCCCCGGGGCGGACGTCGAGAACAACGGCATCGCCAGCTTCCAGGCGGCTCAGGAGCTCGGTGCGGGAGACGGGGGTAAGGTCCGGTTCGCCAGCGAGGTATGCGGCCACCGCCCGGTCCACTTCGGCAAGGCGGTCCCTGGCGAGGTCGCGCAGGGCGAACCAGAAGCGGCAGACCGCGTCGTCGGCGAGGCGGTAGAACACCTGCGGTGACGCCCGGCGCGACGTGACCAGGCGCGCTTCGGCCAGGACGCGAAGGTGGTGGGAGGTGTTGGCGACGCTCAGCCCGGAGGCAAGGGCAAGGGTCTCGACGCTCAGTTCGCCCTGGCAGAGGCGGTCGAGGATCTTGAGCCTGCTGGGCGCAGCCATCGCGCCGGTGATCCGAGCGAACTGCGCGAAGAGGTCTTCCGAATAGGGGGCAGGGGCGAGCATATCAAGCATTCAAGCAAATATTTGAACATTCGTCAACACACGGGGCGGGCGCGCCGCTTTGACGGCGCCGGACTCGCGGCCACATGATCGGCTGACTCGCGCGAGGAGGGCCATCGTGGCCACATCGCCCTTTCCTGCCTCACCCGAAGCGGTGACCCCGGAGTGGCTGACGGCCGCGCTGCGCGCGTCCGGCGCACTGGGACCTGGCGGGACCGTGACCTCGGTGGCGCACGCGACGTTCGGCGAGGGTTTCGGTTTCGTGGGCCTGATGGCCCGCCTCATCCCCGTTTACAGCGGGGACGCTGGCAGCGCCCCCGCCACAATCATCTCCAAGTTCCCTCCGCTCGATCCCGGCTCGCGCCAGATCGGCCTGATGTATGGGGTCTATGAGCGCGAGGTGCGCTTCTACAGCGAGATCGCGCGCGATTCGGCCATCGAGGTGCCCCGCTGCTATTTCGCCGGCTACGACGCCGCGGCGGCGACGTCGCTCATCCTCATGGAAGACCTGGAAGGGAAGGGACGTTTCGGCGAGCAGCTCGGCGGCTGCACGCTGGACGAGGCCCGGCTGGCAATTGCGGCGCTCGCTCGTTTCCACGCAGCCTGGTGGGACAGCCCGCGGCTGCTCGATCACCCGTGGCTCAGCGAGGGCATGGACCTGGTCCGCACCGCCATGTCGGCCGCCTACGAGGCGTGCGCGCCGCTCTACCTGGAGCGCTTCGGCCACACGCTGAGCGCAGCCACGCGAGCGGCCATCCCCACGCTCCACCGCCGCATCCTCGCCCTTGTCGAAGAGGGCCGGGACCAGTTGACGACCCTCATCCACGGCGACTACCGGCT
>CAYYYI010000189.1:0-4187 GCA_964475735.1 uncultured Anaerolineaceae bacterium
CGTCGCGGAAGGGGAGCTTTTCGGGCCAGGCGGTCATCTCCACCGGCCCCGGGCCGGGGGCGAGGTCGACCGTATAGGGCGGCTCTTCGAGGCCGGCACGGGCGGCGAGCAGGTGGGCGTAAGCGGCCGTGCCGCAACCGATGTCCAGGTAGCGGCTCCCCGGCTTGAGGCCGAGCAATGAGATGATGCGTCCCGCCCGCGGGGTGATGGCCGCCATACCCGCCTGGGAGTTGATGGCGCGCGCCGCCAGCCCCGAAGGCCCGGCCAGCCAGCGCTCCCTTGACTGCCGGGCGCCCCGGCGGCGGCGCATCACAGCGTGTAGCCCATGCGCACGCGGCGGCCCGCACCCGCGGCTTCGCGGACGTGAGCGAGGGCCGCTTCCACCTGCGCGAGGAGGCCGTCGGCGCCACCCCGGCGGCAGAGCGCGCGCGACCGCTCGTCGGAGGCCAGCACCGCCGCGACGGCTTCCAGCGATTCGCACAGGGGGCCTGCTTCCTGCCAGGCCAGTTCGAGTTTCTCCACGTCCTCCGCGTCCTCCGCCTCGTTTTCGTAGAAAGTCGTGAGCGGCCCGAGCCGCACATGAAAGGTCTCATGCATCCGGTCGGCCAGCGCCACCAACGGATGCGCCGCCCCGAAGCCGCGCATCAGCGCGAATGACATGAAGGCCACTAGCGCCGCGCCTTCGCCGGGCAGGGGCGGCGCGGCGCCCACGCCTTCTATCTCCAGCGTCAGCCTCATCAGGATCCAGTTAACCGGGAACGAAGCCAAGGGACGAGAGGGGCAGCAATCGGGGGACTCTAGCCGGAAGTAGCCAGCGTGCGCGAAAGCGCCTTTACCGGCGGGCGGAAAAACCGAAGGAGAGCGTGGCCAGCCTGATGACCAGGAGGTCGAAGGAGAGATCCTCATCCACATCGCCGCGCTTGGTGGCGCGGTCGGCCTCGACGATGGCGGCGTATGCCTTCCTGGCGCCCTCGGGCCCGAGCCGCCGCGCGCGAGCGATGAGCTTGTCGCGAAGCCCCGGCCAGGGGCGGTTGATGGCGGTCCCGATAGCCTGTGGTGTCGCGCCCTCTTCGAGCATGGCGGCCACGGTTGCAGCGGTGCGGTAGCCATCCGCCAGGAGCCCGAGCAGGGCCTGTGTGTGCTCCCCGTCGCGCCGCAGCAACGCGAGCATGTCCAGGGCCCCGGCCACTTCGCCGTCCATCACCTTATCGACGAGGTGGAAGCGGTTCGCTTCGCGCTCACCGGCGCAGATGCGGGCGACGTCTTCGACAGTGGCCTCGCGCCCCATGGTGTAGAGGGCGAGCTTGTCGAGCTCGTTGGCAATGGCGAGGGTGTCGCTGCGGCAAAGCGCGGCCACCAGCGCCGCCGGGTCGGAGCCGCGAAAGATGAGCCCGGTTTCGAGCGATTCGGGCCGCGCGCCGCCGGGCCGGAAGCGGATGCCGCGGACCGCCGCCTCGTTGCGGATGTAGCGGATGAGTTCTTCGCCCTTCAGCTCGGGGAACTCCTCGACGCTCACGTTGGCGGTGCGCTTGAGGCGGTCGAGGAGCGAATTGCGCTTGAGCGCGCCGCCGGTGAAGACGATGAGCGACGTTTCTGGGATGCCTGCTTCGAAGGCTTCGAAGAGCGGGGCCAGGCTATCGATGCTACGAGGCTGGCGCTGTCCCGGGCGCGCCTCGAATCGGTCGAGCAGGCCCTCCACCAGGATGAGGCGGCGCGGGGCAAGGAAGGGCGGCATCATCGCCGGCCCAAGGATGTCGGCGGGCTTCGCTTCGCGCCCGTCGACCGCAGTCAGGTTCGTGGCGAGCATGCCCGAGCCGCCATCGGCCTCGTCCTTCAACTGCTGGAGGCGGCGCCGCAGGCTGAGCTCGTCAACGCCGAAGAGAACGGCGATCACCGGCGCCTCCCCCGCGGAGGGCGCTGCGTGATGGCGCAGAGAAAAAGGTGCAGGGACATCGACCGGGCTATCGTAACCCGCCCGGGGCGCGAGGCGTCAGTCGCCCAGGAAGCACGCCTGGATGGCGCGCGCGGTTGCGGCGGGCCCGTCGAGTTCGCCGCACTCCTCGGGTGGGGCTTCGCCGCGGATGAACTGGAAGAACCCGGCGATGTTGGTGCGGAGGCGCACGTCGGCTTCCCCCTCGCTGTGGCGGCGCGGGTGCATGTGTCCGTCATGGATGTCGAAGGTCCAGGTGTTGCAGTCCACGCAATCGGAGATCTCGACAACCATGCTCGCCTCAAGCCCGTTCGCGCGTTCGGGGTGGAACGAAAAAGCAGGAATGACCCTGACAGCGAAATCCGCCGAGACGGTGGTCCCGACGGATTCCTGGGTGAAGGGGTTCAAGTACTGGCGGCCCCAGCCGATTAGAGCAAGAAGGACGGGGCGTACGGCCCAGCCCTTTTCGGTGAGGGTGTAGTCCACCTTCGGCGGGAGGCCCTTCTGGTAGTGGCGAACCACCAGTTCGTGGGCTTCGAGCCGTTTGAGGCGATCGGAGAGGACGTTGGGAGACATGCCCTGGCAGCTATCGAGGATATCGGTGTAGCGATGCAGCCCGGCCATCAGGTCGCGAAGGATGAGGAGGGTCCAGCGATCGCCCAGGACATCGAGGGTCTGGGCGATGATGCAGGGGTGATTGTAGGTGGCCTTGCGGGGCGCCTCGGCCACCGATCGCTGGGTCATGCGTCCCCCCATCCCCGGTTCTTTACGAATAGTTTAGCCGCTAGCGCCAAAACTATTGACACGATAGTAGCGGCTGCTAGAATACGCATGAGGTTGGCACTAGCGAATGGCTAGCGCCGTCACTACGGTAATTCCAGCGTAGCTGACGCCGGCCCGGCCGGTCAACCCCGGGAGGTAGACGACATGGCAACGACAACCGCAGCTCGCCCTGAGCCGAAGACGATAGGGGCAGCCCCGGACCACTTCCACCGCTGGGCGATCGAGGAGCCGAACGGCCCCACGAGCAGCGGCGTGTGCAAGGTCTGCGGCGCCACGAAGCAGTTCAAGAACTGGCTCTCGGACATGGACTTCATCACGAACGAAGAGCACCGCACAGCAGCCTAGACCACGCCTGGTATTCCGTTCGGCGCGTCCCTCTCCCGCCGGACGAACCTCCTTCGGCCGGCGCCGTTCCCCTCAACGGCGCCGGTCTTTTCGTGTCCCGCAATCGCGAAGTCAGAGCCGGACAGTCAGCCCGCCATCGACGGGGATGAGCACGCCGGTCACGTAGGAGGCCTCGTCCGATGCCAGGAAGGCCGCGACGGAGGCGACCTCCCACGCGGTGCCGAAGCGGCGCAGCGGAACCTGCTTCAGATTCAGCTCGCGAACTGAATCGTTCTGCCAGACGGGAGCCACGAGGGGCGTGTCGATGTATCCGGGCAGGATGGCGTTGACGCGGATGTTGTGGCGGGCCAGGCGGCCGGCAAGGGTGATCGTGAGGGAGTTCACCGCCCCCTTGGTGGTCCCATATGCGACGCCGGGGAAGGCGCGGATGGAAGCCACCGTGGAGACGTTGGTGATGACGCCGCCGCCGGCCTCGATCATCCCCGGGAGCACCGCCTGCGACATGAAGAGCATCGAATCGACGTTCACGGCGAAGGCTCGCTTCCACGTGTCCTCGGCGATATCGGCGACTTCGCCCGGCACGCCGATACCGACGTTGTTGTGGAGGACGGTGGCGGGTCCGAAGGCCGCGCGGCACTCGTCCGCCAGGCGCTGGCACTCGGCCTTGCTTGAAACGTCGCCAACGCCTGTGGCGATGCGGCCGCCTTCCGCGCGGATCATCTCCGCGGTTTCGGCGAGAGCGGCCGGGTTGACGTCGGCGGCGAAGACGCTGGCGCCTTCGCGAGCGAACTGCACGGCCACAGCCCTGCCGTTGCCGACGCCCTCGCGGATGGACCCCGCGCCGGTGACGATGGCAACGCGGCCTTCGAGCTTGCCCATGGTTGAACCTCCGATGCTAGATAACACCTTCCGCCCGGTGGCGGGCGAACTCGAGTTCCGAGAGGCCAAGCAGGCCCAGGTAGACCTCTTCGTTGTGCTCGCCCAGATTCGGCGCTCGCCCGCGCACCCGGCCCGGAGTCTCGGATAAGAGCGGCGCCACGCCGGGTTGCAGTACGTGGCCGTAATCGGGCGTTTCCACCGAAAGCACCTGCTCGCGGGCGGCGTAGTGCGGGTCGGAGACGATGTCGCT
>CAYYYI010000190.1:0-4161 GCA_964475735.1 uncultured Anaerolineaceae bacterium
TGGGGGCTGAGCTCGTTCTCGTTGATCACCCGCTCCCAGTGGTCGAGCTCGCGCTTCCAGCACTCCGCCGGGGCGGGTGGCGTGATGACGGGCTCAATCTCGGTGCCCCGCCACTCAAAGCGGTGGATGGCGGCGAGAATTTCGTACATCTGCTTCGCGAGAGCGTCGCGGACGGGGGCGTACTCGGCATCCTGGATGCGCGTTGTGTTCGCGTCGCAGCCCAGGATGCGCTCCATGATGAAGAAGGGCGCGCCCAGGGCCTCCCTGCCGTTCTCGATCCATCGCATCTTCGGGACAGGGACGTCCGAGTTCCCGAATGCCCTGTAAAACTCGTATTCAACTTCCCGGTTGCTGGCGAGCAGGCTGGCGGGCGGGTCCTTGCGCAGAACGAAGGCCTCGCTGTGGGACTTCCCGTTCTCCTCCCAGGAGGCATCGAACATCCACGTTTCCCGGGACGCGCCACCGGGGATGCGGATCACGTTCGAAATCACCACATTGGCGGAGCCGGGGATCTTCGACGTCAGGTATCTCGAAAGTTCAGCTTCCACGAACCAAGATCCTGTGGACTGGCGCCGCCGCTGTCAATGACAGGGGACATACCTGTGTGGTTTGGGCCAGGCGCTGCGTTCAGAGCGTGCCCTTGGTGCTGGGGATGTCACCGCCGCGGCGGGGATCGATGCGAGTGGCGGCGTCGAGCGCCCTGGCTACCGCCTTGAAGCAGGCCTCGGCTTTGTGATGGTCGTCCACGCCCGCAAGCGTGCGCACGTGGAGGTTGGCCCCTGCGGCTGCTGCGAAGGACTCGAAGAAGTGGTCGAACAGGCTGGGCGCCAGGCCGCCAACCTCGCGGCCGAGGAGCCTGAGGTCGAGCACGGCGTAGGGGCGGCCGCTGAGATCCACCGCAGCGAAGGCGAGCGCCTCGTCGAGCGGCATGCAGGCTGACCCCGAGCGGACGATGCCGGCCTTGTCGCCCAGCGCCTTCGCGAATGCCTCGCCAAGCGCCAGGGCGCAATCCTCAACGGTGTGGTGCGGATCGACGTGGAGGTCGCCCGCGGCCCTTATCTCCAGGTCGAACACGCCGTGCTTGGCGATGTGGCTGAGCATGTGGTCGAAGAAGCCGAGGCCGGTCTCGATGGCGTACCTGCCGGAGCCATCGACGTTGAGGGTGAGCGCGATTTCCGTTTCGGCGGTCTTGCGGTTGACTGTGGCCCTGCGGGTCATTCGGCCTCCACGGCGCGCAGCGCTTCGAGGAGCCGGTCAGTGTCCTCCGGCCGCCCCGCGCTGATGCGGATGTAGTTCTGCAGGTCAGGCCGGTCATAGTACCGCACCAGGACGCCCCTGCGCCGTAGAGCGGCCGCGACCGCTGCCGCGCCGCGGTCCTTCACCTCGAAGAGCACGAAATTGGCCTGCGAAGGAAGCGGCCGCAGCCAGCCCAGGTCGCCCACGAGCTTCGCCATGCGGTCGCGTTCGGCGACCAGGCAGCTGACCGTTTCGAAGATCCGTGCCCGGTGCTCCAACGCGGTTCGGGCGGCGGCATCGGCGGCGACGTTTACGTTGTAGGGCTGCTTGATGGCCATCATGTGGCGGGCCAGCTCGGCGTGGCTCAGGGAGTAGCCCACGCGCAGGCCGGCCAGCCCGGCCCACTTGCTGAACGTCCGCAGGATCACCAGGTTGGCGTGGTCCTGAAGCATGGGCGCCGCGGACTGTCCGGAGAATTCGACGTACGCCTCATCGATCACGACGAGCGCGTCCATGGCGCAGAGCCGTTCGATCTCACCGTGGCTGAGCAGGTTTCCGGTGGGGTTGTTCGGCGAAGCGAGGAAAACGATGCTCGCGCCCTCGCGCACGGCACGTGCGAGACCGTCCAGGTCTGGCTCGAAGAGCGCATTGCGGGGCGACTCCACCACGCGCGACCGGCCGATTTTCGCGAGGAAGCCGTACATGCCGAAAGTGGGCGTGGCTGTGACGACCGCCTCCGGTCCAACGAGACGAATGATCACGTCGATCAGGTCGTCGGCGCCGGCGCCCGCAACGACCTGACCGGGCGTCACGCCGGCGTACTCCGCGATGGCTTCGCGGAGGGCCTCCTGGCCGGGGTCGGGATAGATGTGCAGTGGAGCGGACGCGATGGCGTCGAGCACTTCGGGGATTACGCCGTAGAGGTTCTCGTTGGCATCCAGCTTGACGAGCTGGCCGATGGGCACGCCGATCTCCCTCGCCAGCACGTCGAGCGGTTTCACGGGCACGTACTCTTCGAGGTCCTGGAAGTCCCGGCGGACGAACCTGAGGGGGTCAGCCGCGCCGCCCACTACCGGCCCTGGATCCGGCGCTCAACGGCGCGGGCGTGTGCAGTGAGCCCCTCGGCCCGGGCGATGACGCTGGCGGCCCGCGCCAGTTCCTCGGTCACCTCGTCGGGGATGTTGACCACGCTGGTGGTCTTGACGAAGTCGTTCACGCTCAGCGGCGAGCTCCAACGGGCGCTACCGCCGGTGGGCATGGTATGGCTGGGCCCGGCGGTGTAGTCGCCAATCGCCTCGGGGGAAGATTCGCCAAGGAAGAGGCCGCCCGCGTTGCGCACCTTTGGGGCGTAGGCCATTGGGTTTTCGACGAGCAGGCAGAGGTGCTCGGGCGCGTAGTAGTTGGCCAGTTCGATGGCGTGGTCGATATCGTTCACGAGGATGCAGCCGCCACGGCTGTCGATCGAAGCGCGCGCAATCTTGCCGCGCTCCAGATCGCGCAACTGGCGCTCGATGGCGGTAGCCACGCGCTCGGCGAGGTGGTGCGACGGCGTCAGCAGAATGGGGCTGGCAAGGGCGTCGTGCTCGGCCTGGGCGAGGAGATCGCAGGCGACCATTTCGGGGTCGGCGCTCTCGTCGGCGATGACCACCGTTTCGGTGGGGCCGTAGATGGAGTCGATGCCGACGTCGCCGAACACCTGCTTCTTGGCGATCGTCACGAAGAGCCCGCCCGGGCCCACGATCTTGTCGACGCGTGGGAACGTATCCGTTCCGTAGGCGAGAGCGGCGATCCCCTGGGCGCCGCCGGCCCGGAACACGGCATCGACGCCCGCGATGTCAGCAGCCACAAGCTTGACGGCAGGAACGGAACCGTCCGGCAGGACAGGGCTGGTCATGTAGAGTTCATCGACGCCGGCCACGCGCGCGGGGATGGCGCACATGAGGACGGTGCTGGGCAGGGGCGCGCGGGTCCCGGGGACGTAGACGGCCACGCGCTGGATGGCGCGCGTGAGCTGGCCTAGCCCGCCCTGGTTGAAGTCGAAGAAGGCGCCGCGGGCCTGCTGCTCGTGGTAGCGCCGGACGCGCTCAGCGGCGAAGCGGAGGGCGTCGACAATCTCGCCGTCGACTTCATCGTAGGCGGCACGGATCTCGGTCTCGGAGACGCGCAGGTCGCCGGTGTGGGCGCCGTCGAACTTCGTGTTGTAGAAACGGACGGCGTTGTCCCCGTCCTCGCGCACGTCGCGGATGACACGGCGCACGACTTCGTCGGGTGAGAGCTCCTGCCCGAAGGTGCGGAAGATGGTCTCCCGGATGTCCATGGGGAGTTCGTCAGTCTCAAGCGGTTTGCGCGAAAGGAGGAGCTTGCGGCCCTCTTCGGCGTTGCGGATTATCCGCATGCGAGGTACCTCTCTACGGCCGCACCGGCGGCTTCGCTCGATCGTCGCACAAATGCGTCGATCTCGGCACTGGTGATGTGGGCGACGGTCTCGTCGAGCAGTTCGGGAAGGGCATCGAGAAACGAGCTGAGCGTCTCGCCCTCTTCAAGTCCGCTGTAGCGCAGGTGATTTGAAATCATCCCTCGCATGCGGTCCCAGTCCATCGTCCTCTGCATGACCTCGACGGTGAGCGCTCGCCAGCGTTCGAGCGTCTCCTGCTCAACGAAGCCGGCGTCGATGTTTTCGACCGTGCAGGCAAGCGCCGCGCAGATCTCCTCCTTGAGTTGCGGGTCGTTGCTGTAGGCACGCTCCAGGTCGAACTGAAGGAGCCGGTCCATGACGTTTGCGCGGATGACGCCCCCCAGCGACTCGTGCCGGGCGAAGAACCGCCTGTAGACGCCCGTGATGTACTGCTCGTCCATGACGAGATGGCTGATGTAGCCCGCAACGAAGGCGCGCGTCTCGGCGTTGAGGTTCCCGGCGTCGAGCAG
>CAYYYI010000191.1:0-3974 GCA_964475735.1 uncultured Anaerolineaceae bacterium
CTGGGCGGGCACCTGACCCACGTCTGCCCGTTTAACTTCTGCGGAAAGCTCTACAGTTTCGTCCCCTACGCGGTCGACCGCGAGACGGAGGTCATCGACATGGCCGCCGTGCGCCGCATCGCGCTCGACGTGAAGCCGAAGATCATCGTCGCGGGGGCCACGGCCTACCCGCGAGCAATCGACTTCGCGGCCTTTGCCGTGGTGGCAAAGGCCGCGGGCGCGCTGCTGATGGTGGACATGTCGCACATCGCCGGGCTGGTGGCGGGCGAGCAGCACATGTCGCCCGCGCCGTACGCGGACGTGATCACTTCGACCACGCACAAGACGTTGCGCGGGCCGCGCGGAGCGATGGCCCTCTGCCGCTCCGAGCACGCGGAGGCGCTCGACAAGGCCGTGTTCCCCGGGACGCAGGGAGGGCCGCACCTGCATTCCATCGCGGCCAAGGCCGTGGCGTTTGGCGAGGCCATGACGCCGGAGTTCGCCGGTTACGCGCGGCGGATTGTGGAGAACGCGGCGGCGCTGGCCGAAGCGCTGACGGCGGGCGGGCTGCGGCTGGTCTCGGGCGGTACCGACAACCACCTCATCCTCGCGGACTGTGGATCGAAGGGGCTGAGCGGACTGAAGGCGCAGAACGCTCTCGGCGGGGCGGGCATCGTCACGAACCGGAACACGATCCCGTGGGACTCGCGTTCGGCCTACATCACCAGCGGGCTGCGCATCGGTACCCCGGCCCTCACTTCCCGTGGCATGGGGACGGAGGAGATGCGCCGCGTGGCCGGGTGGATCATACGCGTGCTCGACGACCCCGACGGCGAGGGCGTGCGCGAGGCCGTCCGGTCGGAGGTGGCCGAGTTCGCCCGCGCCTTCCCGGTACCGGGCATCACCGGCCGCGCGGCCGTGGTGGCTTAGCGGGCGCGGCGTGAACATCCGTTTCCCCAAAGAGGAGAAGGCGGAGTGCGTGCGGCAGCTCCAGGAATACGTGGCCGCCGAGCTTGACCTGGAGATAGGAGCGCTCGCGGCCGAGTTCCTGCTCGACTTCGCTGCCGGTCTTGTCGGCCCGGTGTACTACAACGAGGCGCTCGAAGACGCCCGCGCCGTCGCCTCGAACCGCGCCGACACCATCCAGGAGGAGATCCTGGCGTTGCGGAGGGAGAGGGCTGCAGGGCGGTAAGGGGGCGGGCGAGGTTCGATCTCGCCGAGCCACGAGCGTGAGCGAGTGGAGGGATCGAACCCGCACAATTTCCCGGCGTCAGCCCCTCGAATCTTCCGCAAGGCCACGACGTGCCCGGACTCGCTCATCCCTGGCGAGGGCCAACCACCGCTCGGTCACCCTCGCGGCTCTGCGAAGGCAAGGGCGCCCCCCGCTCTATCCCCCCGGCTTCGTTGCCCGCCAGCGGAACGCGCCCTTGCCTTCGCGCACCGCCACCTCCCTGAACCCCGCCGCCTCCAGCCGCGCCGCGAAGGTCGACGGGTCGGCGAGCACCATCGTGTCGAAGAGGTGGTAGAGCCGGAAGCGCAGGCTCACCGTGCTGTCCATCCCAATGAACGCTCCGCCGGGCTTCAGCGCCCGGTATGCCTCGGCGATGAGCCGGTCCTGCAGCTCCGCCGAGGGCACGTGGTGGAGCATGGCCATCGAAAGCGCGCTGCTGAAGCGGCCTTCCTCGAAGGGCATCGCCGTTCCGTCGCCGTGCACCACGGTGACATTCGTCCCCTGCATGCGGTCCGCCAGGTTCGCCGCCAGCCGGTCGTCGATCTCGATCGCCGTCAGGACTGGTACCCGCTGGCGAAGGATGTCGGTCACGAGTCCCGGTCCGGGGCCGATCTCAAGGACGTCCGGCCCGAGGTCGTAGTCGCGCAGGACCCACGGCACGACGGACTCGCCGAGCCGCTTCGCCCACTTTGACGAACTACAGTAGTAGCGGTGGTACCTGTTCATCGAGGAATCCTAGCAGCGAGCCACGTGGGTGCGCTTGAAGTCCGGTTCCTTCCCCTTTGCGCAGCCAGTCTTCACCGTTTCCTGCCCCAGGTTGAGATAGGCTTTGCTTGTGAAACCTCGGCTCATGCTGGTGTTCGTCGCATTTGGAACACTGTTCGCAGCGGCCGCGTGCGGGAGCTCGGGCACGGCGCCCGCTGAAGCCGAAGTGACGGCGCCCGCCGCTTCAGCTACCGCCGGCTCGACTGCGAGCGAGGGGAACGCCGCAAACGTCGCGCCCTCTGCCACGGCCGGCCAGCCTGGCCAACCCGGGTTGGGCAAGCCCGTGGTCTACTGGATCCACACCAACTGGTGACCAACCTGCAAGAGCCTCCGCCCCGTGTGGGCGGAACTGCAGGGCCGCTACGGCGACCGCGTCGAGTTTGTCCAGGTTGACCGCGACAGCAAGGAAGGGCGCAAGTTCGCTGAGGACCACAACATCCATTACCAGCCCGGCTTTGTCGTGGTCGATCGGGCGGGTTCGACTATCTACGAGGGTCTCGGGCCCTACGACGCGAAGGGCGTGACCGAGCTCGTGCGGAAGGCCGCTGGCGAATAGGGCGGCCCCATGCGGGTTGCTTTATAGTACCTTCCAGCCACCCTGCGGAGTCCTCCATGAACGTCGATAGCTGGAAGTTCCTCCCCCGCATGATGAAAGCCACCTACGAGGCTCTGCCCGTCATCGGCGAGCCGCCCGTCTGGGCGCCGCTTTCGAAGCCGGTGCACCGCTGCCGCATCGCCCTCATGTCCTCGGCCGGGGTCTACCTCAAGGATTCGCAGGAACCGTTCGACCTGGACCGCGAGCGCCGCGAACCCACGTGGGGCGACCCCACCTACCGCGTCATCCCTTCGGATGTGCGGCAAGAGCAGGTCGCCTGTGCGCACCTCCACCTGAGCAACGCGGGCGCGCTGGAGGACGTGAACACGGTCTTCCCCTTCCGCGCCTTCAAGCAGCTCGAAGCGGAAGGCGCCATCGGCTCGCTGGCGGACGAGCACTACTCCTTCATGGGCTACCAGGAGCGCAGCCTGGCGGACTGGCGGACGAAGCAGGGGCCGGAGCTTGCGGCGAGGCTGAAGGAGCGGGCGGTAGACGTCCTTCTCCTGGCGCCTGCCTGACCGGATTGCTGCAGAAACGTGCCCGTGCTGGCGCGTGTGATTGAAGGACTTGGAATCCCCACCGTGACGGTGACGATGGTGCCGGACCTGGCGCAGAAGTTCCGCCTGTCGCGCGTGGTGGGCGTCGAATTCCCCTTCGGGTACAGCTTCGGCATGCCCGGCGACGAGGGGATGCAGATGAAGGTCGCCCGGGCTGCGGTGCAGGCGCTGGCAGAAGCGGGGGCGCCGGGCTACCGGCTCGATGTGGACGTGGAGTGGCCCGTGCCGACGGAGATCGCCTACAAGGCCTGGCAGCCATCGGAGCCAAGCCCCATCGTGGCGATGATGCTCAAGGCAAGGCAGCAGCCGCAGCAACAGTAGCGGGGCTTCCGGAGGCGGCGCCCCTGAGGCGGCGAGGCCCGGGGCTACGGTTCCTCTTGTAGCGCTTGTTGGGACTGAGTATCATCAATGCAACTGAGACGGAGTTTCAACAAGCGATGATTGCCCGCGCCCTGCCGCTGCTGCTCCTGGCCGTCGTGGCGATGGCGGCGGCGGTAGCTGCGGGCTGCGGCGACGACGACGGTGACGGAGACGACGGGCGAATCATCGTGCTCGCGGGGACGGTGCAGATCGAGGCGCTGGCCAGGGTGGTCGCGGGCGACGCCGCCGATGTCCGGAGCGTCCTCAAGCCCGGGGTCGACCCGCATGACTATGAGCTCACGGCCGGGGATCGGAAGGCCGTCGACCGCGCGGACCTGGTGCTGCGAAACGGGATTAGCCTCGATGACTATCTCAAGCGCGCGCTGGGAGATGACACGAAGGCTGTCGTCGTCACGGCGGGCATCGCGGTGCGCGTGGTCGATGGTGAAGAGGACCCGCACGTCTGGCACAATCCGCTCAACGTGAA
>CAYYYI010000192.1:0-3970 GCA_964475735.1 uncultured Anaerolineaceae bacterium
CATCCACATGTCGGAGGTGACGGCCCTTGTCGAGCACAACCGGGGCCACGACCAGGCGATGCCGGTTCCGCCGCGAACAGACGAAGTCGTCCTGGCAACCGAGGTCATCGGCACGCTGATCGCCACGGAGCTGGTGCATGACCGCGACACGCTCCAGATCGGCTTCGGCGACGTCACTGCCGCGCTGGCAGTCTACCTGGGTGACCATCACGATCTGGGCATCCAGACGGAGATCATCCCCGGGGGCGTCGTCGACCTCGTCGAGCAGGGAGTGGTAACCGGGCGCTACAAGGACGTTGCGCCGGGGAAGGTCGTGGGCTCGGCCTTCGCCGACATCCCGCCCGAAGAAGCGCAGCGGGCCCACCTCAACCCGAGATTCGAGCTCTGGGACTTCTGCCACACCGACGACCTGCGCACGCTCATCCGCGAGACGAACTTCGTGGCTATCAACAACGCCCTCCAGGTGGACCTGACGGGGCAGATCACGGCGGAGACGCTCAACTCCCGGATCTACAGCGGCCCAGGTGGGCAGACCGTCTTCGCCGTGGCCTCCTCATACAGCGAGGGTGGGCGGTCCATCATTGCCCTGCCCTCTGTGTCAACCGTGAACGGCGTTCCTCACTCACGGATCCTGCCCACCCTGCCGGTGGGGACGTCGGTGACGGTTCCGCGCACGTTTGTCGACTACGTGGTGACCGAACACGGCATCGCTAAGGTCGGCGGGAAGACCTTGCGCCAGCGCTGCGAGGAGCTGATCGCGGTCTCCCACCCGGACTTCCGGGCCGACCTGCGCCGCGAGGCGGAGAAGCTGTACTGCCTGTAAGCCGCAAGCCGGTCAGACCCGGCTGACGATCGCGGGCAGGGCCAGGCCGATCTGGTCGCGCAGCACGGCGTGGGCTATATCGTCGTATGGGGTCTCCTGGGCGTTGAGGATGACCAGTTTCGCCCCGTTGCGGAGGGCCTGGTTCGGCAGGTAGGCCACCGGGTAGACCGTGAGCGACGTGCCGATGGCCAGGAAGCAGTCGCACGAGGACGCCGCCCGTTCGGCCCGCTCCAGGTCTTCGGGCACAAGGTTCTGGCCGAAGGAGATGGTCGCAGTCTTGAGGATTCCACCGCACCGTGCGCAGCGCGGGTCCTCCTCCCCGGCACGGACGCGGTCGAGCACTTCGGTGATGGGGCCGCGAGCGCCGCAGCCGCCCATGCAGGTGAACTCGCGCACGTTGCCGTGAATCTCGATCATGCGCGCCGCGGAGGACCCGGCCTTCACGTGGAGGCCGTCGACGTTCTGGGTGACGAGCGTGTGCAGCTTCCCCTTCCGCTCGAGGTCCGCAATGGCGAAGTGCCCGGCGTTCGGTTCGGCGCCGCCCAGCATGGGGCTGTCGATCCGGTTCCGCCACGAACGCACGCGCATCTCCCGGTCGGCCATGAAGTTCTGGAGCGTCGCGGTGCGCTCGGCGCCGGGGTTGAGCGTCCACACGCCCTTTGGCCCACGGAAGTCCGGGATGCCAGACTCGGTGGAGATGCCCGCCCCGGTGAGTACGACCACGCGCTGCGACTCGCGTAGCCACCCGGCTACCAGGTCGAAGGTAGATTCGTCAGAGATCACCTGGCCGTCCACAAGGGGAAGCCTACCCTTGCCGGGCACGCTCGAAAAGGCCGTAAATGGGTGCGCTCAGTTCACCAGCAGGTCACGCCATGCGGACCGCATCAGCCTCGTGTCGCGGAGCAGGGTCTCAATAGAGAAACCAAGTCCGCCCTGCTCACACATGGCGCTGCAGTAGGTCATCTTCAGGGTCCAGCTCGTGGACTTGCGCCAGTCGTAGCGCGTGCCGCAGCGCTCACAGCGAACGAGCGTCTCGGGCGTGGCTGTTGGAACAGACGATTGCATGACCCGCCTCCGGGCCGCCACCTGCTATAGAAACGCGCGCCGGGCCCCGAAGGTTACGCTCCGCTAGTTCGCTGGCGCGCTTAGCGCCGCAATGTCCGACTCCTCGGCGAGCACGATCACGATGTCGCCCTCGTGGAGCATGGTGTCGTTGCGCGGGCCGACTTCGAGCTTGCCGCTGCGGTGGCGAATGCCCAGGAGGGTGGCGTTCGTTGCGCCTTCAATCAGCGCGCCACAGGTCTTCCCGGCCAGCCCGTTCTGTGCATTGACTTCGAACTCGGCCAGGAGTAGATCGCCGTGCCTCCCGGCTGCCAGGGTGTCCATGAAGTCCGCGGCCAGCGGCTGCAAAGCCGAGAGCACCATTCGCCGCCCTCCCATGCTGTAGAGCGAGATGACCCGGTCCGCGCCCGCCAGCCGCAGCTTCTCTTCGTTGTAAGGCAACGCGGCCCGGGCGACGATGAAGCAGTTCGGATTGACCGACTTCGCGGTGAGAGTGATGTACGTGTTTCCGGAGTCGCTGTCGCTGGCGGCCAGGAGGCACCGGGCGCGCGCGAGGCCGGCAAGGTTGAGGGTGCGATCGTCCGATGCGTCGCCCTCGATCACCTTGTAGCCAAAGGCTCGTGCCCGCTCGACCGCCTCCGGTGTCTGGTCGATGACAACGAAGTCAACCCCCCGTTCACACAGCTCGCGGGCAATCTCCTGGCCGACGCGGCCGAAGCCGCAGAGGATGTAATGGTCCCTCATCTCGTCGATCTGCATCTGCATCCTCCTTACGTAGAAGCGGCTCCGTATGTCCCCCTCAAGCGCCTCCTGGACGAGCAGGGTGAGCGTGTATAGGGCTGACCCAACGCCCGTGAGGATCAGGAAGATGGTGAACAGCTTCTCGGACGTATCGAACGGCTTCAGTTCGCGGAAGCCCACCGTGCTGAGCGTCGTCACCGTTTGGTAGAGCGCGTCGATGAAGGACATGCCCGCAAGCAGCATGTAACCGGCTGTGCCGGCAACGATCACCGACGCGAAAAGAGATAGCGCCACCCTCAGCCGGACGCTGGGCTTCAGGGCGTCAAGCAGGTCTCGCCTCATGCGGGATTATAATCACGCGCCGGGCCTCCGCTCCCGCGGGCGGCCCGTGGAGGTGACTGGTGCCCGAAACCGCACACAGCGGCTGGAACATCCACTACGAGACGTCGGGCAACCCCGCGAATCCCGCCCTGCTGATGATTCTCGGGCTCTCGCACCGCCTGCCGCACTGGGGCCGCCTGCCCGGCCTGCTCTCCGAACGCCTCTTCGTGGTGACCTTCGACTGCCGCGGCATGGGACTCAGCGAACGTCGCGACGAGCCATACACCATCGCCGTCGAGATGGCGGATATCGAGGCGGTGCTCGACTCCGCGGGCATGGAGCGAGCATTCGTCTACGGACGGTCGCGCGGTGGCATGCTCGCGCAGGAGTTCGCTCTGACGCGGCCTGACCGCGTCCTCGGGCTGATCCTGAGCGGCACCAGCCATCGCGGACCGGGGTCGGTTGGTTCGACCGCCGCCGTCGACGCGGCGATGAACTTCACGCCCGAGATGACCCGCGAAGAGATCTTCGCCACGCAGAACGCCGCCATGGCCTCGCCGGGCTGGCGAGAACGCGACCCCGCTGCCTTCGAGTACTGCCTCTCGGTCGACCTGGAGGCGCCGCCGCGCCGGTTCGCGGTTGCCCGGCAGCACGAGGCCATGGCCTCGTGGTCGAGCCACGACCGGCTGGGGACGTTGCGCTGCCCCACACTGGTGCTTTGCGGCGCAGACGATGGCATGGTTCCGCCCGAAAACAGCCGCCAGATCGCGGCGCTGATTCCCGGCGCCCGGCTCGAATTGATCCCGCAGTGCGGGCACCTGCCCATGTTGGAGAAGCCGGACGAAGTCGCGCGCCTGGTGAAGGAGTTCGCCGGCAGCGCTCAGCCCAGCAGTTCCAGGTAGCGGCCCTTCATCCAGTCTCCCTTGTGGCGGTACTGCTCGGGGGTTGAAAGTGCGCCCTTGCGCCCCGTCTCGCGGCTGTAGGCGAGGTTGAGGGCCGCGTGGTGGTTCTCTCCCGGGCCGC
>CAYYYI010000193.1:0-3846 GCA_964475735.1 uncultured Anaerolineaceae bacterium
TCGTCAAAGCGCGTGCCCTTCTTGATGGTCGCGAAGAGCTGCGCGTACTTCGCGGCGCCCCCGTTGTCGGCCAGGTACTTCGCCATAGCGTACGACTGCCCGTAGAAGAGGTTGACCGTGTTCGCGTCGGACGATGGCGTTGCCATCTGCACAAACGGAAACAGCCGGTTCGCCCGCACGGCCGCATCGAAGGCGCCGACGTAGCCGCTGCCCGGCGACGACTGGGCGAGGACGGCGGTACCCTCATCGAGCCAGGAGGGGAGCTTGCCCAGGGCGCCGCCCCCGGCGGCCTCGGTGAGGATATGCCCGAATTCATGGCGCAGAGTGTCGGTCCTGTCGGAACTGCCGCAGGCGACGGGGATGACAAGCACGATGTCGTTCGTCACCTTCGTGCCGCAGGTGGTAACGGCAGCGTCGAACGTGCTGGAGCTGAGGCCGGGGCGCGCCGGGTCCAATTCCTTTTCGTCGGCGAAGAGGATGACGCGAACAGGGACCTGGGTGAGCTTCGCGTCCAGGAGCGGGCCCATCTTCTGGTACGTTTCCTCTCCTGCCTTGAGGTAGGTCCTCGCGAGGGCTTCCCGGTCACCGTGGTAGTGGACTTCCATGAACTCGTTCTTGACGTTCTTCCACTCGCGGTTGGGCGGCAGGAAGAGATACGTAGCCTCAGGCGCGGATGTGGTCTTCCCATCCGCGGTTTCGATCTCCCAGTGGTACGTGAACTGGCTGCCAACGGGGATGTAGCTCCGCCCCGAGTTGACCTGGATGACCACCTGCACGTCTACCTGCTTCGCGGGGGCGAAGTCCTCGGGCTTGCCGATGGCGCTCGTCCCGCGCCCGCTGATGGCGTAGTTGAGCGTGACGCCGGTGATCTCGGATTCGGCGCGGGCGCTCAGCCTGAAGGTCAGCGTCCTGGGGTAACCGTTCTCGATGGTGGCGGAGAGGATGGTCGCATCGGCCCTGACAGCGCCTGTTCCGGCGAGCACGCCAGCGACTAGCAGGGCGACGGCCAGGGCCGCCGCGACGAGACGGGTCATGCGTTCTCCCCCACGCGCGCCTTCAGATAGGCTTCCATGAAGCCATCAAGGTCGCCATCGAGCACGGCCGTCGTGTCACTCGTCTCGAAGGCGGTGCGATGGTCCTTGACCATCTTATACGGGTGGAGCACGTAGCTGCGGATCTGGTTGCCCCAGCCCATGTCGACGTGCTGCCCCTTTAACCGCGCCTTCTCCTCTTCCTGCTTCTGAAGCTCGATCTCGAGCAGGCGGGCCTCAAGGACCTTCATGGCGCTCTCGCGGTTGCGCCCCTGTGAGCGCTCGTTCTGGCAGGTGACGACTATTCCCGTGGGCAGGTGTGTGAGACGCACCGCGGTCGAGTTCTTCTGGACGTTCTGCCCGCCGGCGCCGCTGGAGCGGAAGACGTCGATGCGCACGTCGTCAGGGTTGATCTCGATCTCGGCGCCCGGTTCAACCTCGGGCAATACCTCGACCTTGGCGAAGCTGGTGTGGCGGGAGTGGGAGGCATCGAAAGGCGACTGCCGTACCAGCCTGTGCACGCCGCGTTCGCTGCTCAGGTAGCCGTACGCATACGGGCCGGTGATCTCAACGGTAGCGCTCTTGATGCCGGCTTCTTCGCCGGGTGTCACGTCGAGCACGTCGGTGGCGAAGCCGCGGCGCTCGGCCCAGCGCAGGTACATTCGCAGCAGCATTTCGGCCCAGTCCTGCGACTCTGTGCCGCCCGCGCCGGCGTGCACCGCCAGGATTGCGCTCCGTTCATCGTAGTCGCCGGAGAGCTGAAGCTGGAATTCGAGGTCGTGGAGCGCCCGGGAAAGGGCGTGGATTTCGGCCGCGGCGCCTGCTTCCACGCTGTCGTCGCCCTCAGCCAGGGCAAGCTCGAGCAGGCCGGCCACGTCGCTGGCGCGCCGTTCCAGGCCGCGCCACGTCTCCGCTCGCGACCGGGCGGCGGCAAGCTGCTGCATGATGCCGCGAGCCTGCTCAGGATCGTTCCAGAAGGACGCTTCTCCGCTCTGGGCTTCGAGCGCGGCTACCTTTTCTTCTTCGCCCGCGATGTCAAAGGCGCACCATGATGCCGGAGATGCGCTGGAGGATTTCGTTTGCACTGTCCAGAAGGTCTTGCATGCCTCAAGCGTACGCGATCAGGCCCAATCGCGACAGAAAACCTGGCCTGTGAGCCGGGTACGGTCACCCTGGGGCCAGTGCGGC
Organism: uncultured Anaerolineaceae bacterium; assembly: GCA_964475735.1. Lineage (GTDB taxonomy): Bacteria > Chloroflexota > Dehalococcoidia > Tepidiformales > Tepidiformaceae > UCB2. The sequence goes on from CAYYYI010000193.1 coordinate 2,220, forward strand.
ATCAGGACTGCGCAGAAGCGCCCCCGGCGTGCCGCAACAGGTAGTCGATGGCGCCGCGCAGCGTGCTCAAGCGCGGGTAGTCGCGCTCGGGAACGTCCACCCCTGTTCGCTTGTGGATACCGATCATCACATTCAGCAGGTCCATCGAGTCGAGGTCCAGCTCGTCGCGGAACTCGTCGATATCGGCGAGACGCGAAAGATCGGCTTCGGGGGCGACTTCCTGGATCGCCTCCAGGATGGCGGCGCGAAGTTCGGCGGCGTTCACAGCTTCGACGGCTCCTGGAGAATGCGTTCGATGGCGGCGAGGAAGCGGCCACCGCGGTGGCCATCGCTGGCGCGGTGGTCGGCGGCGAGGCTGCACTGGATGATCGGCCGCACCCCCAGCATGCCATTCACGGCCCAGGGCCGCTCGACAATCCGCCCGAAACCCGCGATGGCCACCTGCGGCGGGAAGATGACGGGGAATACAGTCTCTACACCCTGTTCGCCCAGGTTGGTGACTGTAATCGTCGGGTCCGACATCTCCGAGCTGCGCAATACGCCCACGCGCGCCCGGCCAACGAGATCACGCAGGGCGGCCATCAGGTCCGCCACGCTCAGCCGGTGGGCATCGTGGATGGCGGGCGCAACCAGCCCGCCCTCGCGCAGGGAGATGGCGACCCCAAGGTGCACCTCTTCCGCGCGACGGAATGCGCCATCGAGCCAGTAGCCGTTCATCTCCGGAACCTCGTGGCAGGCAACGGCCACGGCCTTCAACAGCAGGGCGGAGTAGAGGATGCGTTCAGCAACCGGGCGGCCGGCATTTTCGTGTTCGAGCCACGTCAGCGCGGTAGACATGTCGACGGTGGCCCCAAGGTAGTAGTGCGGAATCTCGCGGTTGGCCCGCTCCATCGCGGCTGCAATCGCCCGCCGCCGGGCGAGCGCCCTGTCCGCGGCCGGGGTGGCAGGCGGCTCCGGTCCGCCTGCTGCGGGCGGTGCTGCGCGCGGAGCAGGCGTCGCGGGGGCACGCTCCACGTCGGCCACCGTGACCGCTCCGCCCGGACCGGACCCATGCAGGGCTGCCAGGTCCACGCCGCGTTCGTGCGCGAGCCGGCGCGCGCGGGGCGACGCCCGCACACCTGGCGCGGGCGCCGCAGCAGCAACACGTTCCACGTCGGCGCGGGTGATCCGCCCTCCGGGGCCAGTGCCCTCGACGCGGTCGAGCTTCACCTGGCGCTCTTCGGCGATGCGCACGGCGGCGGGCGTTGCCCTGGGCGCTGGCGCGGCGGAAGGGCGCTGTGGCGGCTCTGCCGAGGAAAGTGCAGGCGCAGCGGGCGCCGCTTCCGGCTTGCGAGCCGCCCCCGGTAGCGGCTTGAGAGTGGCAAGGACGGTGCCCACAGGCACCTTCTCGCCTTCGGGAACGAGCAATTCGCCGATTACTCCGGCCTCGAAAATCTCGACCTCGATGTCGGCCTTGTCGGTCTCGACGCGGGCAACGATGTCACCCCGCTGAACCGTCTGGCCGGGGCTCACAAGCCATCGGACGAGCGTGCCCGCCTCCATGTCGGCGCCGAGCGCGGGCATGCGGAACTCAGACACCGGGGTTCACCGCCTCGCGCGCCGCGGCCACGATCTGCTCAACCCGGGG
>CAYYYI010000194.1:0-3806 GCA_964475735.1 uncultured Anaerolineaceae bacterium
CGGCGGCGTGGGCCCCATGACGCGCGCCATGCTGCTGGTAAACACCGTGCGGGCGGCCGAGCGCGCCGCGGGGGTGGGAGCGTAGCGAGTCTCAGCGGCCGGCGGAAGGGGCCACCCGCAGGAGGGAATGCGCCGGGGGATTCTGGAGCGGGAGACGAGGTTCGAACTCGCGACATCCTGCTTGGAAGGCAGTGCTTTCGGATGCCTCAGATTCGAACCTGAGGTAAACCTGCGGTAGATTTGCGGCGATCTTGAGGCTGCCGAGCGTAGACCAGGCCGGGGGGCGTGCTCCCGTCGAGTCTCACGAGGCAGCCATGCTCGAAGTCCAGGGCAATGACCGGACAGCCACAGCATCGCCCGGTTGCCAGGGCGGCATAGACCTCCGCGTGGGCGAAGTGGTCTGGCTTGACGTGCTCGAAGGTGGCAACCGGCCGACCGAAGGCGCCGGGCTCAACGACCCGGACGGGCGCGAGGAGGTGGTCAACGTACTCGCCGCCCTTGCCGAGGCCGGTGTCGAGGCCGTCAACGCCATGCGCCGCTATGGGCACGACGAACCGCCAGCTGCCGGCCGCGCCCCGGCCGGGGCCTCAGGTCGCTGGCCGCATAGCCGGCCCGGCTAGTACCGCGTCCGGCCCCGGCCGCTGCTTCCCCCGCTAAAGGGCGCTTCCACGACCGTTACATGGCGGCGTGTGCCGAGCAGCTTGATCAGCCGTTTCAGGCTCTGGTTGACGAGCACGCGCTGGTACCAGTGCCTGACCTCGATGGTCGGCACCATGACAATCACCTCGTGGGGCGCTTCGTGGAGCCGATCGTTGACGTAGACGACAATCGGCTCGGCCACCGTGCGGAAGGGCGAGTCGATGACAACGAGAGGCACGGAGGGGAACTGGTTCTGCCAGCGCTCCTCGACGGTGGATCGTTCATCCGGGTCGACGAGCACGTGCACGGCCACCACATCGCGAGACCTTTCGCAGGCCGCGCCGAGGGCCATGACCGTCGAGAGGTTGATGTCTTCGACAGGGACGACGATGGGCACGGCCGAAGGGCCCATCGGGCGGATGTCGAGCTGGGCTTCGGGTGGGACGCGCAGCGAGCGGTCCAGCCCCCGGTAGAACCGGCTGATCAGCCACGCGATGAGCGCCAGCGTGGGGAGCGCGACGACCACCATCCAGCCGCCTTCAAGGAACTTCGTAACAAGGATGATGAGGAAGACGAGCGCAGTGGCCAGCGCTCCCGTGCCGTTGATAACAGTCGAGCGCTGCCACCCGGGCTCGCGCAGCCTCCACCAGCGAACGACCATGCCCGACTGGGCGAGCGTGAAGGTGAGAAACACGCCGAGCGCGTAGAGGGGGATGAGCCGGGTGGTGGAGGCGTTGAAAACGACCAACAGCAGGGCCGCGAAGGCAGTGAGGGCGAAAATGCCGTAGCTGAAGACCAGCCGGTTGCCCCGCTGATGGAACAGGCGCGGGAGATAGCCGTCGCGCGCAAGGATGGCGCCGAGCAGCGGGAAGCCGTTATAGGCTGTGTTCGCAGCGAGGAAGAGAATTCCGGCGGTGAAGGCCTGGAGGGTGTAGTAGAAGACGTTGCGGCCGAATACGTGCTCGCCGATTTGGGACATCACGGTCTCGGTGTCTCCGTGCTCATAGACGATGCCGAAGTGGCGGGCGAGCAGCGTCGTGCCCAGGAAGAGCGAGCCGAGGATGAGCCCCATGGCCATCATGGTGGTGGCGGCATTCCGCGCCTCGGGCGGCTTGAACGCCTTTACTCCGTTCGATATGGCCTCGATGCCCGTCAGCGCGGCGCACCCCGCGGAGAAGGCACGCAGCACCAGGAAGAGAGTGAGCGCCTGCTGGGCTTCGACATCCCGGACCGGCTCACCGACCGCAAGGACGTTCGGGTTGTCCCCCGTGACAGTCTTGACGACACCGATGACGAGGGTGGTGAAGAGGACCAGCACGAAGCCATACGTGGGGATTGCGAAGATGGTCCCGGATTCCCGTACGCCGCGGAGGTTCCCGAGCATGATGGTGCAGACGAGGCCGAGGGCGATGGGGACAGCGTAGTCGTGGGCGCCCGGGACCGCGGAGTAGATGGCCTCGACAGCGGCGGCGATGCTCACGGCGACCGTAAGCACGTAGTCGATCAGGAGCGCGGAACCGGCGGTCAGGCCAGGCCAGGCGCCCAGATTCTGGTGGGCCACCATGTAGCCGCCACCTCCGCTGGGGTAGGCGCGAATCACCTGACGGTAGGAGATGACCACGATCGCCATGATGCTGACGATCACAGCAGCGATGGGGAGGCTGAAGGTCAGGGCGCCCGTGCCCGCCAGGACCAGGATGAGCATGATCTCCTGGGAGGCATACGCGGTTGACGAAAGGGCATCGGAGGAGAAGATGGCCAGCCCCACCTTCTTGCTGAGGCGCTCCTCAGTGAGCCGGCGGCTCGACATGCTGGTGCCGATGACCTTGTCGCGGAAGTCAAGGATCCCTCCGCGGAGGCCAGAGCGCGTCTCGGCGTACTCGGTAGCTTCGTAGTGGCCGCGCTCGCCCGTGGGCAGGATGCCAGCGCGGGGCAGGTCCACGCGGTAGCGGGTGACCGGCCCCGGTCGTGGCGGGGGAGTGGAGCGCGGCCCCTGGGGTGAATCGGGCATTGCCCGTTACAGTAACCCGTCCCCGCGTTCGGCGGAATGGCTAAAAAGAAGACCGCCCCCGGTGGCGCCGGGGGCGGTTGATGTGATGGCCCTGTCCTGGCCGAAGCCTAGTAGTCCTCGGGCGGGGGCGGCGCGGCCGCCGGGGGCTGGGGGATCTCCGCGACGAGCGTCTCAGTGGTCAGCGCCAGGGCGCTAATGCTCACAGCGTTCTCAAGGGCGGAGCGGGAGACCTTCACGGGGTCCACAATGCCCAGTTCGAACATGTCGCCCCAACGGTCCTTGTCCGCATCCCAGCCGTGGTTGACGTTGGTGAGCTTCTGGATGCGGTCGACGATGACAGAACCTTCCAGGCCCGCGTTGTCGGCGATGAGCCAGGCCGGCTCTTCGAGCGCCACGCGGAGCATGAGGATGCCGGCGCGCTCGTCTTCGTCGGCCGTCTCCTTTGCGAGCTTTTCGAGCGAAGCCTGGGCGCGGATGAACGCCACGCCACCGCCGGGCACGACGCCCTCATCGACAGCGGCGCGGGTGGCGCTCAGGGCGTCCTCGACGCGGGCCTTCTTCTCCTTGAGCTCCACTTCCGTGGCAGCGCCGACTTTGATTACAGCGACGCCACCGGCCAGCTTCGCCAGCCGCTCCTGCAGCTTCTCCCGGTCGAAGTCGCTGGTGGCGTCTTCGATCTGGGCCTTGATCTGCTTGATGCGGGCCTGGATCGCCTCGTCGGAAGCGTGGCCTTCGATGATCGTCGTATCGTCCTTGTTGGAGACGACGCGGCGGGCGCGGCCAAGGTCGGCCACGGTGGCGGAGTCGAGCTTGAGGCCGATGTCCTCGGTGATGAGCGTGCCACCGGTGAGGATGGCGATGTCTTCGAGCATGGCCTTGCGGCGGTCGCCGAAGCCCGGCGCCTTCACGGCAAGGATGTTGAGCGTGCCGCGCAGCTTGTTCACCACCAGCGTCGCCAGTGCCTCGCCTTCGAGGTCGTCGCAGATGATGACCACGTCCTTGGTCACCTGCAGAACCTTTTCGAGGAGGGGCAGGATTTCAGCGACAGCGCCGATCTTCTTGTCGGTGATGATTATGTAGGGATTCTCGATGACCGCTTCCATGCGGTCGGGATTGGAGACGAAGTAGGGCGAGACGTAGCCGCGGTCCAGCTGGA
>CAYYYI010000195.1:0-3761 GCA_964475735.1 uncultured Anaerolineaceae bacterium
CAAATCACCCGATCCCCCCCCCCCCCCCCCCCCCCCCCCCCCCCCCCCCCCCCCGCCCCCCCCACCCCGGGGCTCACCGCGGTCGCGTAGTCTGCGGCGCTCAGGCCGTCATGCCCTGAGCCTGGCGAGGCATCCCCTGCACGCCCCGGGGCAGTCCCGGTGGCGAGATGGCCATGACGCAACGGCGGGAAGTTTAGACGAACAGGATCTCACCGTTCCAGAGAAGCCTCTTGGGATCTGGCCGTCCTGAACCGCCAAGGGTCCCGTCAGGTCTAAGATATTGATGTACGACCGCGACTCGCGTGCCTTTGGCGTCGACGTATGCGATAGCCTGGCTTCTCGTGCAGAAGGGCTCGTTCGCAGCGACTAGACTGGGATGACGCTCCTTCAGGAGCCGCTCGTGCAGTTCTCCGGCCTGAAGCCGGGCAAGGAATTGGCCGTCATTAAAGATAAGGCGTAACGTGGCCGTGTCGGACCGTCTGGCCTTTGGAGGTTCATCCATGCAGCCAACTCTCCAGCTTGAGATCCTTGAGCAGCTGACTGCCTATCTGGCTGACGAGAATACCCTCGACACCTTCGAAAGCTGGTTCGTGCCTGCGTCGTGGCGGCTTAACGACAATGCCGGCCCGGCCTACGATCTGGCCTCTGCGATCGAGTTGGCGTTGGCCGAGCATTCAGCGGGTCACGCAAACGAGGACGAACTCCGGCGTCTCCTCACCGAATCCGTGGAGCTGGTGAAAGTGGCGCCCACGCCCGCTGTGCTTTTCGCCACGGGAGCATCCAACACGCATTTTTCGCACGCTACCCGGCCGATATTCGCTGGTAGATAACCCGTAGCGGGATACGCGTGATCGGCCGCTCATCCAGCTGGACGTCAAACCAGTAGAGCCCCTCTTGCTCGGCCTGCAACCCGAGCTTGAGAATGACCCGCGCGCCCCGATCTTCGCCTTCGAAGAACATCGGCACGGTGACCGCTGGCAGCTTCAGACCCGAGGGAGTTTCCTGTTTCAGGCTGAGGTTGTGGCGACCCCTCGCATCTCCGGCCTTGAAGCCGATGACCGCCACCAGGTTCACTGGGACAGGTGGAAGGTCTTCCGGTGACCCGCTCCCGGCTGTCACTATCAGCCTGTCGGTTAGCCTGACCAGGGTGAGGAGTCCCGTCTTTTCTTCGAGCACTTCCTGGCAAAGGACCGCTATTTCGAGGTACGGGCTCTCGGGTCGTTCACTCACGCTCCATCTCCACGCGAGACCGGAGTATACGTTATTCGCGCGCCCTCAAGCGCGGCTCGGAACCAGTGGCGTGTTCTCGTACGAGCGGGGACGGAGCGTGCACATTCGTGCCGCCCCCCTCACCGTTCGCCCGGCGGCACAGGGCCGCATTCGCAGGCGAAGACGACGGCCCATGGGGGCCAGCCTTCGGCGCCCCGAGCCGCAACTGCGGCAGGCCGCAGTTGCCTTCTTGATGCATCGCGCTCCTGTACGTCTAATCAACGTATATGGAATCGCACGGCCACTCACACGCCACTCCGCTCGACATGTCGACCCGCGAAGGCGTCAGGGCACTCAAGATCGGGGTCGCGGGCCTGGGAGCGACCGCGGCTATCCAGGCGGCGCTGCTGTTCTTCAGCGGTTCGGTGGCGCTGCTGGGCGACACCCTTCACAACGGCATGGACGTCGCCGGAACAGCGGTCGTCTGGCTGGCTTTCAACGCGACAAGGCGGCAACGAAACGAACGGTTCGGATATGGCTACCACCGGCTCGAAGACCTGGCCGGCCTCGTGGTTGTGGGCCTGATTGCGGCGAGCGCGGCGCTCGTCATCTTCGAGGCCGTGCGAGCCTTTGGCGATGCCCGCGAGCTAAGCAGGCCAGGGCTCGTACTGCTGGCGGGCATCGTGGGGTTCGCCGGAAACGAGACAGTGGCACAATACAAGCTGCGAGTGGGGCGGCGCACAGGCAGCGCGGCGCTGGTGGCCGATGGGCAGCACTCCCGCACGGATGCGCTCACCTCGCTCGGGGTGGTGGCGGCCGCTGTGGGAATCATGCTCGGGGAACCGCGCGTCGATGCGGTGGCCGGGTTGGCGATCGGCGTGCTCATAGCCAGGACGGCCTACGAGACGGGCCGCGAGGTCATCCTCCGGTTGCTCGACCACGGCGACCCGGAAGTCAGGCACGCCCTCGAACACGCCGCCGAGGAAGTCCCCGGCTTCGACCACATCAACGACCTGCGTCTCCGGCACTCGGGGCGTACGGTCCACCTTGTTGCGCACGTCTGCATGCCCGCAGGCTACACCCTTGTCGAGGCGCATTCGGTGGCAGAGGACCTGCGACACGCCTGGCTGAACGTGCTGCCGCCGGGCTCGATCGCCGACGTGCACGCCGACCCGTTCGACGCCGGGCAGGGGTCGCCGCACGGCGAAACAGCCGTGCACTCGCACTGAAACGGCGGGCTCAACCGGGGAATGCGGGCGCCGCTCCGCGCCAGATGAGACGGGCCACCTGCCGGACGAGAGCCTCGTCCATCGCCCCGCCGTGGACGCCAATCTGTTCGAAGAGTGCAAGGCTGGCCATGGAACTCACGATCCCGATCGCTGCGGGTCCGGCCTCCCCGGGGAGCAACCGGCCTTCGCCTTCGAGCGCCGTCAACCACGACTGCAGCGCGACGACCAACTGATTCAAAGGGGAGCCGGGATACCGCTTGATGAAGTCCTCGTAGCTGAATGAGGGGTGACTAATGAGCGGCAGGAGGACCGGCGTGACTTCCCGGAAGTAGGCGAGCACCCCTACAGCGATTTCTTCGAACAGGGCGGAAGGGTCACGCGCTTCCGTGGCAGCGACCAGGATGGAGTGAACGTCGGGGCCGGGCGGCACCATCGCCGCAAAGAAGAGGTCCGCCTTGGTCCCGAAACGCTGGAAGAGGATGGCCTCCGAGACGCCGGCCCGCCGGGCGATTTCGCGCGTTGATGCGCCAAAGCCGCCGCTCACGAACGCGACGCGAGCCACCGCCAGGAGTTCGGAATCTTCGATGCGCTTCTTGCGTCCCAGGTCTCCGCGCCCCCCTTCCGAGGCCACTAGCCGGCAGGGCGGCGTGCGAGGAACCAGGCGCTTGTGCGCGCCGTCCCCTCGGATTCGACCGCCAGTCCGGCGGCGGCGAGGGCTTCGCGCCAGAACTGGCGGCGCCGCATGCGCCAGATCAACGGCCCATAGGCGATTGTGAGCCACAGGTTGGGAACAATCACCACGAGCAGGAACTGCCCCCCGGGAACGAGGACACGCCGGACTTCGCTCAGTGTCTGGACGATTCCCTCGGGGTCCAGGTGGTCGATGGCGGCAGAGCTGGCCGCGCCGGTAAAGGACGCGTCTTCGAAGGGCATCGAACGCATGTCGCCCGGCTGAACAGTGGCCCGCCCCGCCAGCCCGGCGAGGCGGAAGTTGCGCTCCGTGTTCTCGGGGCTGTGCCCGCGGATATAGCCCGCGCTGAAGTTGTCGAGACCCGTGACGGTGACAGATGGCCGCTCGCGGGCGATGGCAATGGCCATGCGGCCGGAGCCGCAGCCGACATCGAGCACCTTCCCGCTTCCACCGGCGAGAAAGGCCGGCGCCGGGAGGCCCGGGATGCTGTTCATCCGGACGCCAAGCCGCATTACGAGGAACCCGGCCCCCGCCCAGAGCGCCAGGATGGACGGGAGGAGCCACCCCCACCAGGGAACGCCAAGGAGGAGAAGCACGGCAACCGCCGCCGTGAAGACCAGGGCCGGGATCAG
>CAYYYI010000196.1:0-964 GCA_964475735.1 uncultured Anaerolineaceae bacterium
CGCCGGCGTGCTGGCCGCAATCACCGCGCTCGACAATGCCGGGCTGCACGATATCGAAGTCGAAATCGAGAAGACCGGCGCCCCGCCGGGAGACGCACAGGCCACCGCCCTGCGCATGCAGGCGATCGTGAAGCTCACCGCGTGGCCATCGGACCTCGAGTCGCCATCGGGCAAGCTGGCGGACCTGCTGGGCGAGATGGCGGCCGCGCTCGCGGGCGACGACAGGGCAAAGGCAAAGGAAGCAACGACGAAGGCGCACAACGCCGCGCACGACTTCTCCTACGCGACCTGGACGTACCTGCAGAAGAAGGCGGGCGTGGGAGAAGAAAAGAAGAGCGCCGCTTCGGACCACGAAATGACGGCCACTCCGGCCAGCGCGAGCCCGACTGCGGCGACCACGTCGACGTCGAAGATTACCATCGAGAATCCGCGCGCGCGGGCATCGAACAGCGATGTCTCCGCCGCTTACTTCCTCATCAAGAACGCCGGCGCGGCCGACAAGCTGCTCTCCGTGAGCGTCGATCCATCCATTGCGGGGATGGTGCAGTTGCACACGATGGTGATGGAAGGAGGCACCGCGAAAATGCAGCAGGTGATGGGCATTGACGTCCCCGCGAACGGCAGCGTCGAGCTGAAGCCCGGCGGGTTCCACGTGATGCTCATGAACCTGAAGAGCGAACTGAAGGTGGGCGACACCCTTACGCTCCAGCTCAAGTTCGAAAAGGCGGGGACGATTGAAGTGAAGGCTCCGGTTCAGCCGATCACCTCGAGCAGCTCGATGAGCGGCTCGGGCGGTGGGATGAGCGGTGGCGCAATGGCCTCGCCAACCATGGCCGGGCATTAGCACGCCCGTGAGCTCCACCTCAGCGGGCAAGACCGCACGGGGTGGGGGGGGGGGGGGCGGGGGCGCCCCCCCCCCCCCCACCCCGGGGGGGGGGGGGGTTGGGGGGGGGGGCCCCCGGCG
>CAYYYI010000196.1:974-3735 GCA_964475735.1 uncultured Anaerolineaceae bacterium
CCCGGGGGTGCGGGGGTGGCTGCAGGGGCAGCCACCGCCGCACCTTCCCGGAGATGGCCGCGTTTTCGCGCGGCGCTCGCAGTCGCGGCCCTCGTGCTGGCGATAGTGGGGGCGGCTATGGCAAGCTACCTCGCCTTCGAGAACATCCAGGGAAAGGCCTCCGGGATCTGCGTGGGCACCCATGGCTGCGCCTCCGTCCAGCAGAGCGAATACGGCAAGGTGCTGGGGATACCCGTCTCCGTGCCGGGGCTGGGGCTGTACCTCGCCCTTGCCCTTGCGGCAGCCGCCTGGCTGCGAAATTGGCGCGGGCTCCGCGACCAGGTGGCGGTGCTCGGTTTCTATGGCACTCTCTTCGGAGTGCTCTTCTCGGGCTTTCTGACGTACCTGGAGGGCTGGGTCATCGATGCGTGGTGCGCGTGGTGCATCGCCTCGGCGACGTTGATGACGGCGCTCCTCGCCCTGTGGCTCGCGCAGCTCGTCATCACCATCCGGGCGCGGCGGCCGTAGGGGCTGCGTCGGCGAACCGCTCCGGGAAGGCTCGCGCGAACCGGCGGACAGGACGGGAAGCGGCCGCACGGGGCCGCAGCTCCGGGGGCGTGTTGCCCCGGTAGCTCAGGCGCCTGCGGCCTGGGCCTGGAGCTTCCTCTGCAGGGTTCGCGCGGTGACCACCCCGTGCTCTATGAAGTCCGCCACAACCTCCGCGAACTCGCCGGGGACCTCGTAGGGGACTCCGTGGCTCACCCGGCTGAAGACGTGCAGGGTTGCGTTCGGAAGCCGCTGGAAGTCGGCCAGGTTGGCGGCAAGCAGGCCATCGGCCGCCCCCGCGACAACCAGTGTAGGCGTCGCGATTTCCGAAAGCCGATCGCCCAGGCGCACGTCCTCCAACGCCTTCCACGATTCCTCGTAGTGCGCATCCGAAACGGAAAGGCCGCGCTCGATGCGCAACGCGTGCACTTCACCGGGCAGTTCGCGGGCGGTGGTAATCTTCCGCTCGCGAAGCATGGTCTCAGCGTCGCGAGCAGCCCGCAGAGCAACGTCGCGTTCGCGAGCGCCCGGGGGCATCTGCACGCCGTCGGCGGGCGCAGGAGCAACGAGGACAAGCTTGCTCAGCCTTTGCCCGTAGTTGATGCCAAGCTCCATGCCGATCACGCCGCCCATGCTGTGGCCCACAAACGTAAAGCGGTCAAGCCCCAGGTCGTCCGCCAGCGCGATGACGTCGGCGGCGTACTGGGCGATGGTGTGTCCAGAAGGCGGCCGGCCGCTGTCGCCGGCCCCGCGGCAGTCCATCAGGATGCACCGGTACCGGGGCGACAGGATGGCGGCCGAGCCCTCGTAGTTGTAGTGCGTGCCCGTGTAGCCGTGGTGCAGGATGATCGGCTCACCGGCGCCGAGGACTTCGTAGTAGAGGTCAAAGCCGTTGATGCGGGCGGTAGGCATAGTCGTGCGCTTCCCCGGGAAAGGATCAGCCGGGGCTGGCGCTTGCCGGCCCCGGCCGTGGGTCATCTTGTGCGAAAGGCTACCCGCGGGGCAAGCCCAGCCCGCGCGTGGCGATGATGCCTCGCTGCACTTCGCTCGTGCCGCCGGCGATGGTGGAGGCGACGGTCGCCATATAGCTGCCGGGAACGCGGCCGCGCATGGGCGCCCGGTCGCGATCGGTGATTTGCCCGTGCAGGCCGAGCGCCTTCATCGCCGAGCGCGAAATCCGCTGGCTGAGCTCGGTGTTGAACAGCTTGGCGATCGATGCCTCGTGGTTGGGGACACGGCCCTCTGCCTGGATGGTGATCACGCGGTAGCTCAGCATCTTCGCGGTCGCGGCCTCTATCCAGCGATCGGCGAACTCGGTGCGGACGGAATCGGCGCCAAGGTTGTTCTCGCGAATGTGGCGAAGGTAGTACTCCAGCGTTTGTCGCTGGCCTACGGCGTTGCCAATGGAGGAGCGTTCGAAGTCGAGCGTGGTGGTGCCGATGTACCAGCCGCGGTCGATTTCGCCGACCACGTTGCGGGCGGGCACGCGCACGTCTTCGAAGAAGACTTCGTTGAACGCGTGGCCGTTGGCCATGTTGATGAGCGGCCGGACCGTGACGCCGGGGGCCTTCATGTCGAGCAGGAAGTAGGTGATGCCACGATGCTTGGGCGCGTCGGGATCGGTGCGGGCGAGCATGAACATGCGGTCGGCCATGTGCGCGCCGGAAGTCCAGATCTTCTGGCCGTTGATGACAAAATCGTCGCCATCGCGGACGGCGCGGGTCTGCAGGGCAGCGAGGTCGCTGCCGGCGCCCGGCTCGCTGTAGCCCTGGCACCAGCGGGTTTCGCCACGGAGGATGGCCCCCAGGTGCTCCTTCTTCTGCTCTTCGTTGCCGTGGATGATGAGGGTAGGGCCGATCATGGAGACGCCCATGCCGCCAACGTTCGGGACGCGGGCCTCGGCGAACTCCTCGTTCATGATGAACTGCTCCATCACGCCGAGGCTGGCGCCGCCGTACTCCTTCGGCCAGGCGGGAGCGATCCAGCCCTTCGAGGCAAGGCTCTTGCGCCAGCCGGCCATGGCGGCGAAGTCAGGGCGGCCGCCTTCGCCCATCATGGCGGCTTCATCGGGCAGCGAGCCGGGCTTCTGTTCCTGGATGAACTGGCGCACTTGCTCGCGCCACTTCGTCTGTTGTTCGTTATCGCGGAAGTCCACGTGAATGCCTCCACAGGCGGTTTGATATGTGGGGCGCAACGTATCAGAGGCGAACTCTCACGTAAAGGGAAGAGTACGGCG
>CAYYYI010000197.1:0-3718 GCA_964475735.1 uncultured Anaerolineaceae bacterium
CGAAGGGTGCACGGGCAGGGAGAGCACGGCCTCCGCGGCGGCCTCGGCGACGGGCAGCGAAAAGTCGCCATGGCCCAGCTGTTGCATGATCGGCTGCCGGTGAATGGGGATGGGATAGTGCACGGCACTCCCAATCCCCGCCTCTTCGAGTGCCTTCTGAAGGGCGTCGCGCCCCTTCGAAACACGGACGGTGAACTGGTGGAAGACGTGCGTGTCGCCTTCGCGCACGCGAGGAGTCTCAGCGACCCGGATGAGGGTCGCGAGAGCCTCGGCGTTGGCCATGCGAGCCTCGTTCCACTCATCCAGGTGGCCGAGTTGCACCATCCCGATTGCCGCCGCGAGGTCGGTCATGCGCCAGTTCAGGCCGAAGTGCTCGTGGAGGTAGCGCCGCTCCTGCCCGTGGTTGCGGATGATTCGGCACTTTGCCGCCACTTCGTCGTCGTTCGTGGTGATGATGCCGCCTTCGCCCGTGGTCATGTTCTTCGTCGGGTAGAAGCTGAAGCAGCCGGTCCCGAAGCTGCCAACGCGGCGGCCGAGGTGCTCGGCGCCGTGCGCCTGGCACGCATCCTCGATGAGCGCGAGTCCATGCTCGTCACACAGGTCCGTAAACTCGTCGATCCGCGCCGGGCCCCCGAAGAGGTGCACCGGCATGATCGCCTTCGTTCTTGGCGTGATGGCCGCTTCAACCTGCCCGGGGTCGAGGTTCAGGTCGAACGGGTCGATGTCGGCGAACACCGGCTTCGCGCCGCAGGCCACGATGCTCGTGGCCGAGGCGATGAAGCTGAAGGGCGTGGTGATGACCTCATCCCCTGGACCCACCCCGTGCGCCTGTAGCGCGACGATGAGCGCGGCCGTGCCGCTGTTGACGGCGATAGCGTGCTTCGTTCCAACGTAGGCGGCGAACGCGCCTTCGAACGCGGCGGTGCGGGCGCCCTGGGCAAGCTGCCCGCTATCCAGCACCTCCAGCACGGCGCGCTTCTCTTCCTCGCCGACCAGCGGCTTCGCCACAGGGATGAATGGGCGTCCGGTCACAGTCACATTCGTTCCTTTCGCATCTGGAGAAAACGCTCAGCGGGCGGATGCGCCTTCGATCGCGGCGAGGCCCTCGCCCGTGCGGCCGTAGGCCCGGCCGCAGGCGTCGCACCGTAGATCCTCGTTCAATCGCTTTGCGCAGACGCACACCCAGCCGAGCGGCCGGGCGGGATTTCCGCCCACGAGCGCATGATCCGGCACATCCTTCGTCACCACCGACCCTGCGGCCACGAGCGCCCAGCGCCCGATGGTGACGCCAGGCAGAACCACGGAGCGAGAGCCGACCGCCGCGCCATAGCGCACAAGGGTCTCCCCAACCTCCCAGTCGGCCTCGCTCTTGAGCGATCCATCGGGGTTAATGGCGCGAGGGTAGCGGTCATTGGTGAACACCACTTCCGGCCCCACGAACACCCCGTCTTCGAGCGTCGTGCCGTGGTACACGCAGGAGTAGTTCTGCACCTTGCAGTTCGCGCCGATTCGTACGCCGGCATCGATGTAGGCGCCCTTGCCGATGATGCAGCCCGGGCCCACAACAGCGCCCTCCCGCACCTGGGCGTGGTGCCAGATGCTGGCGCCGGAGCCGATTGTTGCCCCGGGGCTCACTTCCGCGGTGGGGTGGACGCGAAAGCCGCTCATGTCGCGGCCGCCTCGCCGGCCGCTTCCGCCGGGGCAGACTCACCGTTGCCGTCGAGCGAATACCGGCGCGCCACGAGGTGGATGCGGCTGCGAAGCTCCTCGCGGTCGTCCCACATGCCCGCCTTCAGCTCGCCGATGAGCCGCTGTATCTCACCCTCGGTCACGTCCACCGCGGCGGTGAGACGCATCACCTTCGGGTGGTCGGTACCCTGCAGGTGCTCGAAGTCAGCGACCAACTCCTCGCGGAGCTTTTCGCCGGGCCGCGGGCCGGTGAAGACGACTTCGATATCCTCGCCTGGCCGCAGCCCCCGAAGCCGGATCATGCGCTCGGCCAGTTCGAGGATGTTGATCTCTTCGCCCATGTCGAGCATGTAGATGCTCCCGTGGCCCCCGAACGTTCCCGCCTGAATTACCAGGCTCACCGCCTCGGGGATGGAGATGAAGTAGCGCATCATCTCAGGGTGCATCACCGTCACGGGACCGCCGTGCTCTATCTGGCGCATGAAAGTGGGCACCACTGAGCCGCGGCTTCCCATCACGTTGCCAAAGCGCACCGCAGAGAAGGCCGTCCGCTCGCTGTTCCGCGCCAGGGCAAGCACAAGCAGTTCGGCGATGCGCTTCGTCGCGCCCATGATGCTCGTCGGCCGGACGGCCTTGTCGGTGGAGATGAGCACGAATGTGCCCGCCTGGTATGTGTGAGCGGCCCGCGCCACGTTAAGCGTCCCCAGCACGTTCACGCGGAACGCCTCGTCGGGGTGTTCCTCCATCAGGGGAACGTGCTTCAGCGCCGCCGCGTGGTACACAAGGTCTGGCCGCACGCGTCCGAAGATGTCGTCCATGCGCTGCTCTTCAACCACGTTCGCCACCCAGAGGCGGAGAACGGTCTGGTGAGCGAGCGGAGCAAGCTCCAGCGAGAGGTCAAACAGCCCGCTCTCGTTGTTGTCGAGAAGGTGCAGCTCGCGCGGTTCGAAGCTCAGCACCTGGCGGCAGAGCTCCGAGCCGATGGAGCCTGCCGCACCGGTCACCAGCACCACGCGATCCTTGACCGACTGGGAGCAGGCGGCGTAATCAATCTGCACAGGGTCGCGCCCCAGCAGGTCATCCAGTGTTATGTCGCGAAGTGTGTCGTGGCCGCCGTGGACCCAGTTGTCGACGCCCGGCACCATGCGCACGGGCACGTTGAGCCGCTGGCAAACGCCAACTATCTCGCGGATGGTCGACCCGGACGCCCGCGCCATGGCGATAGCCACGACCTCGACATCTCGCTTGTAGATGATCTGTTCGAGCTGGCTGACCGGGCCCAGGACGAGCAGCCCGTGAATGCGCGTATGGTGTTTGCGGGCGTCATCATCGACGAAGCCGACGGGCTGGTAGCTGAGCTCGGGGTCCGACTGAAGCTCGCGCGCGAGAAGCTGGCCGGTCCGGTCCGCGCCAACGATGAGCAGCCGGCGTGATGCGGTTGCGCCCCACGGCAGCCGCGTGAGCAGCCGCGCCCGCATCTTCACCATCGCCATTCCCGGGAACACGAGGGCGCCCGCCATGAGCACAACAGACCGCGGAAGGTCACGGTCCTGGACGAAGAAGTTCACCGTGAATACAAGGAGGGTCACCAGCAGGACCGGCCGGAACAGCGCCAGGATGTCGCCGATACTCCCGTACGCCCACACCGTGCGGTACACGCCCAGGAGCATGTTTGCGAACACGTACGCCGCGGCGATGAACGGGAAGACGCGGGCCGCAAAGACCGCGCTTTCGCGGGGAACGCTGCCATCAAAGCGAAGGAGCAGCGCGGCCGCGTACGCGGCCCCAACCACCAGGACGTCGAGCACGATCGCAGCGGCAATGTGAATGGGATCGCCCGCGAGGGACCTGCTCAGCGCATTGCGTTTCGTTGTGGCAGGAGAGGAGTTCATCAGCGGGCCCCTTTGCCGGTGAGAGCCTGAAGGAAGGTCCGCCAGAGGATGTGGATATCGGTCATCACCGAATGCTGGTCCACGTAGGCGAGATCGTAGGTAACGATTTCGTCATAGGTCAAATCGGAGCGGCCGCT
>CAYYYI010000198.1:0-3529 GCA_964475735.1 uncultured Anaerolineaceae bacterium
AACGGGCGGCGTCCAGGCGCCCAGATCGAGCAGGCGCTCGTCACCGGGCTGCATGGTCACGGTGGCGACCCTGATCCCGGCCTCATTCTGCAGCGAGCGGGCCTGGCCCGCTTCCTCGGGCAGTACAAGCGTCACCACCAGTCCATCGGCGCCCGCCCGGGCAGTACGCCCCGAACGATGGAGGTAGGTCTTCCCGTCTTCGGGAAGGTCAAAGTGCAGGACCGTGTCTATGTCATCGACGTGGAGGCCGCGGGCGGCAACATTGGTTGCGACAAGAACCGGCGACCGGCCCGATGCAAAAGCGGCGAGCGTCCGTTCGCGACGGTTCTGGTTCAGGCCGCCGTGAATCGCGGCAGCAGCGACGCCCTCACCGGAAAGCTGGCGGGCCAACCGGTCGGCGCCGTGCTTCGTGCGAACGAAGACGAGGCTCCGTCGCCCGGCCGCGCAGATGGTGGCCGCCACTTTCAGCTTGTGCAGCCGCTCCACGCCGATGAAGCGCTGTTCGAGCGTCTCGACCGAAACCGTGGGCGAGGCCACTTCGTGGCGCACCGGGTCGTGCTGGTATTCAGCTACCAGGTTGCCGATGGCGCCATCGAGCGTGGCCGAAAAGAGCAGGGTCTGGTGGCGCGTCTCGATGCGTTCGAGAATGGCGCGAACCTGGGGCAGGAAGCCCATGTCGGCCATTTGGTCTGCCTCGTCGATGACGACGGTTGCGACGTCCGCGACCGAAAGCTCTCGCCGGTCGAGGAGGTCGTTGAGCCGGCCAGGCGTGGCGATGACGATGTCGGCGCCGCTGTGCAGGTCACGGATCTGGCGAACCATAGATGCGCCGCCATAGATGGCGGTCAGGTAGAGCCCCCGGGACTCTGCCATGGGTGCGAGCGCGGTGGCGACCTGATTGGCAAGCTCGCGGGTAGGCACCAGAACAAGCGCGTGGGGCCGGCGCCTGCGGGCCGGCTCGGTGCGCTGGATGAGCGGCAGGCCGAAGGCGAGCGTCTTGCCCGAGCCCGTCTTGGCCTTGCCGCAGACGTCGCGGCCGGCAAGGGCATCGGGGATGGTGAGCTCCTGGATGGGGAAAGGCGTGCTGATTCCGGCAGTGTCGAGCGCTGCTACCAGTTCGTCGCAAAGGCCGAGGCCGCGGAAGGATGCCGAGGGGTGCTCAGGCCGGGCAGGTGATGCCGGGCGTGGCTTGGCGAGGGAAAGGGTCAAGTAGTTAGGGGTACTCCATTTCGTGGTGTGAGCGAGGTGTGGCCTGATCTCGGGCTGAACTCCTCGCAAACGTCAACGAAGGGAGCAATACGAGTAGGGCACGATATTGCATGCGCTCACAGATAGCGTAGCACGTTCCGGCGAAACGCGGAGTTAGCGGCCAAGCACGGAGGGCGGCGTACCGCCGCGGCCGCGATACAATGCCCGCGATGGGAACCGAGCACCTCCGCGATCTCCCCGGCGTTGACGCCGTGCTGCGAGCGTTGGAGCCCGATACGCTGCCACACGCAATCGCCGTCGAAGCGGCCAGGGAGGCTCTGCGCGAGCTCCGCGAGGAGATCCGTGCCGGTGCACCACCACCTGCGCTCCACGATGCCGTCGCCAGGGCGAGGACGCGAGCGAATGGGCTCCAACGCCCCTCGCTGCGGCCGGTCATCAACGCGACGGGCGTGATACTCCAAACGAACCTGGGCCGCGCACCCCTCAGCGAGCGCGCCATCGCGGCCATGGAGGCCATCGCGCGGGGCTACAGCAACCTCGAGTTCGACCTGGGGTCAGGCAAGCGCGGCAGCCGCCACGAGCACGTCCGCGACCTCATACGCCGAACCACGGGGGCGGAGGACGGCCTGGTGGTTAACAACAACGCTGCCGCACTGCTGATGGTCTTGCAGGTGTTCGCAGCCGGGCGCGAGGTGATCGTTTCGCGCGGCCAGGCGGTGGAGATAGGGGGCGGTTTTCGCATCCCCGATGTGCTTCGGCAGAGCGGGGCGCGGCTGGTGGAGGTGGGCACAACCAACCGCACCTACATTCGCGACTACGCAGACGCCATCACGCCCGAGACGGCGGCCATCCTGCGCGTGCACCCATCTAACTTCAGGGTCACCGGCTTCACGGCCGAAGCGCCGGCCGGGGAGATGGCGCTCCTCGCCCACGAGCGAGGCATCCTCCTGCTCGATGACCTTGGAAGCGGCTGCCTGGTGGAGACCGGCCGGTTCGGTCTTGCCCACGAACCCACCGTGCAGGAGAGCATCGCCGCGGGCGCCGGCCTCGTGATGTTCAGCGGCGATAAGCTCCTCGGCGGCCCGCAGTGCGGGATCATCGCGGGGCGGGCCGCGCTCGTTGAGACGCTGCGGCTGCATCCCCTCGCCAGAGCGCTGCGGGTGGACCGCGTGACCATCGCGGCCCTCGACGCGACCCTTCGGTCCTACGTTGAGGGGCGCGAAGCAGCGGAGATTCCCGTGTGGGAGATGCTTTCACGGGACCTGCCGGGATTGAAGCGCCGCGCTCGCCGCTGGGCGGCCGCCGCCGGCGAATCGGGGAAGATCGTTCAGGCTCGATCGATGGTGGGCGGCGGATCACTCCCGGGCGAAGGCGTGACGACGTGGTGCGCCGCAATCCGCCCTGCCCTCGGCGCCGAGGCCCTGGCGGCGTCGCTCCGCACCGGCGACCCGGCCGTGGTCGCCCGCATCGACGACGGCGCGGTACTGCTCGACCCGCGAACGGTGGCGCCCGCCGATGACCGGCTCGTTGCGGGGGCCATTACGGTTGCTCTGAGACGCGCCAGCAGCCCGCGGTAGATGAGCCGCGCCCAACTGATTGGAACTCCATTGACCCTTCGAAGAGGGCAATGCTATCTTCGGCCTGTTACGGATTTCACAACCGGAGCTCCTTGACCCCGCATGGCTCTCGAAATCCCCGAAGTCGTCATCAATCGGCTGCCTATCTATGCCCGGGCGCTGGCTGCGCTCGCCGACCAGGGCGAGATGGTGGTCAGCTCACAGGCGCTCGGGCAGGCTTTGGACGTGACGCCCGCGCAGATCCGCAAGGACCTGAGCTACTTCGGGCGCTTCGGCAAGCAGGGGCGGGGCTACAACGTGCCGGGCCTGCTGGCGAAGCTTCGTGAGATCCTGGGGCTCGACCGCCAGTGGCACGTGTGCGTGGTGGGCGTCGGGCGCCTGGGGCAGGCCATAGTTGAGTACGGCGGGTTTGGCCCCCAGGGTTTCCAGATCGTGGCAGCCTTCGACGCCGACCCGCAGATGGTGGGGCGCAAGGTCGGGGGCATCAGCGTGCGCGCGGCAGGGGAGCTGGACGACTTCCTCCGCGGCAACCGTGTGGACATCGGCGTGGTGGCCGTGCCGGCTGCCGTAGCCCAGCAAGTGGTGGACCAACTGGTGGAAGCCGGGATTAGAGCCATCCTGAACTACGCGCCGATGACCCCGCACGTCCCCGCTGACGTGAGCATCCGCCATATTGACCCGGTGATCGCGATGCAGAGCATGACCTTCTACATCAAGCTCGCGGAAGCGGGCGCGAAGTAGAG
>CAYYYI010000199.1:0-3395 GCA_964475735.1 uncultured Anaerolineaceae bacterium
TTCCCGAGTTCAGCCGATCCTTCCGGTGCACCCTGTTCGACGCCCGGGGCTGGGGCCTGAGCCGCGGCGACGTTGCGGTTGGCCGCTGGGCCTTCGGCACGGATCTGATCGCGATCATGGACCGGCTCGGTATTGA
Source organism: uncultured Anaerolineaceae bacterium (assembly GCA_964475735.1). Lineage (GTDB taxonomy): Bacteria > Chloroflexota > Dehalococcoidia > Tepidiformales > Tepidiformaceae > UCB2. Next base: position 137 of record CAYYYI010000199.1, read on the forward strand.
GAGGGCCCACGTTGTCGCCCAGTCGATGGGTGGGCGCGCCGTAGCCGGGCTGGCACGCCTTGCGCCCCAACGCATCCGCTCGCTGGCCCTCTCCGGGACTACCGCCGGCGCCACCGACGATCGCGTCCGCGAAATCCAGGACGAATTGCGCGACGTCCGCGGGAACGGCAGCCTGCGTGAACACGCACTCTCTGATGAATTTGAGGCGGCCAACCCCGCGCTTGCTCTCCTCTACCGTCAGATCAACGCGCTGAATCCACCCCGCCCGCGGGGAATGCTTGGCCGGCCGCCGTCGTTGTACCGCGGGAGCATGCACGGCCCTCTTTCCGCCCTGGGTGCCCCCGTCCTCTTCGTTGTTGGCGAACACGACCTGATCACCTCGCCCGAGATGATCAGGCGGGCCGCCGCCCTCATCCCCGGGGCTGTCTGCCACCAGATTCCCGGCGCGGGCCACTCTGCCTACTTCGAGCGCCCCGCGGAGTGGAACCGCGTCGTGCTGAGCTTCCTGGCCCGGGCGCCCGAAGCTGACGCGTGCTGGCGCGGTTGTCATCCCGGCATCTATCGCTTATGGTCTACCAGTTATGGCGAGTCTGTGGGCCCGGCTGCGCGAATCCCTCCGTGAGCGCTTCTCCGCGATCCGGTGGGTCGAGCCGTCCAACGAGATTACGCGTGCCGTTCTCCAGGGCGCCCGCGCTGCCGCACTTCCCGATGGCCCGATCTACGCCCGCGATGAGCGCGACCTCGTGTTCACCATTGACGAGCTCCTGAACCCCGCGCTGCCCCCGGTTGCCAGCCCGCAGCCCGCGACCCAAGAGGCCGCCGGCGACACTCCCGCCAGCGCCCCCAGGCGCACCTCGCCACGGCGCGCCGGTCGCGCCGCCTGACCTGCGCCTCGCTATACTTCTCCCATGGCCATCTACGAGTACTATTGCCCAACCTGTCGAAACCGGTTCGAACGCCGCCGCCCCATGACCGAGGCCTCCGTCGCGGTCAAGTGCGACCGCGGCCATGAAGCGGAACGCGCCCTGTCCGCCTTCGCCGTAACTCGTGGCCCGGCAGGCGCCATGCCCCTCGAAATGCCGATGGGTGGCGGATGCTGTGGTGGTGGCGGTGGCGGCTGCGCCTGCGCCTCGGCTAACTAACCGTCCGCCGGCGCCGGGAGGCGCTGTTCCGGTCCCCGCTCCTGGCCTCCGCGCTCCGCCCGGGGCTGGCCACGCGACACGAGCAGGTAGGCGGCCGCCAACACGGCCGTGAACGTCGCTTCTGCGATGGTCATCACACCCACGGTCAGTGTCGCGTTCTCCCAGAATCGCTCGGGGAACATCTGGATCAGGTGGTCGGTATCCGGGTCCAACTGCCAGAGGTCGTTCGAGAAGGCCAGCTCGTGGAAGCGCGTCCAGGTGCTGTCGAAGCCTGTCGCAGCAAATATTCCAACTGCGCCAAGAGTCAGCGCCCCTGCCGCCACGCCGCCCAGGGCCAGCCACGCCAGGGTCCGCAGCGATCGTTCCCGTGCCCACAGGAAGACCGCGGTCACGTAGGTGAGAACGAACGCCAGCGCCACCTCGTTCGCCCTGTATACGAGCCGGACCAGCGACTTCACGTCCCGCATATGCTCGGTTTCGCGGGCGTTGAAGAGCGGCGACTCCTGCCCGTTCTCGCTGACCACAATCCGCAGCGTCGTGGCGTCATTCTCGAAGTAGTCCACGATCTCCTGTGCCGCCCGGTCCAGCTCAGTGAGGGCGATCCCGGTCGCCTCGTCCGCGTCGTGCCGCCGCAGCCCGGCTTCGTAGAACCCAACGTCGCTCGCCAGGATGCGTACGTTCGTCGTGACGAAGAGCACCGGCAGCGCGAACACGAAAAAGGCCGCTGCAATCCTGGCGACAAAACTCATGACGTAAGCCATGCGCGGAGTGGCACTGCCGCCATGGTGGCGAGGCCGCCGCAAGCTTGTCAAACCGCGAATCTCCAACTCCCGCACAGTTGCCGCGCCCGCGTATGACGCAGGCCATGCCGGCCGTTCGCGCCACGCTCCACAATCCGCCAATGCCGGCCACTTTCGCCGAGCGGCATCCTTCGCTTCGGGCCCTCGCACACCGCGACTACCGGCTGCTGCTGGCTGGTTTCACGCTGGTCAACATCGTCATGCCCTTCCAGTACCTCACGCAGGTCTTCTGGGTCCAGGACCATTACCACGGCCACGCTACCCTCTACGTGTCCCTCATCGCCGCCAGCCGTGGACTCGCCCAGATAACCTTCGCGCTCATCGGTGGCGCGATCGCCGATCGCTTCGAACGCCGCAAGGTTCTCCTTGTCACCGAGAGCGCGTCGCTCGCTCTCAATGCTGTTATCGCCGCCCTCATGGTGGCGTTGCCCTTTGGGAGCGCCACCCTCGCCGTGATCATCGGCTGCACCTTCGCTGCTGCCAGTGTGATGTCGATCGACAGCCCGGCGCGAAGCGCCAGCATCCCCTCCATCGTCGGGATGAAGGACCTCACAAGCGGCATCGCTCTCAACTCGCTGGCTGCTCACCTTACGCTGCCGCTCACGCTGCCCTGGGTGGGCATTCTCAACGGCGCCTTCGACCCCGGCTGGGTCTACGTTGGCTCACTCACCGCGTGGATGGGCATCCTCCCCCTGATCGCGATGCTGCGCTACCGCAGCGCAGGCGGCGCCCGTACAGGCAGCATGGTGTCGAACATCGCGGCCGGTGTGCGCTACTCCCGCGCGAGCGTGATCATTTCGGGCGTCCTGGCCATGGTGGTGGTCATCCAGCTCGTCGGAATGCCCGTCGCGACGCCGCTTGGGCCCGTCTTCCACATGGAAGTACTTGGATACTCGCCCCGCCAGGTCGGCCTCATGGGCATGTTCTGGGGCGGCGGGGCGCTCGCCGGGTCGCTCTTCTTCGCCCGCATGCAGTGGCTTGCCACGCGTGGAGCCACCCTCTGCACAGTCGCGCTGCTCCTGGGCGTGGCCGTTCTGGGCCTGGGCTATTCACGCTTCCTTCCGCTCACCGCGGCATCGAACTTCGCCATTGGCGCGACCTTCATGGCCACCAACCTGACAGCCGCGACGCTAATCCAACACACCGTCAGGGACGAGATGCGCGGCCGCGTGATGGGCCTCTTCCCCTTCACACTCGGCTTCGCCCACCTCTCGACCGCCCCGATCGGCTTGTTGGGACAGTCAATTGGCCTCGCGCTCCTCTTCCCGCTGCTGGGCTGGGCGACGGTGGCTCTCTGCCTGGCCGTGATGGGCGTCC
>CAYYYI010000200.1:0-3283 GCA_964475735.1 uncultured Anaerolineaceae bacterium
ACGCGTTAAGGTAAATGAGCTAGAATAGAGCCATGGCAAGTGATGGCGCCCAGCCGGAGGGCTTCCTTCAGATTGGCGAAGCGGCCACGAGAGCGGACGTGACGCAGCGTACGCTGCGCTACTACGAGGAAAAGGGCCTGCTCAATCCGCCTACTCGCATGGAGGGCGGCTTCCGGCTCTATTCGCCCGAGGACATGGAGCGCGTGCGGCGCATCAAGGAACTGCGAGACCTGCTGGGCTTCTCGCTGGCGGACATCAAGGAGATGCTCGAGGCCGAGGACGTCAAGCAGCAGGTGCGCTCGCAATGGCGGCGTGACGCCGACGTTTCGGAGAAGGCGGCCGAGGTGCGCCGGGCGCGGGACGTGACTATCCACCAGATAGCGCTCCTCGACGAGAAAATGGCGCGCATGGCGGAGATGCGGAGCCAGCTTGCCGAGCGGCGCCAAAGATACGACGCCTGGCTTCAGGCGAACGCCGCCGAAATCCCCGCTGCCAGCGATAGGCCGGCGGGAGGCTGAGCCGCGCATTGCCGGCGAGTTGAGCGTTTCGAAACCGGACCGGCTAAGCTAATTCCATGGCGCTTCTGGATGGGATGGGACGGCCGCTCCGCGACCTGCGGATATCGGTCACGGACAGGTGCAACTTCCGCTGCACGTACTGCATGCCGAAGGAGGTGTTCGGCCCGGACTACCAGTTCCTCCCGCGCGATCGCATCCTCACCTATGAGGAAGTCATCCGCCTCGCGTCCATCTTCACGGGGCTTGGCGTGGAGAAGATCCGGCTAACTGGTGGCGAGCCGCTCGTTCGGCGCGACCTTGACCGCCTCATTGCCGGGTTGAACGCGATCCCCGGCCTGAAGGACATCACCCTCACAACCAACGGATCGCTCCTCCGGGCGCAAGCTCAGAAGCTGAAGGACGCCGGGCTGCAGCGCATCACCGTCAGTCTCGACTCTCTCGATGACGGCATCTTCCAGCGCATGAACGATGTGGGCGTGAGCGTGCGTACGGTGCTCGATGGCATCGAGGCCGCGGCTGAAGCGGGCTTGCGGCCGGTGAAGTTAAACGCCGTCGTCCAGCGCGGGGTGAACGACCACACGATCGTTGACCTGGCCCGCCGCTTCAGGGGCACTGGCCACATCGTGCGCTACATCGAATTTATGGACGTTGGCAACACGAACGGCTGGAACATGGAGAGCGTCGTGACCGCGGGCGAGATCGTGGAGCGGATACATGCGGAGTTGCCGATCGAGCCGATCAAGCCGAACTACCGGGGCGAAGTGGCCAGGCGCTGGCGCTACGTCGACGGGGGCGGGGAGATTGGCGTCATCGCTTCCATCACCCAGCCATTCTGCGGCGACTGCTCGCGCATCCGCATCTCGGCCGAGGGCGAGGTCTTCACCTGCCTCTTCGGGTCGAAGGGGTACGACCTGCGCGGCCTGTTGCGTGGTGGTGCGAGCGACGGCGAGATACGCGAGGAGATAGGGCGGATCTGGAGGCCGCGGGCGGACCGGTATTCGGAGATCCGCACCGAGGCCACGAAGGGCATTCCGAAGGTGGAGATGTCGCGCATCGGCGGGTAGGGCGGGGAAAGGGATATCGCCGAGCGGGACACGGGTACGAACGCGGGTTGCGCTCACGCGTGATGGCCGCGGCGGGAAGAAGCCGGGGCCGGAGCTGACGGTGGGCAATGGTGCGACCCCTCCGCTCACTCACGTTCGCGGCTCTGCGACGGCCGGCTGGAGGAGACCTGGGCGCCAGACCGATGGCGTTTTGGGGCGGGCTCAGGGAGCGGGTGCGGCCGCCATCAGCAGCTTCCAGAACTCGACGTCGAACGAGGAGCGGGCGGCTGCGGCTTCGAACGCTGCCGCGCCCTGGCGCACGGCCACGAGGTCGAGCCCGGGGACGACGTAGATGCGGTTGTCGCCCGCGCCCATGGCGGCGAAGAGATCGGCCGGGGCGCCGGGGATGAGCGGGCCTTGCCGGACCACGGGGTTTGCCCCGGGAAGCATGTTCGAAGCCTTGCCGTTCAGCCACCAGAGATAGCCGTAGGCAAGGTTCAGCTTCTGCGAGGACGCGATGGACTGTCGCCAGTAGGCCTTGTCACCAAGGACGGGCTTCCCGGCCCAATCGGCCCCGCGAAGGGCGATGAGGCCGCAGCGCGCCATGTCGCGGGCGCTCATCATGAGCCCGGCCATCGGTTCTCCATCCGGCATCTTCATGAACGGCCGATCGCGCCAGGTGGTATCGCCCATGCCGGTGGGTTCGAGCAGCGCTTCGGCCATGAAAGCCTGGCTGGACATCTTCGTGGCCCGCTCCAGCACGCGCCTGGTGAGGTGGTAGGCGTTGTTGTTGTAGTACCAGGCGGTCCCGGCGTTTGCGCCGTAGCCGAACTGGTCGTCGAGGCCGCTGGTCATCGTGATGAGGTGGCGGACGGTGATTGCCGCCTCCTTCGCCCCCGCCTTCGACCATCCCTCGCCGAGATGCTTCGCCACAGGATCGTCGAGTTTCAGAAGGGCCCGCTCCTGCGCGACGCCCACCAGCAGCGAGACCACGCTCTTCTGCGCGGAGGCGATGTCGCCCTGGGTGTGGAGCGAGCCTCCGTTCCAGTAGCCCTCGAACATGATGCGGCCGCCGTGGAGCAGGACGAGCCCGGTCGTCTTGTGGGCGGCCGCCCACGCGGCTGCTTCATCGATGGCGGCGAGGTTCCACCCGGCAACAGCCGGCGCCGTGGTCTCCCAGGGGTCGCCCGAGAGCGGGGGGAAGTAGGTGGCCGGGGTGGCATCGGCGTCCGCCTGCGGGCTCGTATCCTTCGGAACGGAGGATTCCCCGGGTGCGGGCTCGTCGCGCAATGTGCCCCGGTCCCGGCAGGCCGCAAGGGCGAAGGCGGCGATCCCCATCCCGGCAGCGGCGCGGACGAATTGCCGCCTGGTCAGGACCCGGCGAGGCACGACACGACGGTACATGGGGGAAGCGCCTCCCCGCTACCGTTCGATGTCGATGACAAGGCGCGAAGGGTCGTGGAGCGTTGTGACGCGAAACGAGGTCTTCTCTTTGGCGCCGATGACCCATGAGACGATGCCGCCCCCGGCGCAGACCTGGGTGGCCTGGGCGAGAGCACCGGTACCGCCGCGGAAGTCGGTGCGGCCCACTGTATCTCCCGGGGCAGCGGGGCTCAGGTAGACCGAGAGGATGGCCTTGCCCGCCACGGCCCCGAACGGAGTCGGAGTGGGGGTCGGCGTGAGCGTTGGCTCGGGAGCAGCCGTGGGGGTGCCGCGTCCCCG
>CAYYYI010000201.1:0-3210 GCA_964475735.1 uncultured Anaerolineaceae bacterium
ATCACCGAGAGCTGGCAGCTCGCCGACCTCGCCGGGTTCGACGCACAGACCCGGGCCTGAGGGAGAGGCGGGGCCGGCGCCACAAGGGGGGACTGAAATGGCAACCACACTGAGCAGTTCCGACACGCTGCAGCGCTACTTCGAGGCGTACAACGCGCGCGACGCGGAAGCCGTCGGCCGGCTGGTCACTGACAGGGTAACCCTGAGCCGCCCGGGCCAGAGCGTCAAAGGGCGCCAGGCGCTCATTGGCGCCTACGAGACGGACTGGGCCGACTTCCCCGACTGCCGCCTCGAGCTGAAGACCCCCGTCGCCGAGGGGAACCGCGTCTTCGCCGAGGCAACCTGGACAGCCACTAACACCGGTTCGCTCCACCTGCCAGACGGGACGGTGGCGCCGCCAACGGGGTGGGCGGTCGTGCTCGAGTGCGTTGCCGCCGGAGAACTGGAGCGCGGCCTCCTCAGCGCGCTGCGCGTGTACTGGGACAACGCGGCCTCCATGCAGCAGCTGGGGCTGATGCAATGACCGCCGCGCGCGAAAACGCCCTTCGGATGTTCACGGAGATGATCGCCGCCGAGAACCGCCACGACGTCGATGGCTCCCGTGCGGCGTGGGCCCACGACATGCAGGGGTACATGAACGGCATCCTTTCTGCCTCCTCCAGGGAAGATGACCACCTCGCCCTGGCCGCGATGTTCCAGGTGTTCGATGGCTACAACGTCGAGGTCCAGTGGGTCGACGCAAACTCCACTCACCTGGCCTACCAGTGGGTGCTGCGTGGGCGCCACGTTGGCGAATGGGCCGGCTTCCCGGGCACCGGGAACGCGTTCGAGTTCCACGGGTGCACCATCGATGAGCACGACGGGTCGGCGTTGAACGTACGCCGCACTCACTTCGACCAGGGTGAGATGTTCCGGCAGCTTTCGGGAAAGGTTCGAACTCCCGGCGCCGCCAGCGCCGCCCCCGTGGGTCCGCCCATCCCGGAGAGCGAGCGGGCCGGGTACGAGGCGGCAGGCGAGCGGCTCATCCGCGCGGTCTACCAGGCGGAGAACGAACGCGACGTCGAGAAGCAGCTGGCCTGCTACGCCGACCCGCTGCTCGACCACTTCTCGGGTCGCGCGAACGCGATGCCCCTCTCAAGGGCCCGCGGGATTCTCCCTGCGTGGTGGGAAAGCGTGCCGGGGCTGCACCGGGAGATAGAAGAGGTGCTGGCGTTTGGCAACCGGGCAGTCCTTCGCTGGCACATGACGGCCGGCCCTCTGGAGGGCAAGCCCGTGGACCAACACGGCTGCACGGTTGTCGAACACGACGGCCGACGCATCAATCGAATGTGGACCTACTACCCGGATCTCGCGCAGGTGTTTCCCGCCATTCTGCAACTCGAATAGGAGGCCTCCCGGTGGCAACCAGCAACGTGGACCTCATCCAGAAGAACTTTGAGATGATCAACTCCCGGCGCTTCGATCTCATGCCCGGGCTGATCGCCCCCGGTTTCGTGCTCCACGACCTCGCCAGCACGGGCGACTCGCCCGGGGGCGATTCCCCCACGTCCCTTCCCAACCTTCTCCGAGGCATCCCGGATCTGCGCATCACCCTTCTCGATGCCTTCGGCGATGGCGACCGCGTGGCCGCCCGCATCGTTTTCGAAGGCACCCACCAGGGCCCGCTTCTTGGCCGCGAGGGAACGGGGAAGCCAATCGCCGTGAACGAACTTCAGATCTTCCGCGTCGCCGGGGGCAAGATCGCCGAGATGTGGCAACTCATCGACATCGCCGGCCTGATGAGCCAGGTTGGCGCCGGGACAGGAGTGACCCCTCGTGACTGACGCCGAGAACCGAGCCCTCCGGGCGGCCGTCGAAGCATTCCCCGGCGCCACCATCCATGACCTCTTCTGCGAGGGCGAGTTCGCGGCCGTCCGCTGGTCCCGGATAGACGTGACGGGCCTGAGCATGCTGCGCATTCCTGGCGATGTGACCGTGGTGCAGTCATGGACCGGGACGCGCCAGACCGGAGCGGGGCCATGGCCCGACCCGGAGCCACCTGGCGATGCCGTCGCCCTGGCGAAGCAGCACGCCGGGAAGGACCCGGCTCCCGGCCGGGCGACCCTGGCGCGCTACTTCGAGATACGCGCAGACCAGAGCCGCGCCAGCGAACTGCGTTCCATGTTCGCGGAACCCATGGTCGTCCATGGCCCGGGCCCGACGCGAGTCGAAGACCTGGACCAGTTCATCGAACGCGTTCGCCGCGAGACGGAGGGTGAGAACCCGCTGCGATTCCGGCCCGACCATTCTATCTGTTCCGGCGACCGGGCTCTCCTGCGCTGGACCTACTTCGCGGGGGACACCCTCGCAGCCGCCGGACTTACCATGTACGCGTTTCAGGACGGTGTCATCGTCGATCGCTGGCAGGCGTCACTCCCGGATGGCCTGGCATGGCTCTGATGTGCCGTGCAACGGGAGCAGGAGCGCAGGTCCCGCACGGCCGGCTCTTTCACCGGAATCGTTGATCGACCGATTGCAATGCTATCGCTTTCGTTGTAAGCTATGACCATGGGCCAGATGATCATCCGGAACATCGATGACGCCGTCCTGCGTGCTCTTCGCGGCCGGGCAGCCGCGGCCGGCCGCTCGGTGGAAGAAGAGGCGCGCCGTGCGCTTGCGCTCGCCGTTGGGGCCGATCGTGAAGCCGCGCGAGCCCGCCTGGCAGCTGTTCGCGCCACCCTCGCCGGACACCGGGACCGCGACGCCGCGGACCTGGTCAGGGAGATGCGCGACGAGCGGACGCGCAAGCTCTCGGGCTAGTTGATGACCCGCCGGAGTGTCGTGGTCGATGCCAGCACTGCGCTGAAGTGGGTTATCGCAGAGCACGGTTCGGAGGCTGCGCTGGACCTGCTCGAATGGGACGTGCTCCACGCGCCCGACTTCATCCTGGTCGAGGTGGCGAACGTTCTCTGGTCTAAAGTCCGCCGCCAGGTGGTGGGGCGAAGCGAGGCGGATGCCGCTTTCGAGGCGATCGCTTCGGTTCCGATGGCCTTCACGCCGATTGGCGAACTGGCCCTGGCAGCCCGCGGCATGGCCTTCGCCCTCGACGTCACCGTCTACGACGCGCTCTATGCGGCCCTCGCCCAGCGCTACAACTGTCCGCTCGCCACGGCGGACCGCTCGCTCGCGTCGGCGATAAACGCCTCAGGCGGACCCGGGACCGGCCTGCTC
>CAYYYI010000202.1:0-3197 GCA_964475735.1 uncultured Anaerolineaceae bacterium
GGCACCTTGATGGTGAATCTGACCGCGTAGCCGCCGCATACCCAGTCTCCGCAGACGGAGAGAGTGACTTCGCCGCTCACGTATCCCGCCGAATAGCCACGGGGGATGGTAAACGAGAGATTGAAGGGAAGCTGCACGCTCCGGCCGGTGACCGTCGAATCCTCGCCTGGCGGCGGCCAGGACGCCGACTTGTCGCCGAGGCTGGCCTTCATCGTCACGTATGACTTTGTTCCCGGTTTTCGGGTCACGCTCATCGTTCCGGAGAGGCTGAACTTGTTCCCCGTGCTGACGCCTTCGTAGAGGAAGTCTCCGCCGGGATCCCCCGAGAAGTCGGCCCCGGAAAACGTGTACTTCATGTAATCGCTGGCCGGGTCGCCAAATTCCCCGGACTGGGGCCCTCCCGCGGCATGCGCCCCAGGGGGCAAGGCGCCCACGAAGACCAGCAACAAGCCCAGGGCGAGGGCCATCCCGGCCCGGTGGGAGCGCAGCCAGCGGCCGGCCATCATGGCCGCCTACGCAGGGTGGACACGGCCATGGTTCCGAGCATCAGCAGCGACGAGGCCTGGGCCGCAATCGTGGAGATGATGTTGCCAGTCGAGCCCGAGTTCGCGGAGAGCGTGTAGATGATGAAGCCGGCCTGCACGCCGCCCGTGACGAGCGCCGCCACTCCTGAAAGCTGCCTCATCTGCGCCGAACCGCGGCTCGCGGCAAGCGCAAGCCCTGCCGTGGTCACCCCCATAATCACGGGCAACCACGGCATCGGCTGGTCTGCAAGCTTCGCTACCAGCAGCGATAGGACCGTGGTGGCGATGAGCGCAAGCGCGGGCTGGCGGAGCGAGGCCCCGAGGGCGCGCTGGACGAGCGGCGAACCGGTGGCGATGAGCGATCGGATGTCGGGGGCCTGGCCGGTGGTGATCGTCTGCCAGGGGAGCATGAGGCCGCCCTGGAGCCCCGTGGCGGCGCCCAGCGTGGAAGCGACCTGCGTGGCGGCTGAGCCCCCACCTCCCTGGTGGGTCGCCACCAGCGACTGCGCGGCGGCGAAGGAGGGGGACTGCGCGTTGACGGGCGGCGGCGCGGCGGCTGGCAGCGGCCGGCCGCACTTGCGGCAGAAGGCCGCCCGTGCCGTGTTCGCCGTCTTGCAGGCCGGGCATTTGCGATCAGCCGCCGAGACGGCGGCGGGCGCCGCCTGCGCCCACGCAGCCGAGTCCTTCCCGCAGACATGGCAAAAGCGCGCGCCCGCGCGCAGAGGCTGACTGCAGGCCGGGCAGATGGTGGGCGGCGCTTCGATGGACATGAGCGCACCTTCGATCGCCCCCGGCGCGCGCTCAACCCGGCAGCATTGGCGGCTAACAGGAAGTGATCGCCGTGAGTCTAATGGCTGCCTGACCACTTCGCCATAAGCAGGCATCGCCGGAACGGAGGGTCCGCCTGCACCGCTCCGCACGGGTGGGTCCGGGCGCCAGTGACACGGGCGGCTATGAGCTGCGCGCGAAGACGGGAAACGTTGGCGCCAACCCTTTCTACCGGAGGCCTTTCCCCGTGGCGCTTACGCTCGTCGAAGCCAGCAAGCTCAGCACCGATACGCTCCTCGCGGGCGTGATCGAGACCATGGCGCAGGAGAGCCCCGTTCTCCAGCGCCTCCCCTTCATCGAAATCGTGGGCAACGGGCTCGCCTACAACCGCGAGAACGCTGCCCCCACCGCCGCCTTCTACGACGTTGGCGACACCTGGGCCGAGAACACACCCACCTTCACCCAGGAGTCGGCCAGCCTGCGCATCATGGGCGGCGACGCCGACGTCGACAACTTCCTCAAGGCCACGCGCTCGAACATCCAGGACCTCGAGGCGGCCGTCGTGCAACTCAAGGCGCGCGCCGTGCAGTCGCTCTTTGACGACACCTTCGTCAACGGCGATGCGGGCGCCGACCCGAACAGCTTCGATGGCGTCGACCTGCTCTGTGCGGGCGGACAGACAGTGAGCATGGGCACGAACGGCGACGCGCTCAGCCTGGAGAAGCTCGATGAGCTGGTGGACCGCGTCCGCGGTGGCAAGCCCGGCCTGCTGCTCATGAGCCGCCGCAGCCGCCGCTCGCTGAACGTGCTCGCCCGCACTTCGGGCACCTTCCTGGAGGCGGACCGCGACGAGTTCGGCGGCATGGTGCAGTTCTACGATGGCATCCCCATCGGCATCTGCGACTACATCAGCGACGCCGCCACCGTGGGCACGAGCACCGACTGCAGCACGATCTATGCGATGCAGTTCGGCGAGGGCGGGCTCTGCGGGCTGACCGCGCCCGGCGGGCTCACCGTCGAGCGCGTCGGCAGCCTGGAGACGAAGGACGCCTCGCGCATCCGCGTGAAGTGGTACTCCGGGCTGGCGCTCTTCAACTCCGTGAAGCTGGCGAAGCTGGTGGGCGTGCGGCCCTAGCGCGCCGCTGCGTCAGCAACCGGAAGCACCGGGAGGGCAGGAGCATTCCTGCCCTCTCTTGTTGCCTGCGGGGCGGGCGCTCAGGCCACGCAGCAGTGGCGATGCGACTTCGCCCAGCGCACCAGGGCGGCGATATCGTGCGTGTGGGTCTTCTGATGGAGGTGCTTCACGTGGGTGCGGGCGGTGTGGACCGTGCGGCTGGTCTCTTTCGCCACGGTGGTCACGCGCAGCCCGGTGGCAAGCAGGCGCAGCACTTCCCGTTCGGTGGGTGTCAGATGCTCGCAGGCCGAATGGGGCACGGTCCGAACCTCCGCCCGGTTGGTGTAGAGATGGTACCTCAGCCCGTCCGCGAGAGGCCACGCCACCGCGACCGTGTAAGTCGCAGAAGGGCTTTCCTCAATGATTTTCAAGGAGAGACTTGATTTTCTTCAAGTCATCCTTAAGAATAAGCCAACCAAGGGGGACGACATGGCCATTCTCGACATCCGCGACCTCACCAAGCGGTACCGCAACGGGACCCTCGCCAACGATCGCATCTCCCTCGCGCTGGAGCCCGGCGAGATCTACGGCCTCCTTGGCCCTAACGGCGCGGGCAAGACCACGCTCGTCCGCCAGGTGCTCGGTCTCCTCAAGCCGACGGGCGGCTCCATCACCCTCGACGGCGTCGACCTCGTCGCCAACCCCGGCTACGCCCGGGCGAACATCGGCTTCCTGCCCCAGGGCCAGTTCGACATGCAGGCCGTACACGTCGATGAGCTCATCTACCTGAT
>CAYYYI010000203.1:0-1280 GCA_964475735.1 uncultured Anaerolineaceae bacterium
CTCCTTCTTCGTCGTTCTTTCTCCATACACACAATGCCTGCGACCATGAGATCGATGCTTGACGCTATTCTGATCCATGTTTCCGGGGGAGATGGCGGCCATGGCCTTGTAAGCTTCCACCGGGAGAAGTTCGTGCCCAAGGGTGGCCCCGATGGAGGTGATGGCGGCCGCGGTGGCCGTGTGATCCTTCGTGCGGTGGATGACCTGTACTGGCTGGAGTACTACCGCTCGAAGAAGAAGTTCAAGGCTGGACCGGGTGGGAATGGCGGCCCAAACCTTCGGCATGGGGCAGTTGGCGAGGACATCATCCTGGATGTCCCGGTTGGGACTATTGTGATCGACGAGGAGATGGGCGATGTGATCGCAGACCTCTCCGAGGTTGGGCAAGAGGCTGTGATTGCGCATGGCGGGCGCGGGGGATGGGGGAACAAGCGGTTCGCCACGAGCACGAACCAGGCCCCGGCTTTCTCCCAGAAGGGCCACCCGGGCGAAGAGCTAGATATCCGCCTGGAGCTACGGTTGTTGGCCGATGTCGGGCTGCTGGGACTGCCTAACGCCGGTAAGTCCACCCTGCTGGCCGCCATGTCGAACGCAAAGCCGAAGATCGCGGCCTACCCGTTCACCACACTGGAGCCGATGCTGGGGGTCGTGAACTCCGGATATGACCGGTTCACGATGGCCGACCTGCCGGGACTCGTGGAGGGCGCCAGCGAGGGGTACGGGCTGGGGTTCGAGTTCCTCAAGCACATCCGCCGCTGCCGTGTGTTGCTGCACCTGGTAGATAGCATGTCGCCCGACCCCGTGACTGACTATGAGCTCATTGAGGGCGAGGTCAGGGCGTACGAGCCGCGCCTGGAAGAGGTGGCGCGCGTGGTGGCCATCACCAAGGCAGACGTCGATCGTGAGCACGCCAAACGGTCGGCGGCGACGCTTGCGAAGCACCTCGGGGGAGAGGTCAGGGTCATCTCGGCGGTTGAGGGAGATGGCGTGGAGGAGTTGCGCGAGGCGTTGATGACGCTTGTGCAGGCGGAGCGGGAGAAGGCGGCCGCAGAACCGCCGTCAGAGCTGCTCGTCCTGCGGCCGGAGTCCCAGGAGCGCTTCAGCGTTCACCGTGGCGCGGAGGGCGAATTGATCGTGGAAGGCCGGCGCGTCGTGCAGTTCGTGGAAATGATGGACACGGGCATGGAGGGCGCGCGCGGAGAGATTGAACGGCGCCTGGACCGGTGGGGCGTGACGAAAGCGCTCCGCCGCGCCGGTGTGCAGCCGGGCGACCGCGTGGT
>CAYYYI010000203.1:1380-3173 GCA_964475735.1 uncultured Anaerolineaceae bacterium
GCCGTCGACAAAGCGGAGGCCGTCGAGAAGGATGCCGTAGGACGAGACCTCCCAGTGGAGGTGGGCGCCTGTCGACAGCCCGGTGTTGCCGACCGCCCCAATGACGTCGCCGCCCTTCACGTCCTGGCCTTCGGTGACGGCGAACTCGCTGAGGTGGCCGTAGCCGCTCAGAAGGCCGCCGCCGTGGTCGATGACGATCATCTTTCCGCGCAGGGCAAGTTCTTTCACCATGACGACACGGCCGGCATTCGCGGCGACGACAGGTGTGCCCTCCTCGTTGCCGATGTCGGTGCCGCCGTGGTGGCCCGAAGGCGGCCCGCCGTTGATAGACCGCTGCTCGCCCATCCTGGCGGTGATGGCGCCGGGCGCGGGGATAAGCCAGGGGCCGTCCCACAACTTCTGGGGCGTATAGAGGGCGTAGACCCCTGTCAGGAGCTTGCTCTCCGCCTCGACCACCTTCGGATCGAGCAGGTTCGCCGTTTGCTCGTCGGTGAAGGCGAGCGAGTCAACCGTCCAGGAGGTTTCCACGATCGTGGCGTCGGCGGTCAGCGAGCCCTTCGTGCCGTTCTTCAACGTGAACTCGACGAGGATCCCGGCCGGGCCCGGCGGGTCGAGGACGCCCACGCCGAGGAAGGCGTACATGCTCTGGCTGCCCTTCGTGAGCTGTTGCTTGCGCCCCAGGAAGGTGATGGTCCCGGAGGACACCTCCCCCGTGAGGGAGGCGAGGATGGCGCCCGCCTGGTAGACGTTGGTCGCCGAAAGCAGGAGCTCGGGCGGTGGAATGGGAGTCGGCGACGGGCCAACCGAGGTCGGCGTGGCGGGCGGGACGTAGGGCGTGACGTAGGTGACGACAGGGGCAGCGTCCGAGTCGCCCGCGCAGGCGACGGCAAAGGGGGCCGCGAGAACAACGAAGATGGCGACGAGCGCCCGGGGCCGCATGCACCTTAGGTTCGCCGACAGCGGTGGTAGCGTCGACCGGCGGCGGCGCAGACTCGTTAACGCACCGCTCAAACCCGTGAGTCAGCCGTGTGGTATGCTTCATGCGAGTACCACGTGATCTGTGTTTCCCGGCACGCCGCTGCCCTGCTTCCCCTGCTTCACCCCGGTCACTCGCCTGTCGCACCCGCGACCCCCGCGCTTTTCGCCCGCGTTGCCTCTCATGGCTGGCCTCCGGCGACAGGCGCAACCATACCCGTTCGGAAAGGACACATCTGACCCTGCTCTTCTTCAGGCGAAAACCCAGCAATAGCGAAGGCGAGGCCGCTCCCAGCACGGGCGCCGTCGCCGTCATCGAACCACCATCACACCCTGAGCCGCACCGCGACGCGCACCCGGCTTCGCACCATGCAGCCGGGGAAACCCCCACGCGCAGGCGCCGAAGCCGCGGTGGCCGCCGTCGAGGTGGTCCATCGGCCGATTCTGTCGTCGCCAGCCAGGCAAGTGACCACGCGCCCGCGGCCAGCGCGCTTCCAGCCCAGGCGGCCCCTTTGTCGGAAGCGTTCCGCGCTCTCGGGGTGGACGAGACGGGCTTGCGAGCCATCGCCGCCCTTGGCTTCGAAACGCCCACGCCCATCCAGTCGGACGCGCTGCCGGTGGTCTACGCCGGGGACGACGTCGTCGGGCTGGCGCAGACGGGCACGGGGAAGACCCTCGCCTTCGGCCTGCCGCTGGCGCGCGTGGTTGACCCCACTACGCCGGACATCCAGGCGCTCGTGCTCGTTCCCACGCGCGAACTGGCCAACCAGGTGCGTGAAGTGCTCGAACACCTGGGCAAGTTCTACGGCTTCACCACC
>CAYYYI010000204.1:0-3098 GCA_964475735.1 uncultured Anaerolineaceae bacterium
CGGGGACGCGGCACCCCCACGGCTGCTCCCGAGCCAACGCTCACGCCGACCCCCAGCCCGACGCCATTCGGCACTGTGGAGGGCAAGGCGATCATCTCGGTCCAACTCAACCCCGCGGCGCCGGGAGACACGCTCGGCCGCACGGACTTCCGCGGCGGCGCCGGCGCGCTCGCCCAGGCCACCCAGGTCTGCACCGGAAACGGTGTGGTTTCCTGGGTCATCGGCGCCAAAGAGAAGACTTCGTTTCGCGTCACAACGCTCCAGGACCCGTCGCGCCTTGTCATTGACATCGAACGGTAGCCGGGGAGTCCTGCCGCCATGTACCGTAGCCTCATGCCGCGCAGGGCTCTGACGAGGCGGCAGTTCGTCCGCTCCGCTGCCGGGATGGGAATCGCCGCGCTTGCGCTTGCGTCCTGCCGCGACCGGCGCACAACACCGGACAAGCCCACGCCCGGGGAATCCTCCCCTCCGAAGGAGACCAGCCCGCAGATGGATGCCACAGCTACTCCCGCTACCCCGGCCACCTACTTCCCCCCGTTCACGGGCGACTCCTGGGAGACCATGGCGCCGGCCGCTGCCGGGTGGAACGCCGCCGCCATCGATGAAGCGGCTGCGTGGGCGGCCGCCCACAAGACGACCGGGCTCGTCCTGCTCCACGGCGGCCGCATCATGTTCGAGGGCTACTGGAACGGAGGCTCGCTCCACCGCCAGGGCGACATCGCTTCGGCACAAAAGAGCGTCGTCTCGCTCCTCGTTGGCGTTGGCCAGGAACGAGGGCTCCTGAAGCTCGACGATCCCGTGTCGAAGCATCTCGGCGACGGCTGGTCGAAAGCCGGGGCGAAAGAGGCGGCCATCGCCGTCCGCCACCTCGTCACCATGTCCAGCGGCCTCGATGACCAGTTCGGCTACGCCGCCGATGCCGGGACCGCCTGGTACTACAACAACAACGCCTACCACCTCTCCAAGCGCGTTCTGGAGCGGGCTACGAAGATGTCCAACCAGGCCTTCATGGCCGAAGCCCTGCTCGAACCCACCGGCATGCGCGACACAACCTGGCGCGACCGGCCGTTTATGAAGATGCCGGACGGCGAACCCATGACCGGCCTCATGATGAGCGCCCGCGACATGGCGCGCTTCGGCCTCCTCGCCCTTCGCGGGGCCGATTGGGCCGGAAAGCCCGTCCTCAGCGACAAGGCCTACTGGCGCGAGTCCATCTCCTCTTCCCAGGAGCTGAACCCCTCCTACGGCTATCTCTGGTGGCTGAACGGCAAGGCTTCGAACATGCTTCCCGGGGCGAACCCGGTGGTTCGGCAGGGCCCGCTCATCCCCGGCGCCCCGTCCGGTCTCTTCGCTGCCATGGGCGCGGGTGACAACCGCATCTACGTCGTCCCCGGGCTCGACCTCGTGGCCGTGCGCCAGGGCACGGCAGCATTCGAAGCCGCGGCCGCCCGCTCTTCGTTCGACGTGGAGTTCTGGAAGCTCCTGATGGCCGCCGCACCCGCTCCCTGAGCCCGCCCTACCCGCCGATGCGCGACATCTCCACCTTCGGGATGCCCTTCGTGGCCTCGGTGCGAATCTCCGAATACCGGTCCGCCCGCGGCCTCCAGATCCGCTCGATCTCCTCGCGGATCTCGGCATCGCTCGCGCCCCCGCGCAGCAGGGCGCGCAGGTCGTACCCCTTCGACCCGAAGAGGCAGGTGAACACCTCGCCCTCGGCCGAAATGCGAACCCGCGAGCAATCGCCGCAGAACGGCTGCGTGATCGACGCGATCACCCCAATCTCGCCCGAGCCGTCCAGGTACCGCCACCGCCTGGCGACTTCACCCCGGTAGTTCGGCTTGATCGGCTCCATCGGCAACTCCGCGTGTATCCGCTCTACGATTTCGCGCGCGGTCACGACGCTCTCCATGTTCCAGCCGTTGGTGTTGCCCACATCCATGAATTCGATGTAGCGCACGATGTGGCCCGTGCCCTTGAAGTGACGGGCCAGGCCGACAATCGTGTGGTCGTTCACGCCCCGCTGGACCACGGCGTTCAGTTTCACCGGCCGCAGGCCCGCTTCGGCCGCGGCTTCAATGCCATCGAGTACCGTCCGCACGCTCACGCCCACGTCGTTCATGCGCTGGAAGATGGCGTCATCGAGCGAGTCGAGACTGACGGTGATCCGCCTCAGCCCGGCATCCTTCAGCTTCTGAGCCTGTGCCCGGAGGAGCGACCCGTTCGTCGTCAGGGTGATATCGCCCAGCCCGGGAATCGCCGCCAGCCCGGAGATGAGCCGGTCCAGGTCGCGTCGCACGAGCGGCTCGCCGCCAGTTAGCCGGATCTTCTCCACGCCCAGCCCCGTGAAGATCGAGGCAAGGCGGATGACTTCCTCGTACGTAAGGATGCGATCGCGCGGGAGGAACTGGTAGTCCGGGCCGAACACTTCCTTCGGCATGCAATACGTGCAGCGGAAATTGCACCTGTCCGTGACCGATATCCGCAGGTCGCGGAGCGGCCGTCCCATCCCATCCAGAAGCGCCATGGAACTAGCTTAGCCGGTCCGATTTCGAAACGCTCAACTCACCGGCCACGCGCGGCTCAGCCTCCCGCAGGGCGTTCGCCGGCAGCGGGGGTTTCGGCCGCGTTCGCACGAAGCCATGCGTCATATTTTTCCCGCCGCTCGTCGAGTTGGCGGCGCATCTCCGCCATGCGTGCCATCTTCTCGTCGAGGAGCGCTATCTGGTGGATAGTCACCTCGCGAGCCCTCCGGATCTCGTTCGCCTTCTCCGAAACGTCAGCATCGCGCCGCCAGTGCGTGCGCACCTGCTGCTTCACATCTTCCGCTTCGAGCATCTCCTTGATGTCCGCCAGCGAGAAGCCCAGCAGGTCTCGCAGCTCCTTGATGCGCCGCACCCGCTCCATGTCCTCGGGCGAATACAGCCGGAAGCCGCCCTCCATGCGCGTCGGCGGAGTGAGCAGACCCTTTTCCTCGTAGTAGCGCAGCGTGCGCTGCGTCACGTCCGCTCTCGTTGCCGCTTCGCCGATCTGCAGGTAGCCCTCTGGCTGGGCGCCATCACTTGCCATGGCTCTATTCTAGCTCATTTACCTTAACGCGT
>CAYYYI010000205.1:0-2967 GCA_964475735.1 uncultured Anaerolineaceae bacterium
CCGGCCTACGCCTCCGCTCCGCTCCGGCGTGCGGTTCCCGCCGGCCTCCTCAGTCGCCCAGCACCGCAAACGCCCACCGGTAGCCGCGCCCCACCCGTGGGTGCTGCAGAGGGCTCAAGTGTCCGTTTCCGGGCGACCACCTGGTAGCCGCGCGGCGCCCGTGAGGAAGTGAAGGCGCGTGCGCAAGCAGTGTTCTTTTCGCAGGAGAAGCGCGCGGGAGCGCACGTGTGTTGAGGGGAGGAGAAGAGGGGAGAGCCGGCCTTCACGCCACTCACGACGGCGCGGGCGGAGGGAGGAGGTATGAGGTATGAGGCACGAGGACGGCCGGCTAGCGCTGGATGTTGTAGTCCGTGGGGTCGTGAGCGGCGAGGTAGTCGTTCGCGTCGAGGTAGTGGCACCAGGTAGGCCGCGGATTCAGAGCGCGGACTCCTTTGTTCGCACCCTGGCCTTTCCATGCGGCGCTCTCAGCGCGCGGGGAACCGCGAAAGCGATTGGCTACGAATTCCAGGGCGGGTCGCAGATCTGTGTCCGTGGAGAAGATGATCCCAGCGTCGTAGCGGCCATAGACGGCGTCCGCAACGAAGTCGATGGCGAGCTGAACATCGATGCCCTTCTCGCGAGCCTTTTCGGCTGGCCACGCTGGCGGGTAACGAAGCGTGCGAGGAATGACCACTGCGCCCGCCCGTTGCCAGGCAGCGCACTGGCGCATGTGGGCCGCATATGCCCTGGGCTGCTTCCCGGACTCCGGCCGGCCCGTGTAGACGCGGACTTCGCTGAGCGAACGCATCATTCCGGGTGGCGGACGACTACAAATGAGGGCGCCGAGTGCTATCGGATCGACCTGCCCGGCCACGTGAGGTGCGCTCGCACCCGTACCAAAGCAGTCGCGAGCGCCGCGATAGACGTTCTGGGCATCGACGTAGAGGATGACCCGGTCCGGCATGGCTGGCCACAACAAATAACCCCGCCAATTCACCGGTACCAGAGGTAGCGGTGGACGACGGGGAGCATTTTGCCCAACAGGGCATTGTCAATATCCGCGCGTGGGGGAGAGATGTCAAGCAGATAGTGAATGGAGGACAGCCCGGACGCACTCGACACGTGTCGCCGAGGGATGAGGGAGGAGTCAAGGCCCACGTGGCCGCTGGATGTCCCGCCAAGCGTCGCCGGTGTGGACGGGACCCGGGGGGCCAGGCACGACGATTGGAGGCGCCTCCAACGGCGCCGGGGCGTCGCGGCTACCGGGGGGCGCGGGTGTGGCGCACGGGTGCGGCATGCCGTGGTTGGGCACAGCAAGGAGCGGATGCGGCGAAACGGGCGACGTCGCCAGGGCGGGGCGGGGTTGGATCCAAAGGGATGAGGGATGAGGGATGAGGGGACTCGGGGGACCAGGCACGACGATTGGAGGCCCCTCCAGCGGCGCTGGGGCGCCGCGGCTACCGGGGGCGGCTGGCGGGGACCTCAGTCCTCAGTCCTCAGTCCTCGTCACTTCCCTTCCACACCTCCCCTGCCACGCGCAGGAAGTTGCCATTGCACACGCGTTCGAGACTGGCCCCGGAGTAGCCACGCGCCTGCAGCGCCCGGCACACCACCGGCAGGCCGGCCGCGTCCTTGATGGCTTCGGGCACGTCCGTTCCGTCGAAGTCGGTGCCGAACGAGATGTGTTCGTCGCCCACGAGGCCCAGGACGTGGTCGAAGTGCTGCGCGATGACCTCCACCGGGGTGTCCGCGTCCCGCTTCATGTCGGGGCGAAGGAACATGTTGGCGAAGTTGATTCCGATCGTTCCGCCCTTCCTGGCGATCGCCCGGATCTGATCATCGTCCAGGTTGCGAACGTGGGGGCTGACCGCTTTGGCGTTCGAATGCGAAGCGATGATCGGCTGCTGCGACTCCTCGATCATGTCCCAGAAGCCCGCCGGGTTGATGTGCGAGACGTCGAGGATGATCCCCAGCCGGTTGCATTCGGCCACAAGCCGCCGCCCCAGGGGAGTGAGCCCCGTCTCGGGCAGGGCGTCGCCGAACGACACCCCGTGCGCGAAGATCGTGGAACGGCTCCAGGTGGGCGCCAGGCAGCGCAGACCCGCTTCGTAGAACACCCGCAGTTCCTTCATGCTCCACGAGATGGGGTCGGCGCCTTCGAACATGAACACGGAGGCGAACGCGCTATCGGCGAACGCCTTCCGCACCTCCGGCACCGTCCGGCACACGCGGAACCGCCCCTCCGAGCGGTCGGCCAGCCGGAAGACGTCGTTCATCTGTTGCATGGCGTAGCCCGCGGCGTTCATCTCCGCCCGCTCGTCGCTGAGGTAGATGGAGGTGAAGCAGCCGCCGAGCCCGCCGCGCATCGCCCGCGGAAGGTCCACCTGCCCGGTGTCCGATTCCGCCAGGAAGTCGCGCGGCGGCGGCGGTGGGAAGCCGGGGCCGCGCGTTCTCACCTGCGTAATGAAGTCCTCGTGCCCGTCGAAGATGGGCGGAAACTCGCGATTCAGCGTCTCAGCCATGGCATCCTTCCTGTCTGACGCCGAACAGTAGCCCCGCATCCGGCGCCGCACAAGCGCCGCCCCCCTTGCCACCGTCCACCGGTTGTTGTCCCGTTACTCCATGGACACGGCCGCCGCCCGAGCCCGCATCTTCGAACTCGCCCGCGCGGAGGGGTTCCCTCTTGTCCGCTTCGCCCCCGCGGCAGAACTGCCTGCCGCGCGCGAGGCCGCGCTCGCCGCGCACGCCGAAGGACGCCTCGCCAACATGGCCTGGATGACCCCGGAGTGGCTCACCCGCGCCACCACCCCAACCACCTTCCTTCCCAGCGCCCGCACCCTCATCATCCTCGCCCTCCCGGCCCACTCTCCTCCCTCCTCCCTCCTCCCTCCTCCCTCGGCGGCGGCGGGACGTGGGGGGGTTGCCCGCTACGCCCGCGGCCGCGACTACCATCGCGTGTTCGAGAAGAAGCTTCGCCGCCTCGCCCGC
>CAYYYI010000206.1:0-2958 GCA_964475735.1 uncultured Anaerolineaceae bacterium
CTCAAACGACCTCTGGCAGTTGGACCCCGATACCGACCACCTTATCCAGATGTTCCCGGAGCCATTCTGGGAGAACGCCACGCTAACCGTAGGCGTGATGACCCTGGCGGAGGCGACGGTCACAGCCGCGTTGGCGGCCGCATACCTGCTTGTAACGCGCCGAGAACCTCCCGCGGAGACCAGAGTCAAGGACACATCTCACGAAGGGCGCAGGCGGAAGCTTCCCGTTCGAACCGGCGGTTAGTTAGCCCAGGCGCAGGCGCAGCCGCCACCGCCACAGCAGCCGCCGCCCATTGGCATTTCGAGCGGCATGGCGCCTGCGGAGCCCCGAGTCACGGCGAAAGCGGACAGAGCACGTTCAGCTTCACGGCCGCAGTCACACTGGACCGCGACGGAGGCGTCGGCCATGGGGCGGCGGCGTTCGAACCGGTTGCGACAGGTTGGGCAGTAGTACTCGTAGATGGCCATGGGAAAAGTATAGCGAGGTGCGGGTCAGGCGGCGCGGCCGGCACGGCGCGGGGCAGTGCGCCCGGGGGCGCTGGCCGGGCTGGCATCGGCGGCCCCTTGAGGCGCAGCCTGCGGGCCGGCAACCGCGGGCGGTGCAGCGTCGAGGAGCTCGCCAACGGTGAACACGAGGTCACGCTCATCGCGGGCGTAGATCGGGCCACCAGGGACGGCGGCAACGCGGGGGCCCAGGAGAACGGCGCGCGTAATCTCGTTGGACGGCTCGACCCACCGGATCGCGGAGAAGCGCTCGCGGAGGGATTCGCGCAGACGGCTCCACAGACTCGCCATAACCGGTAGACCATAAGCGATAGATGCCGGGATGGCAACCGCGCCATCACGCCTTAGCTTCGGGCGCAGGGGCGAGGAAGCTGAGGACGATGCGATTCCACTCGGCGGGGCGCTCGAAGTAGGCGGAGTGGCCCGCCCCGGAGATCTCGTGGCAGGCAGCCCCGGGAATTAGGGCGGCGGCCCGCCTGATCATGGCGGGCGAGGTGATCAGGTCGTGTTCGCCAACAACGAAGAGGACGGGGGCGCCCAGGGCGGAAAGCGGGCCGTGCATGCTCCCGCGGTACGACGGCGGCGGCCGGCCCAACATCCCCCGGGGGCGTGGTGGATTCAGCGCGTTGATCTGGCGGTAGAGGAGAGCGAGCGCGGGGTTGGCCGCCTCGAATTCATCGGAGAGTGCGTGTTCCCGCAGGCTGCCGTTCCCGCGGGCGTCGCGCAACTCGTCCTGGATCTCGCGGACGCGATCATCGGTGGCGCCGGCGGTAGTCCCGGAAAGGGCCAGCGAGCGGATGCGTCGGGGCGCCAGCCGCGCCAGCCCGGCGACAGCGCGCCCACCCATCGACTGGGCGATAACGTGGGCCTTCTCGATACCGAGCCGATCCATGAGCGCGATCAGATCCGTGCCGAAGGCCCAGCGGCCAACTGCAACGTCGCCGCGGCTGAGACCCCAGCCCCGGGCGTCGAACAGGGTGCACCGGAAGGATCGGCTGAACTCGGGAACCTGCTGCCACCAGGAGAGGTGGTTGCCCCCGGCGCCGTGAAGGAAGATGACGTCGTCACCGGCTCCGTGCTGCTCGAAGTAGAGCCGGGCGGCGTTCACATCGGCGAAGGGCATGTTGCGAGTCTAGCGGCGGGCCCGGCAAGTCGCATCCGGCGCCTGCCCGTGCGACAGAAGGCCGGGGCAGTGGTAGTTTTCCTGCATGAAGGTCGATGCGGTGATCGTGGCCGCCGGGGCATCAAACAGGTTCGGGCAGGCCGACAAGCTGTTCGCCGGCCTGTGCGGCAGACCTGTCATCACGTGGCCGATTGCGGCGTTCGCGGCCGTCGGAGATGTGGAGCGAATCCTGGTGGTCACGGCTGAGCCCGCGCGAGAGCGCATTGAGGCGCTCGGGCGTGAAATTGCGGGAGAGCGGTTCGGCGGGACAGTTGCGGGCGGGGCACGCAGGCGCGACAGCGTCGAGGCGGGACTGCGCGCCGTTCGTTCGCGGTACGTGGCGATCCACGATGGCGCACGGCCGCTTGTCTCAACGGAGCTGATTCAGCGCTGCATCGCTTCCGCCGAGGGCAAGGCGGGGGCGATCGCGGCCATCCCGGTCATCGACACAATCAAGGAAGTGCGCGAAGGCATGGTCATCGGGCACCCGGACAGGGCGATGCTGTGGGCGGCGCAGACTCCGCAGGTGGTGCTTCGGCAGGCGTGGCTCGATGCCGCTGGCGCCAGCGATGACGATGAGACCGATGACGCTGCGATGCTCGCCCGGTTCGGGCTGGAGACCGCTGTGGTGGAAGGGGACGCGGCGAACCTGAAGGTCACGCGCCTGCTCGACCTGGACCTTGCGGCGGCCATTCTTCGCAGCCAGGGGCGTTGCCCATGCGCGTAGGGCAGGGCGAGGACATCCATCGCGTAGACGACAGCCGTACGCTCGTGCTCGGCGGGGTCATCATTGAGGAAGGGCCGGGGTTGGCCGGGCACAGCGACGCCGACGTGCTGATGCACGCAATCACTGATGCAGTGCTCGGGGCGGCCGCGCTGGGCGACATCGGCCAGCACTTCCCGCCGTCCGATCCGCGCTATGAAGGCGCCGACAGCGCGGACTTCCTGCGGGCCGCTCTGCGATTGGCGCGAGAAGTGGGTTGGGAGGTTGTGAACATTGACGCCACGGTGAGGGCCGAGCGGCCCAGGCTGGCGCCCTACATCCCGCACATCCGGGAGCGGCTGTCGGAGGTGGTAGGGGTGGATGCGACCAGAATCAACGTGAAGGCGAAGTCCGGCGAAGGGCTCGACGCGGTGGGAAGGGGCGAAGCGATAGCGGCCACTGCCATCGTCCTGATGGGCCCAAGGGGGTAGCGCACCGCCCCGTAGGGAAAAGTCGAGGGGCGCCACCGGGGGGGCCGCGGCGAAGGGCCCCGGGGGGGTTGTGCGGGGGGGTATAAAAGGCGGGTGCG
>CAYYYI010000207.1:0-1507 GCA_964475735.1 uncultured Anaerolineaceae bacterium
TGGATCGGGTGTTCGGCGCTGAGCATGTGGTGCGGGACGCGGTTGTGGACCCGCGCACGGGGGAGATCACGGGTGGGGTTCGCGGGGCCGGGGGGGAGAGGCAGGCCACCCTACCGACGTTCGAGGGGCTGGCGGTGGACAACTGGCAGGTGTCGTTCGGGGGAACGATCGAGGTTGACCGGTTCAGCGAGAGCGGGCGGGCGCTGATCGAGCGATGCCGGTTCGGTCAGACCGTGACGTTGACGGTCTCGGGGATCGTGGTGGCGGTGAACGGGAAGTACAAGCCGGAGACGGACAAGGCGGACGCGGAGGTCACGCGCGGGGTGCGGGTGGCAGTGGATAGGGTGGCCCTCCAATGAGCGGGGTGACGATCACGTGCCAGACATGCGGTTGGTCGGTCACGAGCGGGCCAGGGGACCGGGGGCCGGTGGGGCTGTTGTTGGGCCACTGGCGTGGGCACGGCTTCGAAGGGCGGTCGCCAGCGGTAGACGTGGGGGCAGCGAACGCCTGCCCGTGGTGCGCGGGGTGGGGAACGCGGGTAATGGTCCTGCCGGACGGGCGGGCGCGGGAGGTCCCATGCGAGCCGTGTGACGGGACGGGAGAGCGGGCAGAGACGGGGGTGGCGGGATGAGGGCGGCGATGATGGACACGAGGCCGCTGAGGCATCGCCTGGACCCGCTGACGAGCCACGAGGCGGCGGAGAGGGTTGTGGCGTCGGGAGTGGCGGCGACGCACCGTGCGCGCGTCCTGGTGGTGCTAGAGCGCCACCCGGGGGCGACGGCGGGGGAGATGGCGATGTGGTCGGGGCTGGACGCGGTGGAGGTACGCCGGCGCCTGACGGACGCAAAGCGGGAGGGGCAGGCGGTACCGGGGCGGGCGCGGCGGTGTTCGGTGGAGGGGACGCGCCAGCGTGAGTGGCGCTTGCCGGACAGGCAGGGGGTGCTTCTGTGAGCGCGGACCTTTCGTTCCACCAGGTGAGGCGGGGGCGGTGGGTATCGAGCTTGTCGGGGTGGGTGATCGAGTCGCGGGGGATGAGCGGGCCGTACGCGGTGATAGCACCGACGCGGGAGTTGGCGGGGCAGGCGCGGACGTTCGACGGGGCGCTGACGCTGGCGTTGCGGTTGATGGCTGTGGCGCGGGGGGAGGGGGAGTGATGGTGGCTCCGGCTCGGTGGTTCAAGCACTGGGGCAAGGAGTCGTTGTCGTCGCCCGATCTGAATGCCCTGACGGACCACGAGGAGCGGGTGTGGTGGCGACTTTTGGCAGTGGGCAGTATCGAGGCGGAGCGGTGGCAGGTGGCGATGCCGGCGGCGGCGCTGGCGCGCATGTGCGCGTCGACTCCTCATCGGCTTCGAGCCGCCCTGCAAACCTTCGAGCGGCGGGGAATGGTTCAGATGGCCGGCGAAACGATTGTCATCATGAATGCTCCCTACTGGCAGGAAACGCCGGACGCGCGGCGGCAGAGGGCGAAGCGTGAGCGTGACATGTCACGTGACAACGGGCGTGAC
>CAYYYI010000207.1:1607-2956 GCA_964475735.1 uncultured Anaerolineaceae bacterium
GCGTGACATGTCACGTGACAACGGGCGTGACTGTCACGTGACAACGGGCGTGACTGTCACGGAAAACGTCACGCGAAATGTCACGACAGAAGAGAGAAGAGAGAAGAGAGAAGAGAGATCTCTCTCTGCTAGCGCAGAGAGAGAGAAGCGCGCGCGCGCGGTTTCGCCGGGGGCGGCAACCGCTGAGGGGGACGAGCCCGTACCAGAACCGGCCTCGGAGGCCCGGGACATGAGGGAGACGCTACTCCAGGCGCTGCCCATGAAGTTCCGCTGGGAGGCGGACGTTCGCGACGACATCGACCAGTTCGTGGCCGACTTCGCCGGCCGCTTTGCGGAGGTGACAGCCGCGATTGCGGCGTGCCGGCGCGAACGCGAGATCCCGTTCCCGCGCAATCTGCGGGGGCATCTGCCAGCAGTGCCAGGAGGTTCGAACGATGGCCGGAAACGAGACGCGAGGGGGAGGGCTGCAGACCCTGACTGGTGCCCTGGAAGGCATCGCCGCTGGGACGAGACGGACGGATTCTGCGGGGACTGTGGGGAGCAGGAGCCAGATGACCACCTCCTCCGGCGCCGGGGGGTCCTGGCGTGATGACGAGGTGTGCCCGCGCTGCAGGGTCCCGTGGGAGGGTTTCGACCTCGATGGCGCGCCGGAGCGCCACGCGTGCTGTTCGTGCCGGGATGGTGGGCGCGTGATGCTGGCGCTGCAGCGTTCGGAGCCGGGGTTTGGGAGGGCGATCCCGTGCCCGGACTGTGGTGGCCGGGGCGCGTCGACCGGGCCTTCGGGGTTGGAGGCGGAGGTCGCGCGGATGCGGATACCGGCGCTGTTCCGGGGGTGTGAGATCGCGACGTGGCTGCCCGACAATGCGCGGCCGCGGTTGGCGGCGCAGGCCTACGTGCTTTCGTGGCCGCCTTCGAAGCCGCTGCTGTTCCTGACGGGCTCGAAGGGGCAGGGGAAAACGCACCTGGCCTGCGGGGTGCTGAGGGCGGCGTTCGAACAGCACGGGGTGCGGGGCCAGTTCTGGCCGGTGATTGACCTGTTGGACCGCTACCGGGCGACGTTTGACGAGGACCGGGCGCTGGAGACGGTCGAGCAGGTCGACGCGCAGCTACGGCGCTGCGAGGTGCTGGTGCTGGATGACTACGGCACGCACAAATCGTCCGAGTGGGCGGAGGAACGGCTGTTCCGGGTCATCGATGAGCGGTATAGGGAGAAGCGGGCGACGGTGGTGACGTCGAACCTGGCGCTGGTGGAGATGCCGGACCGGGTTCGAAGCCGGTTGGCGGACGGGTCGGTATCGACGCTGGTTCAGTTCCAGGGGGCGGACCGGAGGCTGGCGGGATGACGGCGA
>CAYYYI010000208.1:0-2954 GCA_964475735.1 uncultured Anaerolineaceae bacterium
GTGGTGCTGAGGCCCAGGGTCGAACTGGGGACACCGGCATTTTCAGTGCCGTGCTCTACCAACTGAGCTACCTCAGCACGGGGATCTCATGGTATGGACTGGGGCGGCGGAGGGTCAAGAAATCGTCGCCGTTGACAAAGTTGACCTAGATACTAGACAATTTCCGCGATGGAACCCCGCGTCGATCGCAACGCTCTCCGCTTCAACCAGGGCGCAATCGTACTGTTCACCGTAGCCGGCTTCGTCCTGGGCGCCGAAGCCGGGCGATGGGCGGTCCTGGCCGTCGCCGCGGTCATGCTTGTCGGGACTGCCTGGGCCCCCCTCGGGCTCTTCATCCAGGTGTACCGGCATGTCGCCGTTCGCCTGGGGCTAATGCGGCCCAACGTTGTGGTCGAAGACCCGGCGCCGCACCGGTTCGCCCAGGGCATGGGCGGGTCGTTCCTGGTGCTGGCGTTCGCGGCCCTCGCAGCGGGCGCAGAGACACTCGGCTGGGTGCTGGCATGGATGGTGGTCGCGCTGGCCCTCGTGAACATCCTCTTCGGCTTCTGCCTTGGCTGCTTCATCTACTTCCAGCTTGGTCGCGCAGGTATCGCACCACGCTCGGCGGGGGCGCGCTGATGGACGAACTCCTCCGCCTCGGCTTTGCGACCCTTCTCGGCGGGGCCATCGTGGCGTCCGCCTGCGTGGCGCGGGGACTGTTCCGCCGCCGCCTGGCCAGCCACACGGAGGCGCCGGCCGATGACCTCCTCGCGCGCTACGACCTTCCCGCCGGCGAGCCAGGAATCCTCTACTTCTCCGGCGCGCGCTGCGTTCAGTGTGTGGCCCTCCAGGAGCCGGCTCTCAAGCGGCTCGAGTCCGTTCACCCCGTGAACATCCGCAAGCTCGACGCCGTCGGCGAACCGGACCTGACGCGCAGGTTCAACATCCTCACCGTTCCTGCGACGGTGGTCATCGGGGCCGATCAGCGCATCCGCGGCGTCAACGTCGGGTTCGCCGACGAGAAGACCCTTCTCCAGCAACTCGCGTAGCCCCGGCTTCTCCCTGCGACCCGGTATGATTCATGGCTATGCCGCCTCGACCGTTCACCATCGACATCCCCCGGGCAGACCTCGATGACCTTCGCTCCCGGCTGGCCGCGACGCGCTGGCCTGAGCCCATCCCCGGCGCGGGGTGGGAGTACGGGGCTGACGTCCACTACGTCCGGTCCCTCTGCGACTACTGGCGGTCCGGGTACGACTGGCGCGCCCACGAGCGAGCTCTCAACGCCCACCCGCAGTACCTCTGCGAGGTGGACGGCGTGGACATCCACTTCTGGCACGTGCGGGGTGAAGGAAGAAGCAGACTGCCCCTGCTGCTCATTCACGGCTGGCCCGGTTCGGTTGCCGAATTCCTCGACATAATTGGCCCGCTCTGCAACCCGCCGGCGCACGGAGCGGGTACAGCCCCGGCGTTCGATCTGGTCATTCCTTCGCTGCCGGGATTTGGGTTCAGCGGCAAGCCGAAAGAGCCCGGCTGGGGCGTGAGCCGCATTGCGGCGGCCTTCCACTCGCTCATGACGCGCGAACTGGGCTACGCCCGCTACGGCGTGCAGGGCGGCGATTGGGGCGGCATCATCAGCGCGAAGATGGCCTCGCTCTTTGGCGAGAGCATCGTTGGCGCACATCTCAACTTCGTGATTGCCATGCCCCCGGGGGAGATGTCCGACGAGGAGAAGGCCTTTTGGGAGCAGCGAAACCGCTTCCAGGCCCAGGAGACCGCGTACAGCAACGTGCAGGGCACGAAACCGGATTCCCTCACCGTGGCGCAGTCAGATTCGCCTGCCGGCCTGGCCGCGTGGATTGTGGAGAAGTTCCGCGCATGGAGCGACTGCGAGGGTGACGTGGATGCGGCCTTCACGCGCGACCAGCTCATCACCAATCTCATGCTCTACTGGCTGCCCAACAGCATCGCCAGCGCGGCCCGCATCTACTACGAATCCATGCGCGATCCGGGCGCCTTCTTCTTCCCGAAGCCCGATACTCCAGTGGGCGTGGCGTCCTTCCCGGCCGAACCCTGGCGGGTACCCCGGCGTTGGGCTGAAGCGCGCTTCAACGTCGTCCACTGGACCGAAATGCAACGTGGCGGCCATTTCGCCGCCATGGAGCACCCGGAGCTGCTGGTCGAAGACATCCGCGCGTTCTTCGCGAAAGTGGCCCCGTAGCCGCCGCTCAGTGCCCCTGGGACTGGCCCGCTTCTTCTATCCAGGCGTTGAATTTCGCGGGCCGCTTGTCGCGGAAGGCTGCCACCCCTTCGCGCGC
Organism: uncultured Anaerolineaceae bacterium; assembly: GCA_964475735.1. Classification (GTDB taxonomy): domain Bacteria; phylum Chloroflexota; class Dehalococcoidia; order Tepidiformales; family Tepidiformaceae; genus UCB2. The sequence continues at coordinate 2,298 of CAYYYI010000208.1, forward strand.
GTCCGGGTGGTGGTCGCTGATTGCGGTCTTGGCGGCGATGTCGTCGAGGGCGTGGGCGAAGGTCATCTCGGCGGCGTTGTAGATGGTGCGCTTGAGCAGACGCATGGCCACCTGGGGACCGTTCGCCAGTTCGCGCGCCAGGGCAAGCGAGCGCTCGTGCAGTTCGCCCGGCTCCACCACTTCGTGCACGAGTCCCAGATCCAGCGCTTCAGCCGCTCCCACGATCCGCGAGCGCATCAGGAAGTCCATTGCTTTGGCCACGCCGAGAAGTTGAACGAGCAAGAACTGGCCCCCCTCGTCGGGCAGGAGGCCGAAACGGAGCGTGGCGCTGCCGAGCCGTGCATCGGTAGAAGCGACGCGGAAATCACAGGCAAGCGCCAATGAAAGCCCGGTCTGGATGGCCACGCCGTTGAGGGCCGCGATCGTGAGCTTGTCGAGTTGGCGGATGGTCACATTCAGCGGCTGCGACAGGATGCGCAGCCCTTCGTAGGTGCCCATGGCGTTGTGGTGCCCGCCCGGGATGTCGGGCGCGAGCGATTGAGCGCCAGGGTAGTTCGGGCGCCGTCCGGTGATGTCGTCCCCCGCGCAGAAGCCGCGGCCCGTGCCGGTGAACACGACGACCCGGATCTTGTCGTCCATTTGGGCCTGCAGGAGCGT
>CAYYYI010000209.1:0-2916 GCA_964475735.1 uncultured Anaerolineaceae bacterium
CATCGGTAACCAGCCGCCGGCCTCCCGCCTGTAAACAACGGTGGTGGGAACTACAGCTACCCCTCCGACTTCGCCACCACCTGCACCTGCAGCGTGACGTCGTCCTCCACCGTGACCATGCCCGCGATGTTGAGGACCGGAATGTTGAAGTCGGCATAAAGGAAATTGATAGTCGCCAGCGCCGAGATCGCATTCCCTTCCTTCTTCATCTTCACGTCCCAGGTCACTTCCTTCTTCACACCGTGGAGGTCGAGCATGCCGGTGAGCTTCATCTCCACTTCCTGCCCCGCCGGGAACTCCGCCGTGTAACCTTCCAGCTTCGTGGCTACAAATGTCGCCTTGGGGTACTTCGCCGTTTCCAGCCCGCGGTTGTGAACCTGCTCGTCGCGGCGGCTCTGGTCGCTCTTCAGCGTGGTCAGGTCAACCGTGAACTTCGACTCCATGGAGGTGTCGAGCCCCGTGGGGCCAATGTAGAACGAGCCTTCGATGTCCTTCGTCGCACCCTTGGCCGTGGATGGCAGAGGCAGGCGTGCGATCTTCTCGTCGGCGAAAAAGGCCGCCTCCGACTGTTCGGGCAAGATCGTGTACTTGCGAACGCCCTCGGGCACGGAAGGCGAAGAGGCCGGGCTTGCCCCGGCGGGCGGCGAAACGTCCGACTTCAACTCGTCGGGGATATCCGGGGCAGTAGTTGCGAGCTCGTTGTCGGAGCGGATGAAGAACCACCACCCGGCGCCGGCCAGGATAATTAGGAGGATGATGGCGCCAGCGATGCGGAACGGCCACCCGTTGACGAATGACATGAAGGGGCACCCTCTTACGAAGATCCCCGCCGCCTGGTCCGCCGGGGCCGCTCGCTATTGTCCCGGTTTGTCCGGCAATAGGTGGTAAAGCGGCCTTTTGGGCCTCCCAGGGCTGGCTCTTCGCCCCCGGGCAAGTATGCTTCGCGCAATGTGGCGCGGGCTGGCGCTGACCTTCTCCCTCTGGGCGCTTGGCGCGGTCGCGCTCCGGGCCACGCTCGTTCCCCCGCAGGTGTGTCCGTCCGTGACCGCTCAGGGGGCGCTCGCGGCCGCCGAGGAGGCCGCCCTCTGGATCGAGCGCGCCCAGCATCCCGATGGTTCCTACCTTTACGAATACCAGGGGCCGGATGACATCGACCTCGGAGGCTACAACATCGTCCGTCACGCCGGGGTGACCATGTCGCTCTACCAGTTCGCCGCCGAGACCGGAGACGCGCGCTTCCTCACCGCTGCTGATCGCGGGCTCGCCTGGATGACCGGCAGCATGTACCGGCGCGACGGCTGGGCCGCCTTCCAGGGCCCCGGCGGCGGCGACCTGCAGCTCGGCGCGAGCGCGCTCATGCTGGCGGCGCTGGATCAGCGCCGCATAGCCACCGGCGACACGCAGTACGACGGGCTCATGCGAGAAGTTGGCCGCTTCTTGCTTGAGATGCAGCAGCCGGACGGCAGCTTCCTGGCCAGCTGGCGGCTGGGGACGGCCGCGCCCGACCCCTCCCTTCGCTCGAAGTACGCAACGGGCGAAGCATTCTGGGCGCTCACTCTCCTCCACCGTTTCTTCCCGGGCGAAGGTTGGGACCGGCCCTCCCGCGCCGTCGCTGACTACCTCTCCCTCCACCGCGACGAGGTGGAGGGGTTCGACTTTCCCCCGTGGGCCGACCAATGGGCCGCCTACGGCCTTTCTGAGATGGGCACCTGGCCGCTAAACGAGGACAACATCGCCTACGCGCGCCGCCTTGCCGAGCGGTTTGGGTTCCTTGTGCGGGTGGAGTCGCAGCGGAGGCCCAATTGGTGGTCGGACCTGGTGCACGGTCGCCAGGCGCGGGCGGCGGGCCTGGGCACCTGGGGCGAAGCGCTCGACTCGCTCCACCACCTCGCGTCAGTGGATCCGCGCATGGCGCCGATGCGCGAGAAGCTGGCCGAGCGTGCCGCCTGCGCGGCCGGCCTCCTTGCCAGCCGCCAGGTCACGGCGGAAGAAGCAGCCCGGTACGAGTCCCCGGAGAAGGTTCGCGGGGCGTGGTTCACAAAGGGGGTGACCCGCATGGACGACCAGCAACACGCGCTCTCGGCGCTCGTGCGCGCCGCTCCCATACTTGCCGCCCTGGAGGAGAAGCAGAGATGACTGACTACCTTCGCCTGGCCCTCATCTTCTTGCTGACCGTGAACCCCGCGGCGGCATTCATCGCAATGATTCCCGTTCGCAGCCGCTCTCCGCGAACCGCCTGGCTGCCTGCATCTGCCGCCGGACTCGCCCTCGCCGGGGCGCTCTACCTCGCTGCCGTTGCGGGCGCCGATCCACTGCTCGACTTCCTGGAGATCGAACCTGAAACCTTCCGTGTGGCCGCCGGGGTGGTGCTGGCCGCTATGGGTGCTCGCGCCCTGCTCCCAACGCGCAACGAGTTCGACGACGCACCCGCTGGCTGGCGCTTTGGCACATACCCGCTCGGCATCCCGCTGCTGGCGGGGCCGGCCGGGCTGATGGCGGCCCTCAGCTACGGCGCGGATGAGGGCGCGGGATTCGCGTTCGCCGCCGCCGCGCCCGCGTTGGTCGTGGCTGCTGCCCTGGCTGCCCGGGCGCCGGAGCGATGGCGGCCCGCATTCGCCATGGTCGCGCCGCTGGCAGCCGCCCTGCTCGTAGCTGCGGGCGCAGGCCTGATCGTCACCGGCGTTCGCGACATCTGAGCGGGAGCTACCAGCGCTCCTCGTGCACGATTTCTTCGAGGGGCAAGCGCGGCCGTCGGCCAAGTGCCGGTGCCTCCTCTGACGGGTAGCCGAAGGCGATCACGTTCGCCACCAGGTGCCCCCCGGGCAGGCCGAGCACCAGCCCGGCGCACTCGGAGTCGTGCATCGATGCGGGACAGCTGGCCACGCCTTCCGACCACGCGGCGAGCATCATGTTCTG
>CAYYYI010000210.1:0-2672 GCA_964475735.1 uncultured Anaerolineaceae bacterium
GCTGAACAGGGCATAGGGGACGATCGACGCCAGGAAGCCGAGGCTCAGCGCGAGCACCAGCCATCGTCGCGCGGCCAGGGCAGCGAAGGGAATGGCAAGCACGGCCAGCCCGAGGGCCCGCTGCGCCCATAGCGGCGCCCCGTACCTCTCCATGCCGATGGGCAGGAGCGCCTGACGGACATAGAACCAACCCCTTTCGACCGCCCCCTGGTCGACGCTGAGCTGCTGGTCGCTTCGGACGGTGAAGAACCACGTCGCCACAAGCACGTACGCGGCAAGAAGGACCGCGTAGGGCACGAGGGGCAGACATGTGCGCGGCTCACGGAGGCGGTCGCGGCACCGATCGAGCAGGTACCAGAAGCCCATGGCGGGAAGGACCACGACTGAGGTCTCGCGATTGAGGAGGGCGACGGCGATGATACCAAGCGCCAGGGCGTGCATCTGCCAGCGGCGGCGGGGCGTCTTCGCCTCCACCGCACTCACGAACACGAGCCAGCCCGCGAGGGCGATGGGAAGGCCGGCGAAGCTGAGGGCGGAGATCCAGGTCACCGTTTCGAACCCGGCGGGGTGTATGGCGAATACGACCGCGGCCACCAGCGGCGCGATTGTTCCTCGGCTGAGGCGGAGCGCCAGCAACCAGACCATCACAATCCCGGCGAGATGGAAGGCGAAGCTCACCAGGTGGTAGCCGGTTGGTTCTTCGCCAAAGAGGTGGTACTGGACGCGAAAAAGAAGCCACGAGAGGGGGCGCCAGTGGTCTCCGGCAATGGTGGACCCCTCCGGGTCAGCCCAGGGGTAGAACGCATCCTGGAGGAAGTGGGCCCACGACATGTCGCGGGAGGCGAGCATGTAGCGATAGTCATCGCCATAGAAGGCAGAGGAGAACGCCTGCGAATAGACAACGAAGGCGAGGGCCGCGGCGACAGCCAGGATTGCCATGGCAATGACGCGGTGGGAACGCGCGCTAAGCAGATAATCCTCCAGCCGGCGCCCTGCTGGCGCCGCCGCATGCAGGAATCGGGATGCACGGGTATGTTTGGCGAGCAAGCGCATACGGTCCAGCACGGCGGAAGGGCCAGGCAACGCGCAGGGAGGTCGCGCAAAGGGCGCCAGGCGCTGACGCCCCCCGGCACACTCAAGCCAGCAGGAGGCACGTTCTTGATTGACGCCGGGCCGCGGAAGCGGCGGCTTCCAGACTGGCTGCCAGCCCTCGGTACGGGAGGGGCGAGAGGGCATGGGAGGCGGCTGGCGATCTTCGCTGTGATCGGGGCGATATGTACGGTTGCGTTCGCGGCGCTGTATGCGCTCGTGCGAACGGCCGCGGGGCCGCTCACGTCGAACTTCGTGGCCCTGTCGCTGACGATGGTGTTCAATTTCGCCGCGAACCGGCGGTTCACGTTCGAGGCGACCAGCGGAGCGTTGCCGGTCCAGGGCGCGCAGTACGGGTTCGTGTACCTCCTCGGGCTGGGCGCGGCCACGGCCACTCTCCACGCGAGCCTGCAGATCGTTTCAGACCCGGGGCGGGCGCTGGAGACGCTTATCGCCGTGGGCGCGGGAGGGGTCGCCACCATCATCCGGTTTGCGCTGCTTTCCGCCTGGGTGTTCCGGCGGCGCTGAGGGCGCGGCCGCGCATGCGCCGCTGTCGCTGGCGGCGCGGTACACTGGGGCCATGACGACCGCCACCTCCTACATCCGCGAAAGGGCCGCGGCCGCCCGCGCCGCCGCGCGGCAGCTGGCCACACTCTCGACCGGCGCGAAGAACGCCGCCCTGCTCCGCATCGCCGATCTGCTGGAGACCAAGCAGGCGCCAGTCCTTGACGCGAACGCGCGCGACCTCGAAGCCGGCCGCCAGGCGGGGCTTGACGAATACTTCCTCGAACGGCTGACGCTCACGCCCGAGCGGCTGCGGGGAATCGCCGCCGACACGCGCACGGTGGCGGGGCTGCCGGACCCGGTGGGCGAGGTGTTCGACGCGCGGACGCTCCCGAACGGGCTGCTCATCGGGCGGCGGCGGGTGCCGCTGGGGGTGGTGGCCTGCATCTACGAGGCGCGGCCGAACGTGACGGTGGACATAGCGGCGCTGGCCCTGAAGAGCGGCAACGCCTCGCTCCTGCGCGGGGGCAAGGAAGCGCGCAACAGCAACGCCGCCCTCGGCGAAGTCATCCGCGAGGCGCTCGAAGGGTCGGACGTGCCGCCCGCAGCCATCCAGGTGGTGAGCGACCCCGACCGCGGTCATGTGGACGAGCTGTTGAAGTCGCACGACCTGGTGGACCTGATGGTGCCGCGCGGTGGTGCGCAGCTCATCGACTACGTGCGGCAGAACGCGACTATGCCGGTGGTGGCCCACGGGGACGCGGTGGTGCAGATTTACGTCGACGGGGACGTGGACCTGGAGATGGCCGTAACGGTGGTGGACAACGCGAAGACGCGCCGCTACAGCATCTGCAACGCCGTGGACACGTTGCTAGTGCACGCGGCGGTTGCCCCGGCCTTCCTGGGACGGATGTGCGAACGATGGGGAGGCAGGGTGACGTTCGTCGCCGACGACCGGGCGCTGGCGTTGCTTTCGCCCGAACGTTACCCGGGAATTGCCGTGGAGCGCGCGACAGCGGCGACCTGGAAGACGGAGCACCTGGCCCTGCGCGTGGGCGTGCGGATCGTCGATTCGATGG